>CAIQQH010000100.1 GCA_903873915.1 uncultured Flavobacteriia bacterium | reverse complement strand
TTATTCTGTAAAGCTCAAAGAGCGAAGAAGGTGTTATTCTGTAAAGCTCAAAGAGCGAAGAAGGTAATTTTTAATTCTTCATTTTTCACTTTTAATTCTAAAACCGTCGAAGCTCAAAGAGCGGAGAGAATTAGTCATTTAGTATTTAAACTGTTTGACCCCGATGGGGTCATTGGTCTTTCGGGGGGGCCTATGGTTACAAAGGTTTGACCCCGATGGGGTCCACTAAAACAGAGTGAGAGTGAAGTCCCGAAGTATCGGGATAAATAGCGAGAGCGCTGAAACTCCACTCTGTTTTACTTCGCTCTCACTCTCCTTCTCGCTCTTTTCTCGGAGTTTTTGGATTTAAATCACAGTTTGTAACTTCCTTTAAATCAGTATAAATGTTCGATATTTCCGACCTTTGGTCCATAAACCAGAGTAATAGCGATTAGATAAAACATGAAGGTGGATTTAGTCGGACAACAATGATTTTTAATTCTTCATTTTTCACTTTTAATTCTAAAACCTTCGAAGCTCAACGAACGAAGCAGGTCATTCTTCATTTTTAATTCTAAAACCTTCGAAGCTCAACGAGCGAAGCAGGTCATTTTTCACTTTTAATTCTAAAACCTTCGAAGCTCTACGAGCGAAGAAGGTAATTTTTCACTCTTCATTTTTTATTATCCTTACCTTTGCCCCATCATGAAAATCAAAACTGCAACGTTCGTCATTTCGAACACCAATCATACCCTTTGTCCAACGGATGGGAAACCAGAGTTTGCCTTTATCGGGCGGTCGAACGTTGGAAAAAGCTCGCTCATCAACATGTTGATGGAACAAAAGAATTTGGCGAAGACTTCAGGTCGTCCGGGGAAAACACAGCTGATCAATCACTTTATTGTCAATGAGCAATGGTACGTGGTCGATTTGCCTGGATATGGGTACGCAAAAGCGTCAAAGGTGCAGCGCGAGAAATGGGAGAAGTTCATCGTGGATTACCTCACAAAGCGCTCTCCATTAATGAATGTATTTGTGTTGTTGGACAGCCGCCTTGAACCACAACAAATTGATTTGGATTTTATGAATTGGTGTGGATCGAAGGAGATTCCGTTCTCGATGATCTTCACGAAGATCGATAAACTGTCGTCAAGTGCGCTGCAAAAGAACCTCGCGAAGTACAAAAAGGTGATGCTGCAGTCGTGGGAGGCTTTACCTCCGGTGTTTACAACATCAAGTGAGTCTGCTTTCGGTCGGGAGAAGATCCTCAACTACATCGAGGCGATCATGAGTGATTCTGTTTTCTAAATTTCTCGCATGGAATTGTATTACAGGGAAATGGGCGAGGGTCAACCCTTGGTGATTTTACACGGCTTGTTCGGTTTTTCAGACAACTGGCAAACGCACGCCAAACGTCTTTCGGAATATTACCGGGTGATCTTGGTGGATTTGCGCAATCATGGCCATTCGCCGTGGAGTGATGAGTTTTCGTACGAATTCATGGCGGAAGACCTCAAGGAGCTTTTTGATGTCTTGAAGTTGTCGAAAGTAATTCTTCTTGGACATTCGATGGGAGGCAAGGTCGCCATGCATTTCGCACAAGCTTATTCTGATTTTTTGGAGAAATTAATTGTAGTGGATATCGGTGTGAAATCCTATCTGCAGCACCACGACCATATCCTTCGTGGGATGCATGCGATCGATTTGGAAACCATTAAGGTACGCAGCGAAGCGGAAGCGATTTTGAAGCAACACATCGACTCGGATGGTGTTCGTCAATTCATTCTGAAGAATCTCTATTGGAAGGAGAAGGGTCAGCTGGCGTGGCGGATGAATTTACCCGTGCTAGAGGCGCGAATGGATGAAATACTATCGGAAGTACCCAACGAGGAAGTCATGCTTCCTACGCTCTTTATTCGTGGTGAATTGTCGGGGTATATCTTGGATGAAGACATAACAGTGTTGGAGGAACGTTTTGCCGATTCACAATTGGTAACGATTCAAGGTGCAGGACACTGGGTACATGCCGAGGCACCTGAGGAATTTCTGGATGCGGTATTGAGCTTTTGCTTGCGTTAAGGCACAAAAAAAGCGGCACCCAATGGACACCGCTTTCATCATATATTTTCTTTAGTTACCCATTCAATGCTTCTGCACCACCAACAATCTCGAGGATTTCATTGGTAATTGACGCTTGACGTGCTTTGTTGTAGCTCAATTTCAAACTTTTCTGCAAGTCTTTCGCATTGTCCGTTGCTTTGTGCATCGCAGTCATACGCGCTCCATGCTCTGCTGCATTGGAATCAAGGATGGCTTTGAACAATTGTATTTTCAATGATTTCGGGATTAACTCATCAACGATTTCTGTTTTTGACGGTTCAAAAATGTAGTCACCTGTTGAGCTTAGGTCTTCTTGTACGGTAGGTACGATCGGCAAAAGTTGTTCGGTCATCACGTTTTGAGAAGCAGCGTTTACAAATTGATTGTAAACAACCACCACACGGTCAAATTCCTTTTTCTTGAAACGATCCATTAAATCCGCAGCAATGATCGCCACATTATCAAATGAGAGTTGATTGAAAATGTCTTCAACCGGAGCGATCACATCATTGATGTAATAGGCATCCGAACGCTTGTAGGCGTCGCGCATTTTCTTTCCAAGACACAGCACTGAAACTTCCTGCCCTTTTAAGTCCTCGTTCACCAAAACGTTTACTCGTTTGATGATGTTGTTGTTGAATCCACCACACAAACCACGATTTGACGTAATCCCGACAACGAGTATCTTTTTCACTTCACGTGCTTCTGAGTAAGCATTTTCAGAAAGATCCAGCGTAGCACTTAGGTTACTAAGAATTTCTTGCAGCTTGTGAGAGTAAGGGCGCATTTGCGTAATGGCATCTTGAGCACGCTTCAATTTGGCTGCAGAAACCATCTTCATGGCCGAAGTGATCTGCATGGTTGAACCCACGGATTGGATTCTGTTTCGTATTTCTTTAAGACTTGGCATATCTCTTTATTGACAATGGTTAAATTGACAATGCGTATTAATATTTATCAGTGAGCTCTTTCGCAACGCGCTTCAAGGTATCTGTAATCTCGTCCGTGTATTTTCCGGCTCTAAGTGCTACCAATACATCTGCATGTTTTGCATCTAGATAGTTCAAGTACTCTTTTTCAAATTCTTTCACTTTCGAAATCGGAACGCGTTGAAGCAAACCATTTGTTCCTAAGTAGATGATTGCAATTTGCTTTTCAACTGGGAATGGATCTCCTTCGCGTTGCTTCAAGATTTCCACGTTACGCGCTCCTTTGTCAAGTACAGATTTAGTCGCCGCATCGAGGTCAGATCCAAATTTCGCAAATGCTTCCAATTCACGGTACTGTGCTTGGTCAAGCTTCAATGTACCGGCAACTTTCTTCATTGACTTAATTTGTGCCGAACCTCCAACACGAGATACCGAGATACCAACGTTGATTGCTGGACGAATCCCTGAGTTGAACAAGTCAGACTCCAAGAAGATCTGTCCATCCGTAATCGAAATTACGTTTGTTGGGATATATGCAGAAACGTCACCCGCTTGTGTTTCAATGATTGGAAGTGCAGTCAATGAACCTCCACCTTTAACGATTCCTTTCAATGATGTTGGAAGGTCATTCATTTGTGCTGCAATTTTGTCATCAGAGATGATTTTCGCTGCACGCTCCAACAATCTGGAGTGAAGGTAGAATACGTCACCTGGGTATGCCTCACGGCCCGGTGGACGACGAAGCAACAATGAAACCTCACGGTAAGCTACCGCTTGTTTTGACAAGTCATCATAAACGATCAATGCTGGACGTCCTGAGTCACGGAAAAATTCTCCGATCGCAGCTCCTGTCATTGGCGCGTAAAACTGCATGGTAGCAGGGTCAGATGCGTTTGAAGCAACAACTACAGTATAGGCCATTGCACCTGCATCTTCGAATTTCTTCACGATACCAGCTACAGTAGAACCTTTCTGTCCGATGGCAACATAGATACAGAATACAGGCTCACCACGGTCGTAAAACTCACGTTGGTTGATGATGGTATCGATCGCAACAGTTGTTTTACCTGTTTGACGGTCACCAATGATCAACTCACGTTGTCCACGGCCAATTGGAATCATCGCATCCACCGCTTTGATCCCTGTTTGAAGGGGCTCAGTCACCGGCTGACGGAAGATAACACCTGGCGCTTTTCGCTCGATAGGCATTTCGTAAAGTTCACCTGTGATTGGTCCTTTCCCATCGATAGGCATTCCCAATGTATCTACAACACGACCAACCATTCCGTCACCAATTTTCACTGATGCGATACGTCCCAATCGTTTTACAGTATCTCCTTCTTTTACGTCCGAAGAACGTCCGAGCAATACCGCTCCAACGTTGTCTTCCTCAAGGTTCAATGCGATTCCTTGAAGTCCACCATCGAACTCAATAAGCTCACCGTACTGAACACCGTTCAATCCGTAAATACGAGCAATTCCGTCTCCTACTTGAAGAACGGTACCTACCTCCTGAAGTTCAACTTCAGAACGGAATCCTGAAAGCTGTTCTCTTAAAATTGCAGAAACTTCTGCTGGTTTTACATCTGCCATGTCTATGTCAAATTATTGATTTTCGCCTAGGGCGTGTTATTTTGTTATTCGTTGTTTTAAGTTGTTGAGCTGATTGGAAATGGATGCATCAATTTGTGTATCGCCCATGCGAACGATGAATCCACCAATCAATTCAGGATCAATTTCCTCAGTTATTTCCAATTCACCTTTCACTGCACCTCGAATTTTAGAAAGAATCGCTTCTTTCGTCGATGCATTTAAGGCAGATGCAGAAGTGATTGTCAAAGGAACAATTCCTTTGTACGTTTTCATCTGATCATTGAACGATGCTGCGATTTCGGTAAATAAGAATTCACGGCGGTTGGTGAAGATGAGGTTCACAAAAAGCGTAGACAGTTGTTCGAACTGACCGAAAATTTCCTTAAAAATGGCAATTTTCTTGTCTGCGCGCACTACGGGTGAGTTCAGAAACTTGATAAAATCAGGATTCTCTGCACACACAGTTGCAAGGTGTTGCATGTCTTTCGCAATGGCATCAACCATCTTGTTCTCGATGGCAAGTTCAAGTAGGGCTTTCGCGTAACGGGATGCTGCTTTCGTGCTTTTCATGCGACCGAATTAATTCATATTGATATCACCTGCCAATTTCTCTGCAAGCATTTTTTGTTTGTCATCCGATGACAATTCACCACGGATTACTTTCTCTGCAATTTCCAAAGCAAAAGAAGCAACCTGCGTTTTCAATTCTGCTACTGCAGCTGCTTTTTCAGATTCAATGGACTGACGTGCTGCAATGAGTATTTTTTCGGACTCTGATTTCGCACCAGCCTTCGCATCTTCTACCATTTTCGCAGCAACCTCACGCGCATCTTTCAACATGCCATCGCGCTCAGCACGTGCTTGCTTCAAAATATTTTCGTTTTCCGCTTGCAGCGATTTCATTTCTTCTTTCGTGCGTTCGGCCAATTCTAGTGACTCAGCGATTTTTTGCTCACGCTCATTCACCATAGAAAGAATAGGCTTCCAAATGAATTTAGTGATGACAAAAAGCAAAAGAACAAACACAAGTGCTGTCCAAAATAATAAACCGAAATCTGGTAATATCAAATCCATGTTATAGTTGTTTTAATCAATCATTCAAAAAAAATCAAGATTCACGGACCAACCGTACGCGCATCTTGATGTTTAATTACTTCGCTCCTCCAAGAAGTCCGATAACGACTCCAAAAAGCGCAACTCCTTCGATCAAGGCTGCTGCGATGATCATTGTTGTTGTAATTTTACCTGAAGCTTCAGGGTTACGAGCGATACCTTCTACCGCTTTACCACCGATTTGACCGATCCCGATTCCAGCACCTAATACTGCCAAACCTGCTCCAATTGCTGCTATACTTCCGTACATTATATGTAATTTAAAAGTTACTAATTAATGGTGCGCTTCCTCAACTGCAGCACCGATGAACAATGCCGAGAGCATCGTAAACAGGTAGGCCTGCAAGAAAGCGACTAAAAGTTCCAATACTGAGATGAACAAAGCCATAGGAACAGACAATGCTCCCCATGCTGCGCTTTTGTTGATGAAAATAATGGAAACCAAGGCCAAAATGATAATGTGTCCTGCGGTGATGTTCGCAAACAAACGTATCATCAAGGCAAAGGGTTTTGTGAAGATTCCAATAAATTCAATTGGAATCATGATGGGCAACAAGGCCATTGGAACACCCGGCGTCGCGTAAATGTGTTTCCAGTAATTTTTATTCGAGGAGAACAAGGTAATCAACAAGGTGCACAAGGCCAAGAACATGGTTACCGTGATGTTACCTGTTAAATTGGCGCCAATCAATGGAATAGATCCAAGCAGGTTACAGATCAAGATGAAAAAGAAAATCGTCAACAAATAAGGTGTGTACTTTTTGTACTTGTGCGCATCGATGTTTTCTTTCGCAATGTCGTCGCGAACAAAGACTACCAATGGCTCCACGAATTTCGCAATTCCCTTAGGTGCCACAGCGCCATTCTTTTTGTAGAATTTAACCGAAGAAAATAAGATGACCAACAACAAGATCACACTCATGAACATGAAGGCCACATTTTTCGTAATCGATAAGTCGAGTGGCTTTGCGTTTTCTGCGTGACCATCTTTAATGATCATTTGACCATTCTTTAGTTTGTAGATTTTTTCATGGAACAAGGCGTATCCTTTTGCTGGACCAACACCTTCCATATAATGTCCTTTTTCATCTTTAGAAAGTTCAAAGGACACTTCTTTACCGTGATAGAAGTGTTTAGAAGAAAAAACTTTTGACGTACCGTCCACCAAAATCACAGGCAAATAAATGCTCGTACCACCGTGATCAGGTCCCCAAAGATGCCATTCGTGTGCATCTTTAATGTGGTGCATGATCATCTCCCCAACATTAAATTCTTCTTTCGTTTCTCCTGCATAAACAGTTCCGCTAGAGAACAAGGAAAAACTCATTAAAAGGGCGAGAATATAAACAATTTTCAACGGCATCGCAGACTATATTTCGTGTATTCTTTCTGAAATTTGGTGCAAATGTAGCTAAACTTTCTCAAGTGACAAGTTGTCGAGCAGAAGATTATCAACATTAATTAACAGAAAAAAGTGGATAGGTAGCAGAAGGTTTTATCGCCTGTCTTAGTGTTCTTTTGTCAAGCGAATGAGCAGTGTTGATTGAATCGCCAAAAGTGGAATAAACGCCCCTATGAGGTGAAATCCAATCAGGCGAATGTTGTCGATTTGCAGGACAATGAGCACGGTGATTGCCCCGATAAAGGTGAGCATTTGAATGGTGGTCAAGACCAAAAATCGGAGCACAAACGTTTCTTTGTCGCGGTTCAATGCCGGAGCAATAATGACTGCGCCAAGTGCAAACAAGAAAAAGAGAAATGAATCGTAAATGAGTGCGGTGCGTGGGTCAAGTCCAAGTGGAAGCAGGTAGACGATTGCATGATGAAAGGCAAGCACAGCAAATAAGGAAATAAATAGGTGATTAAGGTACTGCTTACTTTTCATCTTCTTTACCCATTTGAATGACTTCCCGAATGACAATCACCAGAGAGGCAATCACACCAAACAAAGAGAGTCCAATCGTGAACCAAGGAGTTTTTGTACGGTATTTTTCATCAAGCCAAGTGCCTAGCCAGGTAAACAAGGCAATAATAATTCCCATTTGAATCCCGGCCGAAGAAAATCGAGCTAAGGCAGATGTTTTTTGTTTTTCTGACATGTTATTCGTGGTTGTCCGCCATGGAATTTTTGCTGTTCATGCGGCATGCACCATTGAAGGTAGCGCCCTCTTCGATGTGAATGCGCACAGTGTTGATGTCGCCATGAATGCTTGCTTTCTCCCGAAGGATCAATACACCGTTGATCTGTGCATCACCGTGCAATGTTCCTTCAATGTCTGCATCAATGCACGATATGTTTCCCGTTACAACGCCATTTTCTCCAATCACAATTTTGGCACTTGAGTTCACATTTCCATCGACCGTTCCATCGATGCGAATGTTGGATTCAGAAACAATGTCTCCAGTGATTTTCGTTCCTTCCACAAGTCGATTTACTCGGTCTGGGCTTTCGAAAGCAAGTCGTTCGCGTCGTTTGAGCATAATCAATAGTTTTCGTCGAAGAAAATCATGTATTCCTGAAGGTTTTGCTTTTCGAAAAGAACCTTCATGTTTTCTTGGGTGATGATTAGGATTTTTGCTTTTTGCAAATCCATGAGGTGTTTGCGTGTTGCTTTAAATACACGAACATATTCAGATGCTGAATTTTCATCCTTGAATTTCTGAACGAGAATCATACTTTGGTCGCTTCCATAGATTTTGGAGCTGACACTCAGTTTGTCACGACTAAAAAATTCACGGTGGAAATCTGAAACCTTAGTTTTTGAGAGGTTCGAATTGTCATCTTTCCCCAAGATCACCAGTACCCATTGTTCGGCTCCTTCTGAATACGTGAACGGTGACTTTTTGCTAAAGTCCGCAGGCAGATTGGCTGAATAGCCATTCTTTAAGATATCGAGCAATTCTTGAGCGCGCTTCGCTTCATCGGTGCCAGGATATTCAACAAGCAATTGATTTAAAACGGGTTTGATGTCTTCTTTGTTTTCACTTGTTTGACCGATAGACATGGCCTTCAAGAGCATGTATTTTGAGCGGAAAATATTTTCCTTGTCCCCATCAATCACTGTATTGGCTTTTGAAATAACAGGGAAATAGACCCCGCGGTTGTAGCGATCCAACACGGCAACATATTCTTGTTCAGCCAAGGCTTCGCGCTCTTTTCGTTTGACAAAGAAATCTGGGTCGCGCAGGTAGTTGGCGTAGTCGGAGTTGGGGTATTTTGTAATCAAGTAGTTCTTGTGCACTTCTGCAGCAGTGAGGTCTGCTTCATTCATTTTGTACAACTGAAAGGCAGAGGACATGTCAAATATACCCGTTGATTGTCGGTCAAGGACACTGTTGAATTGTTTCTTTGCCAGATCTCGTTCGTTCAATTGTTCTTTGTAAATCACACCTGCATTGTACAAGGCTTCGAGCAAACGGTTGTTGGATGCTTGCAGCGCTGAATCGGTCAAGGGGATATTGGCGAGGAGCATCTCTGGCGTGAGCGAATCGGCCTTCACCTCGGGATTTTTCTCAACGACAGGAGCAAGCGTGTCGTCGATGTCATTCTTTGTCGGCAGCATGACCGTTTTTTCACTGCGGCGCCAATCGTCTTCGTTGTTGCGTGTTCCCCATTGTTTGCGGAAGTCGTTGAAACCATCGGTCCGGGTCTTGGCATTGTTAAAATACCACTTTCCACCAGCCCCTTCTGTTTGAGCGAAGTTATTTTGATTGGCTTGAAGTTCACGAAGACGCTCGGCTTCCATTTTCTTTCTGCGCGCATCTTCGTCTTTTATTTGCTTAACAACCTTTTTCAAGAAATCTTTTCGGTCGTCTTCACTCATACGTGCAATGCGCTGAACACTGTCCTCAAATTGTGCAGTTTCCACGGCCACAACGAGGTCGGCAAGGTTGGAGGCCTTGTTGCGCACCCCTTCTGCATTTGGATAGGCATCATCGATAATTTTACCGCACGAGTCATAGTATTTCTGGGCCTTGACATAATTGCGTTCGGCAAAGGACATATCACCCAATTTTTCATAGGCCATTCCTTTTTGACGGGTGTTGGTCGTGGAGTAGAATGCTGACTGTGTAAGGTATTCGATGGCTGTAGCTTTGTTTTGACGTTGCAACTCAATGTCTGCTAAGGCGTAATAAATCTGATCCTTGAATTCAGAGTTCTTCGCATCGCGCAGCATTTTTAATAGTTCTTTACGCACCTTCTCGTCACCACCCATGAATGCTCTGCGCAGTCGCGCATTGAACAACATTTCATAGGGAGCGCCGTATTTCAAAGTTTGGGTGTATTCGGCTTTTGCTTGATCACGGTTGCCTGTTGTTTCATACAGCTGACCCATGATGAAATAAATCCGTGCCTTTTGTTTCTTTTTCGCATATTTCAGCGAGGATTCTAGAAATTTGATGGCGTTTTGGGGTTCATTTTTTCTTAGGGCATATTCTGCCTTAACCTGCTCAAATTCAAATCGTATGGATTTCGGAAATTCCGCAGGTAGTTCTTCTTCTTTTTGAGATTTTTTCTTCTTGCTGACTTTGCTTTTCTTTTCAGGCTTGTCAGCCGCTTTTGCATCTTGCTCATCCGCCGCTTTTTGAAGCGTGGCGATGCTAAATCCGGCGTCTGTTAAGCGGTTGACTTCCATGTAACAACGGGCCAACCAAAGTTCAGCGATAAAAATGGATGGGTCGTTGCTGTAGAACTTTTTAATGAAGGTAAAGTTCTTAATGGCAGCATCGTAATCACGGCGGTAAAAACTGGCAATGCCAATTGTCGTCCAGTTTTCATCGATCCAAGGGTTGTGTTCTTCCTTCTTTTTGGACGGTCGATCATTGGAAGGCATGCAGTGTTTTTGGATTACCTTGGTGCACTTTACAATAGCGGTATCAATGGCGGGATACATTCCAACCACTTGTTTTTCATCGGGC
This sequence comes from uncultured Flavobacteriia bacterium, assembly GCA_903873915.1. GTDB lineage: Bacteria > Bacteroidota > Bacteroidia > Flavobacteriales_D > Crocinitomicaceae > M0103. Next base: position 87,876 of record CAIQQH010000100.1, on the reverse strand, counting down.
AAGGGTTCGAGAGGAAGCGTTAGGTAATAGTTTTCTTTCAAGGACGAACGAAATGTGCCGAGCGAAAGTCGCATCAATTCATTGGCGTTGAAATAGCCGTTGTACCGAGCTGTCATCCCATGATAGGTTCGATTGATGAAGGTGTTTTTTTCAGTGCTGCACGCAATCACAAGGAGCAAGAGTATTCCTGCTGTGAATGTTTTCGTGAATGCATGCCTGTACTTCATCGTGTAATTAAGGATCAATTTAAGGCAAGTATTAACTTGCTTTACGTGAATTTATTTTAGTGAACTGTAAGTTCTTTGTGTTGGATTTACGAAATATTGGTGAACACTTGCTGAATGTCGTCATCGTCTTCAATCTTGTCGAGCATTTTTTCGACATCGTTCATCTGCTCATCCGTCAGTTCAATCGGTGAAGTTGGAATCCGTTGCAAACTCGATTTTTGCACCTCTATGTTCAGGCTTTCCAGGGCCGACGCAAGCGCTCCAAAAGCGGTATAGTCTCCGTACACATAAATTTTCTCCTCAGTTACTTCGATTTCTTCACAGCCTGCATCGATCAATTCCAATTCAAGGTCTTCAGCTTCTAAGGTTCCCGTATTGATGATTTCAAATACAGACTTGCGGTTAAACATAAAGTCGAGTGAACCGTTCGGCACAACACCACCACCAGCTTTATTGAAATACGATTTCACATTGGCAACAGTCCGCGTTGGATTGTCTGTGGCACATTCGACGATCACCAGCACACCATGTGGACCTTTTCCTTCATAAATCACTTCTGTATAGGCACTAACATCTTTCTGATTCGCGCGTTTAATCGCAGCATCGATATTGTCCTTCGGCATGTTCTCTGATTTGGCATTTTGAATCGCTGTGCGCAACTTTGAATTCATCGCCGGATCAGTACCGCCTTCTTTGGCAGCCATTGTGATTGCTTTTCCGAGTTTCGGAAATAATTTGGACATCTTGTCCCAACGCTTCTCTTTGGAGGCTCTTCGGTATTCAAACGCTCTTCCCATGTCAATCTTAAAATTAGATGAACAAAAATAGGTTTTTTCTCTTAGCTTTTGTGGTCAAAAGTGGATATATCGCTACTAATTATTATTTAAAGCGAGTTCTTTTAATTCATTTTTATTTCAGCATTTGTGTATAATTTACATCAAAAATCGCTGTCTGACCTTTGAGAGATTGTGTACATTTGGCCTTCATATCAGAGAACGAACGAATGAAATCTATCCTTATATTGGGTGCCGGACTTTCTGCATCATCGATGATCCGCTATTTGCTTGAGCATGCGGAAGAAAACAGCTGGTTGGTTCGCGTAGTTGATCGAAACCCTGACTTGGTAAAACAAAAAATCAATGGCCATTCGCACGGTGAGGCACTTTCATTTGATGCACTCAATCCTGCGGAACGTCGTCTTTTTATTGAAAAATCGGATCTAGTTATTTCCATGTTGCCTGCCCGATATCATGTAGAGGTGGCCCGCGATTGCATTGCCTTGAAAAAGAATCTTATTACGCCTTCGTACATCTCTCCTGAAATGCATGCGCTGGACGCGGAAGCAAAGGAGGCTGGAATTTTAATTATGAATGAAATCGGCGTAGATCCTGGAATTGACCACATGAGCGCGATGAAAATCATTCACCATATCGAGGACAAAGGTGGAGAATTGTTGGCCTTTCGTTCGTTTTGTGGTGGACTCATCGCGCCAGAAAGTGACGATAATCCATGGCAATATAAGTTCACGTGGAATCCACGAAACGTTGTGCTCGCAGGGCAAGGAGGTGCGGCTAAGTTTATTGAACAAGGTGAATACAAGTACATTCCTTATTCAAGCGTATTTGAACGAATCGAGGAAATTGCGATTGATGGTTTCGGAGAGTTCGATGGCTATGCAAACAGGGACTCTTTGTCCTACCGTAAGACCTATGGCTTGGATGAAATTCCGACGATTTATAGAGGTACATTAAGAAGAAAAGGATTCTGCGAAGCATGGAATGTTTTTGTTGAATTGGGTATGACGGATGATCTTTACGTGATGGAACATTCGGAAACCATGACGCCAAGAGCCTTTATAAATTCATTTCTGCCTTACAAAACGTCGGTGCAAATCGAGGAGAAGTTCAAACACTTCTTAGGGGCTGACCGCCAACACTTGTTCTCACGTTTTGAATGGTTGGGGATCTTTGACAAGGACAGGGTTTTCGGAATAAAAGATGCAACTCCTGCGCAATTGTTAGAAAAATTGTTGGTGGAGAAATGGGCCATGAACCCTCAGGACAAAGATATGTTGGTTATGCATCATGATTTTGAATACCTGCTGAACAATTACAAACACCGATTAACATCCGCTATGGTTTGTGTTGGAAAAGATTCTACATTCACCGCAATGTCTGATACGGTTGGACTACCAGCAGCTATAGCTGCAAAATTAATTCTCAAGAATGTGATTCAACTTAAAGGAGTCACCTTGCCTATTCAACGCGAAGTGTATATGCCTATTTTGGAGGAGCTTGACGGATTGGGAATCTCTTTTGCCGAGAAGTCGTACTGATTATTAAAAAGGCAGCCGAAGCACAAATTCCGATAGCAGTGTGGTGATGTCGGTATATTCTGAAAACGTAAGATTCTCGTAGGTGTCAAATACATCGTGGTAGTTTTTATTGCTACCCATCGTATAGATGAAAAATGCAGGAACACCTTTCTCTGTAAACCAATAATGATCAGAGTTTTGCGCTGGTCCCCGTGATTTTACCTGTGTCAACAACCCTTTTTCTGTATTGATCTCCTGCAATAATTTGAATTGGTCGTTGAACAGAGTAGCATTCACGACAGTGATGCCTTCCTCGCCACTTCCCATGATGTCTAAATTGACCAAAAAATTCATTTTTTTCAGGGGGTAAGTCGGATGTTCGACGTAGTGTTTGGAGCCCAATAGTCCTGCTTCCTCACCGGCAAATGCGATAAAGAGAATGTTGACATTCACGGGGTGTTCCTTGAAGTATTTTGCGAGTGTGAGCAACATCGCTGTACCGCTGGCATTGTCATTGGCGCCGGGAAAATAAGTCAGTTCACCCATGCGGCCCAAGTGGTCATAATGGGCTGTAAAAACGATGGTCTTCTTTGCGCCTTTGGTTCCGGGTAAATAGGCAATTACATTTCGTGAGGAATAATCCTCCCACAAATTGGTTTGAATATCTGCTTTTATGTTTTGCCCCTCTTGAAAGGCAGAATCTTGAACGTAAATTAGTGGATTGGGCAAGCGTTCACTCGATACGGACCACGTAAATTTTTGATTGGTAATCTCTATGACAGGAAGATATTGCGCGATTTCTTTCGACAGTCCTGCCAATTTTTTTAAGGTATCCCCCTTGGCTTTTGTGAAATCCAGTGCTATGCAGTTCAGTTCTTTGTCTTTGTTGATTCGACGGATTTCAAGTGCCAATTCATCCGTGTTGAGCATGGTTTCCAAGGAAACTTTTTTTGGTTTCAAGGTGGCATCCACTCCTGAGCTTGAAGGATCAACCATGAAATGAACGCCGGGAGTCAAGCGTTTTTGTGAATAGCGCAAGGACATTGCCCCAGGAAAGGTATTCACGGTATGCTTGAATTCCTGGAAATATCCTCCTTTTAATGGTTGAATGCCCAAGGCCTTAAATTCATTCGCGATGAATGCACCCGCGATGGAGTCCCCCATGTTTACATAGCCCCGTCCGTGCATTTCTGGGGAACATAGTCGTTCTGTGATACGTCGAACTTCTTCGATTTGCGCGGAAGCTCCGAATCCAAGGCAATAAACAAAGATGAAAAAGAATTTACGCATGACGACGCTTCAGCTTGATCACAAATTCTTCAACGGTTTCGTCGTCTAGGTCCCAGGCGTATTGAGCCGCATATGCCGATGCTTTAATCAGTGCATCATCCTTTGAATGTTGGGCATCCAACTCCTTGATGGCATCCGAAAATGCTTCACTTGACCCTCCAAAAAGGCCATTGATGAAATTCAGGCGCTCATTCAATCCAAACGAACCAATGAGTGAATCCAGTCTGTTCATGTTCAATTGGGCAGCCAAGGAGGGGTCGGTTGGTGAAAAGCGTTTCACAAATGCCGCATTTCCTTCTTGGGTTGGTTGAATGCTGACCTGTTCCATGATGACATGCTCTTCTTTCACGCCAAATTCTTCCGTAGTGACTGAGCTGATGGATATATGTTCAACGGCTTCGTCTTCGTTATCGATTTCTTCAACGGCATGATCTATGACATCATCAAACAATGAAAATTCGATGGCCCCTTGCTCGGGTTCGGGCTCAGGTGTATGCTCAACTTCTGGTTCAAACAATACTTCCGACTCAAAATTCAGCACATCATCTATTTCCTCTTCGGCCAACTCTTTAATGGCTTCTTTTTCAAGTTCAATGTCCATTATCTGTGGAATGTCAACAATGGGTTCTGGCGTGCTCACTTCTGTCATAGGAACAGACACAGGGATTTCTCCAAAGATGTCTTTTTCGTATGCTTTGTAGCGCACAATCACGCAACGCTCGTAAAATTCACGGCTGTTTTCTACAAGTTGATCCAATTCTTCACGGTTCAAGGTGCCAGCATGCATTTTTTCTAATGCTGCACGCATTTCAGTAAAGAGCTTTTCCATTTCCATATTCCTTCTATTGATCGTGTCTATTTTTCAACATTACAGTCAAGTTGCTAACGCGAATGTGCTGAAATTGACGCGAAATAACGACTTTTAAACCGTAAAGTTACCGACAGTTTTTCGACACCCTTGTTGTGTTCGCAGAAACTTATCTTCGGTGTGATGTTGAAAATGTAAAATTTGAAAAATAGGCCATGTTTTTAGAGCAATTTCCTGGAGAGGGACGACACAAAGGTTGGATTGAAGTCATCTGTGGATCGATGTTTTCCGGCAAGACTGAGGAGTTGATTCGCCGTCTCAATCGTGCAATCATCGCAAACCAGAAGATGTTGCTCTTCAAGCCAATGATTGATCAGCGTTACCACGAAGAGAATGTGGTCAGCCACAAAGGGTCTAGTTTGATCGCGGTGCCGGTCGAGAATTCATCCGAAATTCTTGCCTTGGTGACGGATGAAATGGTGGTGGCCATTGATGAAGCCCAGTTTTTTGATGAAGGACTTGTGAATGTCTGCAACCAATTGGCAGAAAAAGGAGTGCGTGTGGTCATTGCAGGATTGGACATGGATTACATGGGTGTGCCTTTTGGACCGATGCCGAAACTGCTATGCATCGCTGAATATGTCACGAAAGTGCATGCCATTTGTCTTTCTTGTGGTAACTTAGCTCAGTTTTCGCATCGCACCGCAAATGAGTCGGGTCAAGTGCTCGTTGGAGCCGTAGAAAAATACCAACCCCTTTGCCGTGCTTGCTACAATAAGCTGGCCCATTGAAACTAGGAATACCGTATACCACATTTTGTGAGGTGCTCAAGGGGGAATCCCTCTTTGGTGCTCACACAGAGATTGTCGATCGCATTGCCTTCGATAGCCGTCGTTTTGTGGATGGTGCTGGAACCGCATTCTTTGCCTTGAAGGGGCAATTTCGCAATGGACATGAGTATTTAGCTGCGGCCTACGAAAAGGGGGTGCGCATCTTTGTGGTTTCTGAAACGATTGAAACGAATGATTTTCCACATGCACATTTTGTAAAGGTGGAGGATACCCTTCAGGCCTTGCAAGCATTGGCGACTTACCATCGAAGAAAGTTCACATATCCTGTCCTTGCCATCACGGGGAGCGCAGGAAAAACGACCGTGAAGGAATGGATTCATCACTTGCTTAGTCCTTCAACACGCATCATTCGAAGCCCGAAAAGCTACAACTCACAATTGGGTGTCGCACTTTCGCTATTGGAATTGCATGCGGATTGTGACTTGGCACTGATCGAAGCGGGAATTTCACAAGCAGGAGAAATGAGTCGTTTGGTGGAGATGATCCAACCGACACATGGGGTCTTTACCTCATTCGGACGTGCCCACGAGGAAAATTTCACCACCTCAGAAGCGCATCTCAACGAAAAACTGACACTCTTCTCAGCGTGTCAACGAACATTTATTCCAGAAACAATACGTCTTGAACTCGCTGACTTGACATCCATTCGCGGCGAAGTATTGTCGGTTCAATCCTTTAAAAAGGAGTTGGCCGAGCTGCCATGGTCAGATGTCGTTGCGCAAACGAATGCCTTGATTGCTTTGGGAGTTTCAAAGGCCTTTACTTCGGACTTTTCTGCGCTCGCACAGCGGATTTCCACGCTACCACGTTTGGCCATGCGCATGGAAATTTTCGATGGCATCAATGACAATACAGTCATCAACGACACCTACAACTTGGACTTGGATGCCTTGACGCATTCACTGGATTATCAATTACGTATCGCGGGCGACCGTCAACGGGTGGTCATCGTTGGTTTAGATGAGGACAATGCCTTTCGAAAAGCGGAGCTTATAAAGGTCATTGAAGCATACGCGCCGGACCATTTTGTCGTGTTGAAAAAGGACGAGACCTTGCACGAAACCTATTCCAATGCAGTCATCTTAATTAAAGGTACACGTCAAGCGGACATGCAACGATTGGCCAAGCAGTTTCGTTTGAGAAACCATAAAACGTTTGTTGAGATTGACTTGAGCGCTGTGCGTCACAATGTCATGCAATACAAGTCCATGCTGCATCCCGACACAAAAGTCTTGGCCATGGTCAAAGCCCAATCCTATGGATCAGGGGTAGAGAAAATGGCGGCATTTTTAGAGCAACAGGGCGTCAATGCCCTCGGCGTGGCCTATGCTGATGAGGGAGTTGAACTGCGAAAGCAAGGTATCACTCTACCGATCTTGGTGATGAACGCTGAAGAGGAGGGATTCGACGATTGCATCCAATACCAATTGGAGCCAGCGGTGTATTCCTTCCATCAATTGGATGCATTTATCCGCACACTCATAGACCACGGCCGTTCCGATTATCCGATTCACATAAAAATTGATACCGGCATGAAGCGTTTGGGTTTTGAGTTGGGTGAAATCGAAAGCTTGTGTGCACAGCTAAAGGCCCAACCAGAAGTACATATCAAGACCGTTTATTCCCATCTTGCCGATGCCGACAACCGAAGAGACAAACGTTTTACCGAGCATCAGATTAAGCATTTTCATCAGGCATCACAGCTTTTAGCGCGGCACTTGAACTACCATTTTGACCGCCACATTTTAAATTCTGAAGGGGCAGCCAATTTCCCGAATGCACAATTTGAGATGGTGCGCTTGGGCATCGGGATGTATGGCATTTCAGGCAATAGCACCTTTGCTAAAAAACTACAACCCGCATTACGTTGGTGCAGTGCGATTTCCCAAGTCAAGCAAATTCACAAGGGGGAGAGTGTGGGATATTCGCGGTCGTTTATTGCCACTGAGCCGATGAGCATCGCCGTAATTCCGGTAGGTTATGCCGATGGATTCCGCCGAAGTTTAGGTAATGGAAAAGGCGGTGTTTACATCCATGAAACTTTTTGTCCGACTGTTGGACGCGTATGCATGGACATGATCATGGTGGATGTGAGCGGCTTGCATGTCAAGGAAGGCGACCTTGTCGAAATCATCGGCAAGAAACAGAATATTGTTCAGTTCGCTGCTGCCATGGAGACCATTCCCTACGAGGTGATGACCAGTATTTCGAAGCGAGTGCATCGGGTTTATGTTGATTAATTACCAATTACCAATTACTAGTTACGAATTACTAGTTACGAATTACGAATTTGGTGGCTGAGGTGCGATAGCAGACTCGAAGCCACGAATTACGAATCACTTGATTCCATAAAAATCGAAGAGCAATCAAGTCATTTGTCCCTTGTCCTTCGAAGCTCAAAGAGCGAAGAAGTGCCCCTTGTCCTTCGAAGCTCAAAGAGCGAAGAAGTGTCCCTTGTCCTTCGAAGCTCAAAGAGCGTGGAAGTGTCTATTGTCTATCAGCCGAAGGCATCAAATTTTCAATTCGTAATTAGTAACTCGTAATTAGTAATTAAAACACTCAATTCCCCACCATTCCCCTCAATTCTTTCCCTGAGATTTTGCGGTTTTCGTCGATGGCAATTTTCTTGGATAGGAAGAACACTCCAGCGCGGACATCACCCGTCATGCGGATGCTCACCGTATCTTTCATGCTGTAGCGGATCATGGTGAACATCGCGCCGTCTTCCAAGGTGGCATTCAAGGGAACCGAAAGTGTGTTTTCTTGATTCCTGCGGATCTTTACCTTTTCGTTAAGCTGCACTTCGCCAATCATTTGTCCTTCGAGATAAACCTTCACGGTGCTGGGCAATAGTTTGATGGCAAACCAATTCGGGTTGGTCACAACAGCGCCTACCCTCATGCTGATTTCTCGACCTTTGATGCTTTCGAGTTTGAACCCGTCCATGCGCTCAAATTCCAAATCTTCATAGCTAGCACACGAGGAAAAGCCCAATAGAACAAGTGTGCTTAAAGCAATGCGGCGCAACCATGTTCTTGGGATCATTTGGTCAATTCGGTGTAATGTGCGTAGAAGTAAGGAATCGTTTCAATGCCTTTGTAGTAATTGAACAAACCGAAGTGCTCATTCGGTGAGTGAATGGCATCGCTGTCGAGACCAAATCCCATCAAAATGGTTTTGAGTCCGAGTATTTTTTCAAACATGGCAACGATGGGAATGCTTCCTCCACTGCGCACCGGAATTGGTCGCTTGCCAAAGGTTTGCTCGTAGGCCAGCGCTGCGGCTTTATATCCCACTGAATCTATTGGTGTTACCGCTGCTTCTCCACCGTGATGAGGTGTAACTTTCACGCGAACACCTTTTGGTGCAATGGCCGTAAAATGATCCATGAATAGTTTCGTGATTTCATTTGGATCTTGGTCGGGCACCAAGCGCATGGAGATTTTAGCATAGGCTTTTGATGCAATCACCGTCTTTGCTCCTTCGCCGGTATATCCTCCCCAGATGCCGTTGACATCCAAGGTTGGACGAATCGATCCGCGTTCCATGGTCGAATATCCTGCCTCGCCGTACACATCTTCCATGTCCAAGGCCTTGCAGTATTTCTCAAGCGAGAAAGGTGCCTTGGCCATTTCTGCGCGTTCCTCATCGGAAAGTTCAACGACTTTGTCGTAAAATCCAGGAATGGTGATGTGCATATTTTCATCGTGCAATGAAGCCACCATCTTCGCCAATACATTGATTGGATTGGCCACGCATCCTCCATAAAGTCCAGAGTGCAAATCGCGGTTTGGACCTGTGACTTCAACTTCGACATAACTCAATCCACGCAATCCTGTAGTAATGGAAGGGGTGTCGTTCGCAAGCATGCCGGTATCTGAAACAAGAATAACATCTGCCTTCAGTTTTTCGACATTCTCCTTGACAAAAATCCCAAGGTTTTCGCTGCCGACTTCTTCTTCACCTTCAATCATGAATTTCACGTTGCAGGGCATTTCGCCTGATTTGATCATCGCTTCAACGGCCTTCACGTGCATGAACATTTGTCCTTTATCGTCGCAGGCACCGCGCGCAAAAATGGCACCTTCGGGATGGATGTCAGTCGTTTTAATCACCGGTTCGAAGGCGGGACTTGTCCACAATTCGAGTGGATCTGCCGGTTGCACATCGTAGTGACCATAGACTAAAATTGTTGGTAAGCTTGTATCTTTGGTCCATTCCGCATAGACGATGGGATATCCAGCCGTCTGACAGATCTCCACATGGTGCATTCCTATGGATGTCAAGTGATCAGCCACCGAATCGGCAGTCTGGTATACACTTGCTGAATAACTCGGATCGGCCGATATGGAGGGAATTTTCAGAAGCTCAATGAGTTCGTCTAAAAATCGCTGTTTATGTTGTTGAATGAAGTCTTGCGTTTGGTTCATTTTGGTGGTTTTTGGTCCTCAAAAATCGCAATTATTCAGCGAAAAATTGGTATTCGTCGTTTTTTTGTCGAATTTCGTGCAACTTAATGAGAACAAGCGCTGTCTATAAGCGTACTAAATAACATGCTATTATGATTTCTAAGTTTTCTTTGTTCGTTTGTGCTCTTGCATTTTCATTCGCGTCTACAGCGCAAATCACAGTAACAAATACCTTCACACCGAACCAAATGGTGCAGAATGTTTTGCTCGGATTTGGGGTAACGGCGACCAATGTTACCGTAAATGGTAGTCCAGCGAATGCGAATGGTCTTCTGGGAAACGTGACTTTCTTTACATCAGGGAATACGAACTTTCCAATTCAGTCTGGTATGTTGTTGACTACTGGAAATGGAGTCGGTGCAATTGGTCCAAACACATTAGGTAGTGCCACCAATAACACACCAGCAACAGCAAATGTTTCTACAGACCAAGCCTTAAATTTAATTGCCGCAGGAACTGTGACAAATGGAGTGGTATTGGAATTTGACTTTATTCCGGCTGGAGACACAATTTCATTTAATTACCTGTTTGGTTCGGATGAATACCCTGAATTTTCGCCTTCATCATTTAACGATGCTTTTGGATTTATCCTCTGGGGGCCGGGAGTTTCTGGACCCTTTACGATGGCGGGTTATCCGGCAGGAGGATCGAATATTGCTGTAATTCCTGGAAGTGCTACCCCTGTAACGATCAATAATGTGGGACCAGGCGCGGCGCAAAACCCAAGCTATTACGTCAACAATTTGGCGAATGCGGCCTACACACCCAATGGGTTACAGTATGACGGGACGACAACGCTTCTTTCCGCGAATGCTTCTGTAATCTGCGGACAAACCTACCACATCAAATTGTGTATTTCCAATGTCGGTGATCAAGCGTATGACTCTGGAGTATTCTTGCAAGCGAATTCATTCAGCTCTGAAGCAGTTGAAATCGCTGTGGCTACTGTGTCTGGTGACACAAGTATTTACGAAGGATGTTCAGATGCGAATTTAATGTTCATTCGTCCACAAACACAATTGGGCGACACCTTGATTATCAGCTACGACATCGGTGGAACAGCTACTGAAATTACCGATTACAATTCCCTGATTAATCCCATCACCTTCTTGCCTGGTCAAGATACGATCACGTTGACAATCACTCCTTTGGCAGATGGGATTTCTGACAATTTTGAATACATCACTATTACTGCAATGACCATTTCGTCTTGCGGGGACACGATTATTTCAACTGGAACCTTGTACATCTTGGATTCTATTCCAATTCCAATCGATGAGACGGATACCTTAGTACTTTGTGCCAACGATTCGATATTGGTTAGTGCTTCGGCAACAGGACTTTTTCCGCCATTTACGTATTCATGGACTGGAGGTCAAACAGGACCAACGGCTTATTTCCCTAGTGTTCAGGGTACCTTGTCGGGTACAGTGGATTATTACGTCACTGCTACCAATTCATGTGGATATTCGAATACGGACACAGTGACCATCGCATTGAACCAAACGCTCGCCGTAGATACCATCTGGATGGGTCCAGCCACCTGTCTACCAACGGGATATGTCTCAGCCTTTATCTCTGGTCAAACAGGAGTTCCATTCTATACGTGGAATGGTCCAGGTGCGAATAATCCTAGTTTCATCGATGCTTCGGTGTGGGAAAATCTTTCTTCAGGATGGTATTACTTGCACGTTGCTGACAACGTTTGTGAAGTCTTCGACAGTATGTTCGTTGACATCTTGAATCCACCAATTGCGCAGTTCTCTGCAACGCCTCCAGCAGGTTGTTCGCCATTGTCCGTGACGATTGTCAATGCGAGTCAAAATGCGTCAAATTTCGCGTGGGACTTTGGCAATGGAACAACAGCTACGGTGACGAACATGGATCCGCAGAACCAAATTTTTGCTGAGTCGGGTGTGATTCGACTCATTGCCTCAGAAGGACCATGTGCGGATACTTCGTACCAAGCAATTACGATCAGTATTTGTGGCTGTACGGATCCGCTAGGAATCAATTACAACCCATTGGCAACTGTCGACGATGGTTCATGTGAATACCCAATTCCAACCGTTGAGGTGCCAAACGTATTCTCTCCGAATGGTGATGACGCGAACGATTTGTTTTTCTTGACAACTACAAACTCAATATCCATTACTTTGACGGTCTTGAATCGTTGGGGGAATACGGTGTACGAAAACACAGGAATCAACCCAGCTTGGAACGGGAAAGCACAATCTGGTGCGGATTGCCTAGAAGGGGTGTATTTCTACAAGTACCGTGTGGATGGATTGAATGGTGCCTTCTTGGAAGGACATGGATTCTTACATTTGGTGCGTTAATTAATTCTATTTAATTATGAAATTGACTGTTTTTTTGTGTTTATGTTTGATTGTCTTTGCATTTAGATTTTCAATTGATTCGAATAAAAATTTTCAATTAACAAAATCAAATACCTCAAAGCATAATCAAAGTGTTTCAGACGTTTCCGATTCTTTAGAAGAATCGGATTTGAATGTGTTTGATTACTTGGATGTTAATCAAAAAAGTGTGCAGATAAGCGGAGAAGATTATTCTCTAAAGGAATTTTTTAAGTTTGAATTGATTGAAAAAACACTATTCGATTCAAAAAGAGAAACTAGGGTTAATATAGTTTTTGAGGATGCAACAGATCACAAAAAGATCAATGGTGTTTTAAAATTGAAGTGTGATAGTAAAGTAGTTACCCTGAAAGACCAAACATCAATCGAAGTTGGCGATGGTTATCAAAGTCACACTTACTTAGGACAAATAGAATTTCTAAACAGTTATTTCATTCAAAGACATGAATGGGAACAACAAAGTTTTTTATTCATTGATAAAAATAAGGGGGAAGAAATAGGTCATTTCCCTGCCTTTCCATATATTTCGCATGACAAAAAGCACATAATTTTGGTTTGTAGTTCTTATGGAGAAGTTTTTTTAGGATATTTCGAAATTTCAAATGGAAAAATCAAAGAAATCATTTCAGGAGCGCCTAAATATTGGGAACCCTATTGGGAACATATCTATGTAGATGGGGAATTTGATAGAACAGTTGACGATATGTTTTGGGGTTCTGATGGTAATTTTTATGCTAAGGTATTTAGTCGTAAGAGTCTTTTTAACGAAAACTCACAACCTACACAGATAATACAGTATATTAGGATTACTCCAATTTAAATAATAACTTATTCATTTAAAGGTGTTTACCTAAAAAGTAAATCCAAATAAACTGCAATCGGCATGTTATGAGGCGATAATGTAATTAAAATCCAGAAATGGGTATTAATTCATTTAATTGTAGTATCAATACAAGAAATTGTTGTAGGGATACCTTACCTTGAAAATCTGCTTCACCTTCTCGTAGATGATTTCCTTCAGTTCTTCGATGTTCTCTTTGTCCTGCGCTGAAATAAACACACATTGCGTATTGTTCATCTTCGCCATCCAGCTTTTCTTTAGCTCGTCAAGAGTGAAATTCTCTTCCGTGCGCGGCGATGGATCGTCCTCTTCTTTTTCAATGGGATGATAGGCATCAATCTTATTAAATACTAGAATTACGGGCTTTTCCGTTTTGTCCAATTCGCTCAAGGTCTCGTTCACCACTTGGAAATGATCCTCAAAGTTCTCGTGTGAAATGTCCAAGATATGCACCAACAAATCTGCCTCACGGACTTCATCCAAGGTGCTTTTGAAGGACTCGATCAAATGATGGGGTAACTTTCGAATGAATCCTACGGTATCGGTAAGTAGGAAGGGCATGTTCTGAATCACGACCTTGCGTACCGTTGTATCGAGCGTGGCAAAAAGCTTGTTCTCGGCAAAGACATCCGACTTCGACAATAAATTCATGAGCGTACTCTTACCTACGTTGGTGTAGCCCACCAATGCGACACGGACAAGTTGACCGCGATTGCCTCGTTGCACGGACATTTGTTTGTCGATTTCACGCAGCTTTTCTTTCATCAAGGCGATGCGCGTTTGAATGATTCGACGATCCGATTCAATCTGCGACTCCCCCGGACCTCGAAGTCCAATTCCTCCTTTTTGCCGTTCGAGGTGTGTCCACATGCGGGTTAGTCGTGGCAACATGTACTGCAGCTGCGCCAATTCAACCTGTGTTTTGGCATGCGAAGTGCGCGCACGACTGGCAAAAATATCGAGGATTAAAATATTGCGATCGAGGATTTTACATTCCAGTTCACGCTCAATGTTGCGCAGCTGGGAAGGCGAAAGTTCATCGTCAAAAATGACCAACTCAATGTGGTGTTCCTTGACGTATTCTTTTATTTCTTCCAACTTACCCGTTCCCACAAAGGTGCGAGGGTTCGCCATGGGCAATTTTTGCAAGAACTTTTTCATGGTAATGGCCCCGGCAGTCTCAGCGAGAAATTCCAGTTCGTCGAGGTATTCGTGCGCGGTTTCTTCCTTGATTTCGGGTGTTATAATCCCCACAAGCACACAGGTCTCATCGACTGCATCCACGGTAACATGTTCGTTGCTCATTATTTTCTCAGTTCCTTGACGTAGTCTACGACAGCGTTGATTGATTTTTTCTTCCCTAAGATGGGTCCCATTCCGGGCATGGCATTGCGGCCTTTGGTAATGACTTTTGTTAATTCTGGATCATCCAATACGGAAGCACTCAAGTCAGAGGCGCCCGATGCACCTAATTTTCCATCATTTCCATGGCATTGCGCGCAATTTTCAGTGAACAATTTCTGACCAACTTTATTTTCAGTGGGTGCTAGGGTTTCTTCTTTGGTGCTTTCTTTTACTGAATTTTCCCCCGAACAGGCATTCAACAGCAAAGCGGCACACAGGGTGGCAATGGAATTTCTTAGAACCATTTTCCTCCTAGTGCTTCGCGGAATGGCCACGGAATAGCAGCAAGAATAACCAATAAGGCAATAGAATACCATAGAGTAATGATGCTGAATTTCTTTGCGGATTCGCTTTGCTTTTTCGCTTTGCTGTGACCAATTGTAACTAAGGCAATAGCGATGACCATCATGAGGATATGCTCCATTCCATAAAAACGGAAACTGGCGTCTTTCATCCAACCGTCAAAAAACTTAACGCGGGGACTTGTAAAATACAATACCAATCCAAGCAATAATTGGATGTGCAAGGAGACCATGGCAAAAAGATTCAGCATCTTGTCTTTCTTTTCGTAGGTTCTCGATTTTCCTGCAATTGCGTTGATAATTGCTCCGATAAGTAGTGCTAGAACGACCCAACGAAGGCCGCTGTGTGTGTATTTTAGAATTTCCATTTTTTAGAATTTTTACAAAAATACGCAAAAACGCAGCGATGCACGCGGAGATTTCAAAGTCCATCGATTTTCCGTAATTTCACGCACCCAACTTTTTAACACACATCAATGCGAATAGCACTCCTTTTTTCGGCTCTACTTTCCGTTTTTGCTTCTGGGCAAACTGTTCCACTCAATGGAATGGCTCCGTCTGAAGCACCCATCATTGCCTTGCGAAATGCGCGGATCGTTGTTTCGTCGGATAAGGTCATCGAACGTGGAACACTCCTCATTCAAGGTGATCGGATCTTGGACGTTGGCTTGCTCGTCATCGTACCGCAAGGAACAGTTGAAATTGATTGCGACGGACGCACGATTCTTCCGGCGTTCATTGAGTCGTGGTCTTCAGTAGGAACGAATGTACCAACGCCATCCAATGACCATTCGGGACGACCGCAACTAGAAAGCAGCAACAAAGGAGCGTATTACTGGAACGAAGCGGTACATCCCGAGGTTCGTGCAGCCGATCAGTTTTCCATTCAATCCAAAGCGAATGAAGCGCTTATACAGATGGGTTTTGGCTTGGCTCTAACTCATGCGCAGGATGGAATTTTCCGCGGAACAGGTGCCTTGGTGTCCTTGGGAGTGGAGGATGTAAGTCGTCAATTGCTTGCTTCAGATGTGGCTTCGTTCATCACTTTTGATAAGGGGATTTCTCGCCAAACGTATCCATCGTCTCAGATGGGGTCGATTGCCTTGATTCGTCAGGCTTTTTATGATCTTGAAACGTATACCCGATCTCATACTTCTACGAATTTATCGCTTGAAGCGCTTTCAGCCCAACGCCGTTTGCCTTTTATCTTCCAAACGACGGACAAATGGGAAATCTTGCGTATGGCTAAGATTGCAGACGAATTTAAACTTTCAGCCATTTACCTTGGATCGGGAAATGAATATGCGGCCTTGGAAGAAATCGCGGCATTGAAGCGTCCTGTGATTGTTCTGCTGAATTTCCCAGATGCTTACCAAGTGAATGACCCCTACATCGTACGTCAAATGCCCTTGTCGGACTTGAAGCATTGGGAATTGGCGCCCTCAAATCCGTTTTTTGTAAAAGAAAAGGGAATTTCCATGGTGTTGACTTCGGCAGGAGTGAAAAACCCAGAATCTTTCTGGAAAAATCTCCGCTTAGCGATTGATCGTGGATTAAGCGCTGAAGATGCCTTGGCCGCCTTAACCATCGAACCAGCCAAAATGCTGAATGTATCGGATCAAGTGGGGAGCCTTGAAAATGGCAAACGCGCGAGCTTTACGATTTGGTCGGGTGATCCTTTTACGGAAGAAACAGCAGTGCTTACAGAAAGTTGGATGCTCGGAAATCGCAATGAATTGAAAGTGCTTCAGGTGCACGACATTCGCGGGACCTACAATCTACACATAGAAGACATGCAGTTTCCAATGGAATTTAAAGGGGATCGCGAAAAACCGGAAGCAAGCATCAAAGAGGTGAAGAAGGTTTTTGACCGTAGAAACAACATCAGCTACGACACCCTATCACCGAAAGTAGCTGTGGCGTTGATGGGTGAAGACATTACCCTGCAATTCAACTTATCGGATGAAAAATTAAATGGAAGCATCATTTTGCACGGAAAGGTGAACTCTCGACTTGGAATTTTTGAAGGCGATGGCATGTTACCCGATGGAAGATGGATCCGCTGGTCTGCCATTCGAAATGGCCGTGCGGCGGAAGAAAAATCAGCTGAAGAGAAGACGAAGTCCACCTTGGATGGGGCGCTGTGGTATCCGAATATGGCCTTTGGAAATGAGAAAGTTCCCGAAGGAAAAACCATTGTTTTCCAAGATGCTACAGTTTGGACGAACGACAAACAAGGGATCATCAAAGGGGCAACGGTCTTTGTGAAGGATGGAAAAATCACCTTTGTAGGGACCGGAAATTTTGTAATTCCAACAGGGGCACAAGTGATCGATGCAAAAGGCTTACATCTTACGTCAGGGATTATCGATGAACATTCGCACATTGCCATTTCGAAAGGAGTGAACGAGGGTGGTCAAGCGATTTCTGCAGAAGTAAGCATAAGTGATGTGGTGAATCCAGACGACATCAACATATACCGCCAATTGGCAGGAGGCGTAACAGCAGCGCAACTGCTACATGGCTCGGCCAATCCAATCGGTGGTCAGTCGGCCTTGATCAAATTGAAGTGGGGATCATCGCCTGATGAAATGCTCATCGATAACGCACCAAAGTTCATCAAGTTCGCCTTGGGAGAAAATGTGAAGCAAGCCAACTGGGGAGATCGGAGCACTGTGCGCTTTCCTCAAACACGCATGGGTGTTGAACAAGTGTACTTCGATGCCTTCACGCGTGCACGCGAGTACATGAATTCTTGGGAGGCATACAAGAAAGATTCAGTAAAGAATGCCAAGCCAGGGACAGACTTGGAACTCGAAGTACTTGCAGAGATCTTGCGTTCAGAGCGTTTCATTACATGCCACTCTTATGTGCAATCGGAAGTCAATATGTTCATGCATGTGGCGGATTCGATGGGTTTCAAAATCAACACCTTCACACACATCCTTGAGGGCTACAAAGTCGCGGATAAAATGGCGGCTCACGGCGCTGGAGGATCTACTTTTTCAGATTGGTGGGCCTATAAGTTTGAGGTGAACGATGCCATTCCCTACAATGCCAAAATGATGGCCGATCAAGGGGTCGTTGTTTCGATCAATTCGGACGATGCCGAGATGGGACGACGCTTAAATCAAGAGGCTGCCAAGGCCGTGAAGTACGGTGGAATGAGCGAAGAAGAGGCCTGGAAGATGGTGACCTTGAATCCAGCGAAATTGTTGCACTTGGACCAGCAAATGGGTTCTGTTACTGTCGGTAAAGATGCAGACGTCGTGTTGTGGTCAGACAATCCATTGAGTGTGAATGCGGTCGTTCAGATGACCTTGGTGGATGGGGTCGTGCTGTACGATGCGAACAAAGAAAGCGAACGCAATGTGCGAAATCAAGCCGAAAAAGCGCGGATCATTTCAAAGATGCTCGATGCCAACAAGCGCGGAGAGTCAGCCAAGCCATTCATTAAAAAACACCGCCGTCATTACCATTGCGACACCATTGGTGAAGAAGGTAGCGAAGAAGAAAATTCCCATTAAGTAGTTCGAATGATGAAATGTATAGTTGTTTTTAGTTTGCTCTTCACGGCTTTAAACCTAAGTGCACAAGCCGATGGAAAGTCAGTGCTCCTCTTGAATGGATACCTCCACATCGGAACGGGTGAAGTCCTCGAAAGTGCGCTTGTTGGTGTCAAGAACGGGAAAATCACCTTGGTGAAAAATTCCTTGGCCTATACCTACAAAACAGAGGAATGGGACACCATCATTGATTTGGAAGGACAGCACATTTATCCGGGGTTCGTCGCGCCGAACTCCACGCTAGGACTTACTGAAATTGATGCGGTTCGTGCCACGAGGGATTACAACGAGGTAGGCATCTATAATCCACATGTTCGCTCACAAATTGCATTTAATGTCGAATCCAAGGTCATCAGCACCGTGCGCACCAATGGCGTTTTGTTGACCCAAGCCACTCCACGTGGGGGCAGTATTTCTGGCACTTCCTCCGTGATGGCCATGGACGGCTGGAATTGGGAAGACGCGACCGTACTCAAAGACGATGGAATTCATGTCAATTGGCCATCCAGCACTCAGGGCAACTGGGGCGAAGGTGTAAAACGCAACGAGCAGTATGACGCACAGAAACGCGAGATGACGACCTTTTTCGACATGGCAGAGGCCTACACGAAGCTTCCTGCCGATCAACAAACGGATGGACGTCTCGATGCCATGAAAGGGTGTTTTGACGGAAAGAAACGCGTGTATTTCCATGCCAACGACATCCAACAATTGCTCGACATCATCAGCTTTTCCAACAAATACGATTTCAAACATCCAGTGATTATCGGCGGAAATGATGCCTATTTGGTTCCAAAGCAGCTCATAGATGCTGGGTTTTCCGTGATGATTACCCGTTTACATTCCTTGCCAGAGCGCGAAGAAGACGCTGTGGATCAACCCTTCAAGTTGCCCTATTTATTGCAAACGGCGGGAGTTCCATTCTGCTTGCAGAACGAAGGCGACATGGAAGCCATGAATGCGCGGAACATACCGTTTTTGGCAGGCACGGCCAAGGCCTATGGACTCACCGAAGAACAAGCCGTTGCAGCCGTTTCGTTGAGTGCCTGCAAAATCTTGGGTATCGACAAAGACTACGGCAGCGTGGAGGAAGGAAAATCTGCGACACTTTTTGTTTCGGTTGGATCAGCCATCGACATGCGCACCAATAATGTCACAATGGCGATGATCAATGGTCTATTTATGTCCTTGGACAATGCGCAGAAGGCGCTGTATGAGAAGTATGAGGGGAAGTATAGGTAGGTAAAAAACAGAGTGGAATTGTTTTAAATTTTACCCAAGGTAAACCATTAAAATGGTTGATTTATCTCCTCAAAAACCATTCAAACACCCCGGGTTAAAACCCGTGGCTAAATGAAATGATCGCCATCACGGATTCAATCTATCACCAACAAAAAAAGGGACC
Organism: uncultured Flavobacteriia bacterium; assembly: GCA_903873915.1. Lineage (GTDB taxonomy): Bacteria > Bacteroidota > Bacteroidia > Flavobacteriales_D > Crocinitomicaceae > M0103. Next base: position 68,021 of record CAIQQH010000100.1, on the reverse strand, counting down.
CTTTCGAATCCCTTTCATTATCTATAAAGCTCAATTATTCTTTAATCAGCACCTTGCTCCAGTTGCGTGCACCAGAGCGGATTTGAACGAAGTAGTATCCTGTAGTCAAGTCACGCGCTGAAACAACCTGTGCTTGACCTTCTTCCCAGCGTGCTTCTTTCAATACGCGGCCCGATGCATCTAAGATGACGTAGCTGTCAATCGAAAGGTTGCTGTTGAGGGCAATCGTGAATTGATCGCTGGCAGGATTCGGTTGAATGTTCCATTCCATGTTCATCAATTCAGAAAAACCAAGGCTTGCCGCGTAAATCGGTGAGGTATGTACACAACCAAAAGTATCAGCCATGGCAACGGTATAACTTCCTGAATTCAACATCACGAGTGTGTCGTTGGTTGCGCCTGGGATGGCGACCCCGTCCAATGACCATTGAATGCTGTATCCTACAGGTACGCCAGTTGCAACGATCGTGTTCGTATTGTTCGCATAGTTAATTGTCGGCATCAACCAAGGGCTGCAATATACGGCCGTAATCGTATCCGAGAATGCCACACATCCACTGCTGTTGATGGCAACTACAATGTAAATTCCAGATTGAGGTACGACATAGGTACTGCTCGTTGCTCCGCCAATTGGACTTCCATTGAAGTACCATTGGTAGCTGTATCCGTTATCCGGTGTTGTTAAGGTATGTGAAGCTTGGTCGTAAGTTATAGTTGGAACAGGAGGGTAACCATAAACGTGAATGGTATCTACTGAAATGACAGAAGGCGAAGGTAGAATGGTCTGTAGAGTCACGGTATAATTTACAGTGGCGCCCGAACCAGAGTCTCCACCAGTGACCGCACATCCATTACATCCTGTAAGCATAATGGTGTGATTTCCCATGAAGTCATCGGCACCAAACAAAAGGTCACCAAAGGTTTCATCCGCCTCATACACTTGAAGTACATAGGTGTTTGCAGGATTCAAAAGCACACTTGTTGTAAATGAAACGGCAGGATTTGTATTGCCAATGACACTCGATTGGTAAATCACATTTCCATTCTCTTTTACCTTAATGTAGGTATCTGCCACATCATACGAAGGGAATCCATTTCCATAGTTCGACATGGAATTCACGGTAACATTCGTCAAGGTATAGACATACACCGTATCCAAGTTGGCATAGGCGGTGTAGTTCACCACATAATCACCAGGTGCGTTGTACACTTGCGGAGCTGGGTTTTCTGAGTTGGAGATGTTTCCGTTTCCAAAGTTCCAGTTGTAGGCCAAAAGTCCAGGATTGTTGTTGGTAAAATCAACCGTGATCGGTGAACAACCGGCTGCACCTACCATGGTAAATCCATCGTTGGACGTGGTCACGTTGCTCGGAAGAATTTCTAGGTAAATCTGGAAGGTAAACGGATACCCTTGAACAATCGTAAGGTCGGCAATCACCGTAACTTCAACGCTGTATTGTCCAGCAAGCAAGGGTGTACCGGCGATGTTCACACAGCCGTACTGGCTTTGTTGTGGGTTGTAGTTACAGCCGTTTGCTGCGTTGTTGCATTGCCAGTTCAATCCTACTGGAAGTGAAACCGAAAGAATTTTGAAATTGGTGAAATCGTAACCCAAGGTATCCAAGGGCATGAAGAAGGTAATGTCGGTGTCGTAAGGCTGACCAACATAGCCAGTTGGCAGCGTATCGGGATAAATCCCTGTGCTTGTTGGTGTGAAGTCGATGGTACATTGTCCGAACGAAAAATGTGTTAATGCAATGACAATCAAGCTAGTAATTATTCTCATAGTGTATAAAGTTTAGGCGAAGATACAAGGAAATTTTATTCAATATTCAATTTTTGGGAATGTGCTTGAACAATAGGGCGGGATAAATTGTTCAGCAAGTCAGTTTTTAGTACTTTTGACTGCAATAAAGAAACACTCTATTTTTATCCTTTAAAACACACAAATTATGGCTTTCGAACTACCAAAATTGCCTTATGCGTACGATGCCTTGGAGCCGCATATCGATGCAATGACGATGGAAATTCATCATTCAAAACACCACAACGCCTATACGACAAACTTGAACGCTGCTATCGCAGGAACGGAGTTGGAGGGCAAGTCCATTGAAGAAATTTTAATGGCATGTAAAGATAAACCAGCAGTGCGCAACAACGGTGGCGGATTCTGGAACCACAAGCTTTTTTGGGAAGTGATGGCACCAAATGCGGGTGGACATCCAACTGGAGATGTGGCAGCAGCGATTGATGCTGCATTCGGATCGTTTGACGCGTTCAAAGAAGAATTCAGCAAAGCTGCAGCAACGCGCTTTGGATCAGGCTGGGCTTGGTTGTGCGTGGTTGGAGGAAAACTTGAAGTTTGTTCTACACCAAACCAAGACAACCCATTGATGGGCGAAGGTTGCCAAGGAACACCAATTCTAGCGATTGATGTTTGGGAGCACGCCTATTACTTGAAGTACCAAAACCGTCGTCCAGACTATGTGAACGCATTTTTCAATGTGATCAACTGGGACGAGGTAGCTCGCAGGTATGCAGCGGCTTTGTAAGCAGAAAACGAGTTAAGAAATATAAAGAGCGGTGTCGATGATACCGCTTTTTTTATGAAATGACTCATTTTCACACTCTGGTTTTACGTTCAAAGTATTAAGGTCCAACCCGAGTAAATCTTGCTGTAAGCACATCATAATTGTCAGCCGATTGCAACGCAAAAAAGCCCAATGAATTCGGATCCCATTCTCCTTTGAATTGAAGAATCATTGTTTCATAATCGGTATAGACTATTTTCCATACGTTTTTCCCAAATTCTGTCTCAAAACACAGAAACCCAGGGAACGCGTTGTTGACCTCAGTAACAGTGTGAAAATATGTTTTTAGCCAATCGGTTCCTCCACCAAATTTAGCTATTGGATTAAAGCGAATTGAACCGTAATCCATCGATATGCGAGTAAACCCGATGTTGATGCTGTCTAAAGGAAATTTATCGTTGGAATTGGTATAGATGTCGCCAGGAGAATACACAATGGGATTCAAGGTGTCGTCATTTTCAATACGCATATAATCCATTTGATCGAATCTCCATTCACCGGAAAGTTTTGGAGAACTCGGTTGACTATATTTTAAACAGGAGTTTAATCCTAAAATTCCCGAGAAAATGAATAGATAAATGATATTCTTCATGTCTTAAAAATTTAAAGGCGATGCATCCATAAATAATAGTCACTTCCGTTTGATGATCCCATGGTGATGTCATGGAATTTGATCCCATTCACTATTCCTTGCGCAATGTTGTAGGTAAACATAGACCCACTCAGATTTCCCCAAGGAGTATTATTTAAGGTTAAACTATAGGAGGAAGCGGTAACGTAAAAGCTATATGTTGAAGGCATTTGCGAATAGGAATAATTGTGATTGTCTATAAACTGAATGGTATCTGAAATTGGGATTATTGGACCAAGTTCACCTATTCGATAATCGGTAATCACCCATACTTCACCAATTAGATTGATTGTAGTATCCAAAACAGTTGTGTCACCAGTGTAATCAACAGGGGGATTTGGGGGATTTTCAGTGAGGGCGTCTTTATGGCAAGCAGATAACGTAATCAGTGCAAGAATGAAATAAATCGTTTTCATAGTTTTTTCAATTGAAGTGTAATTTGAACATTAGCACCAGCGTTTCCATTCGGCCAAATTCCAGATGGCGCAAGAATTAACTGATTATTTATGACTGAAGTTAGTTTCCAAATTCTCTTCGTTCCATTTGCGAAAAATGTAAATCTCCCTAAATTCAAGTTGGTATTGAATGATTCAAATATCAAAGGATAATTGAATTTCCAAGTTGTGTCTGTCACTGAAATAGTCGGTGAAAAAGAAATAGATGAAGTACTTATTTTGAGTAAAAATTGATCAGTAACAATGGTGTCTAATGCCGGAATTTCGCTGTTTTCAATGTATTGTTCTCCATTTTCAAACACACAATTATTGCTAATACTTGTATTTGAAATCAAAGAACTGGTAATTTTTGTAATGACGTATGTTCCCGAATAATTCACTTGCTGAACAGGTGTTTGTTTAACACACGCTGCCAATAAAATCAAGGCGAAGAGGACGTTCAGACTTTTCATAACAAAGCATTAAACGCATTAATTGGTTTAGAATAACAGTGCTTTTAAAATGGGTCGAAAACTGGCTTATTTTTTTTTGAATGTAAATTTCCCTAAATGTGAAGAATATACAACAACAAACAACAGCAGCACCGGCAAATACGGATAGAGGTAGCGTTCTTCATTCATCCGCTGGAAAAAAGAAAGGTAGAATATAGAGGCGAACAAGGCCAAAGCAAGTAATTTTAGTCGCGGATCATTGGAACGTATCAACACCCAAATACCCGAAAGCAGTCCCAAAAGTATAAGCCCAAAACTGATTGCTTTCAATCCAAGTACTACCCACGTCTGCTTGTATGGCGCTTGAAATACATACAGATTCATCATGGATGTCCCAATAAGCTGCTTGAAACTTTTGAGAGGGGTAAGGATGAGGTTGTCAATTCTATGTTCTGCACGGAGTTTTTCGCGCACTTGGCGGATGTTTTGAATCAAGCGCTCTTCCCCTGGCAAATAGCCATGCAGCGCTTTTCCAGCATAGCTTTGTTGTCGCCACCTGAATTGTTGAAATTCCTGTAGTACGGGTTCAAGATCCTTTCGATAGCCTTTTGGCACGGTTTGCAATACCTTTTCTCTCGCTCTTTGTGTGGTATCTCCCGACAGCAAACCCATGTTGCCATGAAATACATCCCCGCGGTATTCCCAAATGTGAAACACATCGGTCATCTCTTGGTGGGGCGGACGGTATAAGGAATTGTTGTTGGTTGAATAAATCGGATGCAGACCGGGCCATTCGCCTATGATGGTCATGGTGCGGACTTGCCAAGCAAGAAAGGGCAGAAGTCCAAGGAGTAGGGCGAAGACAGCTTTCTCTCGTTTGACGGCATAATACCCCAGCATGATCAGTGGAAAGACAATGAGTTGCGGTCGAATTATCACGAGTGCAGCAGTCGAAAACAAAAGCATCAGCCATTGATTTTTTTCAGTTCGGACGAGCAGGGAATATATCCAGGCCAGCACAAAAAAGGGCAATACGGATTCGGATAGGGTGTAATAGGTAAATCCCGAAAAGCAGGGGAGAAGTGCATAGATGGCTGTAGCAATCAGACTTAATTTTTCATCGGTAAACAAGCGCGCAAGCCGAAAGAAAAGAACAATGCTTCCTGCGAAAAGGAGCAATTGAATGCATTTAAGCACAACAAAGGCATGTGTTCCACCTAGCGCGAGTGCTACAAAATAAATGAAGCCGTAACCTGGCGTGCGGATGTATGCTTTTTCACCCGTGCTGTTGACATTCCATTCCCCCGTTTTCAACAATTGTTCGGCAGCCGAGAAATAACTGTACTCGTCAGCCGTGGTGATTAAGCCTTGTTTGTAGGGATAATGGGGTTCGAGAAATGTGAGATTGATTTCATTAAGAACAATCAAGGTAACAAGAGCGAAAAGGACAATAATTCCAAGTTTCGTCCGAGTGCTCATGCGGACGTTACGCGAAAGTTGGGATGTTTATGGCTTCAACTGCCTTCACTTCGGGTGCCACTTTCTTCACGGCTTCTTCCACTCCAGCTTTGAGTGTCATCATGCTCATCGAACAATCGCTGCAAGCACCAAGCAATTTTACACGAACTATAGCATCATCGGTGATTTCCACCAATTCAATATCTCCTCCATCTTCCATTAAAAAAGGTCGCAATTGCTCAAGGGCGCCCAGCACTTTTTCGGTCAATTCTAGCTTGTTCAACATGGCTTAGTGCTTTGCTTGTTTTTTCTGATTGATTTCATTCAGTTCTTTGACAAAAGTAAGAACTAATTCGTCAAAGGCTTTTGCTGATGGACTATTTTCTTGAAAAACCGCTGGTCGTCCCGCATCGCCTGCTTCTCGAACACTTTGCACCAAAGGGATTTGCCCTAAAAAGGGCACATTCATGCCTTCAGCCAAATTTTTCGCGCCGTCGCGTCCGAAGATATAGTATTTATTTTCAGGCAGTTCAGCAGGTGTGAACCACGCCATGTTTTCGATGATTCCGACGATTGGCACTTTCGCACCCTCCATGCGGAACATATTGATTCCACGTCGTGCATCTGCCAAGGCTACTTCTTGCGGGGTACTTACGATCACTACACCATCCAAAGGCAGCAATTGCAGCAAGGACAAATGAATGTCTCCCGTTCCGGGCGGTAAGTCAATCAGCAAGTAATCCAATTCCCCCCAATTCGCATCGGTAAACAATTGATTCAGGGCTTTGGCTGCCATTGGTCCACGCCACACCACAGCATTGTCCTGTTCTGTAAAAAATCCGATGGACAGCAATTTTATTCCGTGACTTTCAACCGGGTTGATCAAGGGTTTCCCATCGACATCCGACATGGTTGGACGTTCACCCACCACATCAAACATTGTCGGCATACTTGGTCCATAGATGTCCGCATCAACAATACCGACCTTATAGCCTGATTTTGTCAATCCACCCGCCAGATTTGCCGTCACTGTTGATTTCCCAACACCGCCTTTTCCCGAAGCGACAGCCACGATAAATTTCACATCAGGCAATATTTTTCGGCGTACTTGCTTGGCTTCGGCGGGAATGGTTGCGACTTGACAATTGATTTCAGTGTCCTTTCCGAAAACACGTTTTAAATTGAAATCGATCGCTTCTTGCATGCGTTTTCTTGCATGTAGCGCGGGATTAGACACGTAAACAGTCAGCGATATAGAGTGATCGCCTAGCTCCAACCCTTCAACAAGGTTAAGAGTCACGATATCTTTCTTCAACTCCGGCTCGGTGATTCCACCCAGCACCTCAAGCACATTTTCACGGTTCAATTCCATGACATAAAATTAGTAAAGATGTTCAGAAGAAAGAACGACTGATAGCGATGAAATGTTTATTGCTGATCGAGCGCCTTGAATGATTTGATGGATTTCGCCATGAGCACAGCGATATTTTTACTGCAGCCCTCGTCTTTGCTGCGCAGTTCATAGGTGATTCCGTCAATGATTTTTTGCCCGTAAACATGCCATGATTTGTGTTCAACACCAACCGTTGGAGATGCTTGTTTGGAGCCTCGAACAATCAAGGTGCGTTCGTAAACAATCAGATCGCTCGATTGGTAGAGGTATTGAATGTTGAATAAGGTCTGTTCCTTCAGTTCTTTCTTTTTGTTGCTTACTCTGTTTCGGTAATCTCCAAAATCCTCAATGTACAATTTGAACTTTGTACCAAGAGTGATGCTCCACAAGAAACTGTCGGGATGAGTAATCTCAGGACGAGTTGATGCACCTATGTTTGCCGTTTCATCGGGTAACATAATCATCGCTGGAATGTCGTATTGATTCAACGAGATCCCTCGAAATTCGTAATAGTCTTCATCCAATTTAATGGTTGATTTTTCTTTGGGAACATCTTCAGTTCCACATGAATTTAGTCCAGAAAGAACTAGGAAAAACAAGAGTGCTAGACAAGAAAATCGTACAATAAGTGAATTACAGTAACCCATTGATAAAGCCATTTAGGGTAAAATTCATTCGAATCAAAACAAATATACGGAAGTTTTATCTTCAACATAAAACAAATTGTCCAGTCTATTGTTCTATTTTTGAACGAGTGGAATCTTATCTCCTCGTTGATGCGTACCTATGGCAGAATATAAGATTCGTGATTTAGAAGTGTTGAGCGGCATTAAGGCGCACACCATTCGAATTTGGGAAAAACGCTACACGCTCTTTTCCCCTGAACGAACAGACACTCAGATTCGTACCTATTCAGACGATGACCTTACACGCTGCATCAATATTTCCATTTTAAACCGTTGTGGATTTAAAATATCCAAGATTGCCACGATGTCTGACCGAGAGATTCATGACCATGTGATGGAGTGCAATGGAAAGAATGCTGAAGATGTTGCCATCGAACGTTTGATCGTTGCCCTCATCGAAATGGATGAGCGCTTGTTTCATGATACCTTGAACGATTTGATTCAATCTGTTGGCCTTACCTTGACGTTTACCGATAAATTGATTCCCTTCTTGGACCGAATTGGCATTATGTGGTTGGTCGGTACTATTAATCCTGCGCAAGAGCATTTCATGTCAAACTTGATTCGTCAAAAGGTCATATCAGAAACGGATCGTTTGCCAATCCCGCAGAAAAAAACGGTGGATGCACTTTTGTTCCTACCCGAACATGAGCAGCATGAAATCAGTTTGTTGTTCTATAATTTTATGTTGCGCGACAAAGGGTTTTCGACAGTTTATCTCGGTCAAAGCGTGCCTTACGATGCCTTGTGTTTGTGTATAGAAAAACTGAAGCCTCAGACAATGATTACGTCATGGTTGACTGCGGTAGACGAAAATTTTATGCAGAGTTATTTCATGCGACTAACAAAAGAATCTGCCAAAATTCCAGTGCTTGCAGGGGGAATTCAAATCAATTCACGAAAAGATCTTGTGAAAGATTATATACATGAAATCAGCGATTTACCGGCACAAGTCGGTGCATTAATTAGCTAATAAGTATTCCTTTTTCGCCCAAAAGTGGAATGAGCTTCATTTTATCCTTTGTGATTGTTTCTGGTAAAAAGATGAATTTCTTGTCGTACATGACATCATTCACCCAAAAACTCACCCAATATTCGTTTGACAATGCAAAAACATCTTCCATGAGGGGTTCAATCTTTGCTGCTTCCTGAGGCAGAAGCACTTCCAATGAGTGACGAAGGGTTGATGTTTTTATTTTCTCACCGGTATTTGCATTTTCACCATAGCCAGTGCTGGTGATAATAATTCCTTCCATAATGTCATCGCGTAGGTTCAATAGATAGGCATAGTACAGCGTATTTCCCTCTTCATCGATTTGTTGAATGATGGCAACCCCTACCTTTTCAACCTTTGGACCTAGCAATTCTTCACGCATAACTCTAATTTTTTGAAGCGATGTCTCTTCCAATTTGTAAATAACGGAACACATCAACTGAATGTTCAACCTGATATAAATGGCGCTTAATATAACGTCGATTGTTCATTTTATCTTCTGGAATAATGTAGTTTTTATCGCGCTGATTTCCCAAGCGAATAACCATTAAGTCTTCGTCGGGCACAGTGATGATGTATTGCCCTTTCAGTCCGCGGAAATAATGAACGGTCGATTTCTTGTCAAAATAGACCCACAAATGGAGTGCATAGCGAAGATTTTTCCATGCTTCCTTGGTTCGGATCTTTGCTGGCTGCTTGGCTTCGCGCATAAACTTTTCGGAAACAATCCGTTTGCCGTCAACCAGGCCGTCGTACATGAGGATTTTACCCAACTTGGCGAAGTCCCGTGCTGTGGCGTACAAACAACAGAAAGACTTCTCATCTCCGTTTTCTTTGTCTAAACTCCAATACGCATCACTCTCAGCGCCGATTGGTTCCAAGATTTTCTCTCTGCAATACGCTGAGACCGATTTACCCGTTGCTTTCTTTAATACGAATCCAAGCAATTGGGTGTTTCCACTTTGGTAGTTGAAGACCTTTCCAGGTTCAGCAACAACATGTTGGCGTGTGACGAGTCCGTAGAGGTCCGTGCCGTAATAGGATTCAGCATTTTCTGATAAAGGATTTTTCCCGCTTTCCTCCCAATCCAATCCTGACGCCATCACTAACAAATGACGTATCGTGATCTTTTCTCTTCCTTTCTCATTGAATTCTGGGATATAGTTGCCTACTTTTTCATCGAGACTTTTGATTTCCCCTTCGTCGATGGCAATTCCAATGAGAAAGGCAATTACTGTTTTTGTTGCTGAAAAGGCGTTGCTGACTGTAGATTTTGAATGACTTTCATTGTAATACTCGTAGATAATCTCGTCTCCTTTGATTACCAAAAATGCACTTGTACCTAAGGAATTTATGTAGTCCATGTCTGCCTTTTTCGGTTGAATGGCATTGTATCCATTGCTATTTTTCCATGGTTGTGGATGGGTAGAATGTTCAAGGGTGCGGTATGGAAAGTTGTGGAGGTCATAAATGCCTGGTCCCATGCGTCCTTGCAGATAGGTCTGATAGATGCCGGTGTAGAGATAATATCTCCCTGAAAGTACAATGAACACATTAAAAAGCAGGATCAATGCAATGCATGTGAAGAGCAGAATGCGCAGGAACCGTTTCATTGACTTTGCCATGCTTATTCGGTGTAGGTGAAGTTGAACTGTTCGGCCAATTTTTGCTTGAGTACTTCCGTAACTTCAGACATATCCAATGGCCTGCCCAGTTCGTGTTGCATCGATGTCACTGCCTTGTCGTCGATCCCACAAGGGATGATGTGAGAGAAATAACTCAAGTCCGAATTGACATTAAAGCCAATGCCGTGCATCGTGACCCAGCGTGAACTTTTCACGCCCATCGCACAAATTTTTCGAGGTCTTGGTGTATCTCCTCCAAGCCAAACACCCGTTAAGCCATCGATTCGTCCCCCTTCAATGCCGAATTCTCGCAGGGTCGAAATCACTGATTCTTCCAAAAAACGCATGTACTTGTGGATGTCTGTGAAGAAATGGTCGAGGTCAAAAATTGGGTAAACGACAAGTTGTCCGGGACCATGGTACGTGATGTCACCCCCGCGATTGATTTTGTAAAATGTCGCATTGTTGGCATCAAGCCCTTCTTCGTTTAAGAGCAAATTCCCTTCGTCACCGCTCTTTCCCAAAGTAAATACATGAGGATGTTCACAAAACAACAAGTGATTTTTGGTCACGATCTCTGTCGCTCCATTGCGGATTTGAATTTTCTCGGAAATGGTTGCGTTGAATAGTTTTTCCTGAAGGTCCCATGCCTCTTTGTAGTCGATTAATCCGAGCGGTACGTATTGAACAAGTGGCAACATCGTGTTGGTTGAAATGTGGGACAAAATTGTGGCAATCGCTGTCTATGACATCAGATTGCACACAAAGATAAAGAAAGGATGTTGATGCGGAATGCTTGAGTCAATAATTTCAGGATCACGGTGAATGAAGACTATAGTTTTGATCGTGGACACTTGTTTTTGTATAGATCCTACGCAAACCTCACTGTTAAAAAGTGTACTTTTGTCAAAACAGTTTTCATGAAATCGAGACGCGCATCCGAAACACTTTCCATCACGACTAAAGTTGTGTTGCCCAATGACACAAATACCTTAGGTAATTTATTCGGTGGACAATTGTTGGCGTGGATGGATGTTATCGCGAGCGTTTCAGCACACCGTCACAGCAAACGGGTAGTGGTAACCGCATCGGTGAACAATGTCTCGTTTCAGAAGCCGATCAATCATGCGTCCATCGTGACATTGGAAGCCAAAGTTTCTCGCGCGTTTAGTTCATCTATGGAGATTTTTGTGGATGTCTTTGTGGAAGATGCCATCACAGGTCAACGCGAGAAGTGCAACGAAGCCATTTATACCTTTGTTGCCGTTGACCAATATGGAGCACCCATTCAAGTGCCTGAGCTCATCCCAGAAACGGATCAGGAAAAAGAACGCTTCGAAGGGGCCTTGCGTAGAAAACAATTGAGCCTTATTCTTGCTGGTAAAATGAAGCCCTCAGAGGCAACGGAACTGAAAAAATTGTTCTTGGGCGACGAATAAAATCAGTCCGTTTGTCTTGATCGATTTTCAAGGTCCTTCGCAATCGCAGCACTATTTTGCAAGTTCATGCAGTTGAAATGGGCCTTTGGGCATTTCTGAAATCCTATTTTTGAACACGGCCGACATCTTAAGTCAAGCACTTCATGTATGCTGTACTTTTCAGAATGATTTGGATAATACGGATACATCCCTAATGCAGGCACAGTATTTCCCCAAACGCTAACAATTGGCACATCGAAACATGCGGCAATGTGCATCATCCCGGTATCTCCGGTCAATAAGCTTGAACTTTGAGCAACGATGGATGCTGACTGCATGATGGACAATTCACCACAGGTATTGATTACCTTTCGATCTGGACATAGTTCACAAATGCGATTCCCGCGTTCACAGTCTTCTTGACCTCCCACAATGAGGATTGGAGACGAACTTTGTTGAATGATTTGCGCGACAAGGTCTTCGGGCAATCGTTTCGTTCCGAATTGAGCACCAATGGCTACAGCAGTGTATTTTTTTGGTAGAACAGCAAACTGAACATCCGTATCAACTGTTTCTTCAGGAGAAATGAATAATTCTGCAGGCCCTTGGTCCGAAACAACATTTAAACTTTTCACTGCAGAGAAATAGCGATCGACGACGTGCACTTTCGGAAGTGTATCTTTTTTGAAATTCACCAAAATCCACTTCTTGACATTTTCCTTTTCAAAACTGCATGATGGCCGCTTTAACGCTAATTTCAGTCGCAGCGTGCGCACATTCTTATGCAAATCAACGATGAAGTCGTACCGCTCCTTTTTGAGCATTGGCAGTATTTCGTTGATGCTTTGATCAAAAGTATGCAGTTGATGGATGTGAGGATTGTTCTCGAGAAGTGATGCGTAAGTCTTGCGCGTCAAGTAATGAATCTCCACTTCAGGACGCTGTGTTTTGATGGCACGAAGTACGGGTGTGGTGAGTACAATGTCACCAATGGAGCTGAAACGAACGACGAGGATTTTCACGAGTTAAAGATATTCATTTCACGGAAAATCAGAGTGACTTGTATTGCTCATAAAGAAGAGACATGAAAGCGTGACAACGCTTCCTTTCTTTTCCAATGTGCTGTGCATCGAAGGTGTTCTCTTGGAACATTTTTCCGTCCATGTGCCACGTGAAATGCCCTTTAGGCGTCACCCAACCATAGCCTCGGATGATAGTATGCAATGCAAATTGTGGGACATTTGGATTAAGTAAGTCCTTGCTCCATGGGTAGTGTTTCACATCGCCGTGCATTTGACGCAGTAGCGTTGTGGCAATGTCCGATTGTGAACCTACGGCATTGATGCGCTTGCCACGGCATTCTGTTTTAATTGGTTCTCCGAAGATCAAGAGTGGAATTCGGAAAAATTGAGCGACACTTGGATTGGTATTGAAAGGCGACGCATGCCCATGGTCGGCTACGAGAACGAAAATCGTATTCTTGTACCATTTTTCCTTTTTACAGGCCTTGATGAAATTATTTAAGCAATGGTCGGCATAGAACACCGATGACATAAATTTCGCTTCTGTACCTTTCCATACGGGCGCTTTTCCTTTGGGGAAATCATAAGGCGAATGGGTGCTTCCGGTAAAGGCACAGTGCATAAATGGTCCTTTGGTCTGATTGATTTTTTTCAGCAATAAGGAGTACAAGGCTTCGTCGTAATAATTGAGTTTCCCATGTGGAAGGTTCGTGGGGAATTCATTTTCATCTTCTACGACATCAAAACCATGGTCGATGAAAAATCCCCCGATGTTTCCGTATTTTAAATCCCCAGAAAAAAGGTAATGCGAAGTATATCCCCACTTCTTGAGGTCTTGATTGATCGATGGAAGTTTCCGGTGTTTGTCTGGCTGCATGGAAATAGAAATCTCCGGTAGGGCAGGGTAACCCGCGAAGATGCTTGCATTGCCAATTTCTGAAGTGCTTCCCGCAGCATAAATGTTCGTGAAGAGCACACCATTTTTTGCCAAGGCATCAAAATGTGGCGTTGCCCCACGTCCATTGTTGAGGCATCCTACGGCATCAGCCGTCCAGCCTTCCAGGATAATAAAAACGACATTTGGTTTATCGTTGTTCAGAATGTCAACAGTATGTTCTCGCGGGTAAGTGTAAAGATCTTTCAGCAAACGCTTGCTTTTTTTCTCGGAAATTTGCGGAAACAAGTTGCCGATTTCACTACGGTTGTAGAGCATAAAACTCTTGGTAAAATAGTAGACGGAATTGACAGATAAGTCATTCGACACATAGTTTTTTGAATAATAGGCGGCGTCGATGTTGATGGGGATTTGTTGAAATCCACCGCGGCCAAGCACGATAAATAATCCAGTAAAACTGCTAAGCAACACGATAGAAATGGGTGCTGCAATGTACCAAGCACTCTTTTTGGGATATGCAGTTTTTGGTGGATAGAGTTTCTTCAAGATGAAAAATCCGATGACAGTTTCAATCACCGCATAAATGATGAACCAAATGGTCATCCCGTAATCGGCCGTTCGGAAAACTTCACCCGGATTAAGTAAGTGAGTGAAAACGCGTGTATTCAACTTATGGTTCCATTCCGGGTAGGCATTGATTTCACCACCATGGATCATGGAGCACAGGATGATTTCGATGAGCATTGCGCCGAAGAAGAGTTTTCTGTGCCATGGTTTTTTGAAGAAAATTCCGGTGATCAGGATCAACATTGGCAACAAACTCAAAAGACCTGCAGTGGCTAAATCCAAGCGCAAGGAAAAGATAAAGGCCTGAAACCACTCTCCCCAAGAGACATCCGTGAATTTATCGTAGTTGTGCAGTGAGAAGATGATGCGTTGAACATCAAATACCAGAATCCAGAATAGGAGGAGCTTGAATCCATCAATAACGGTGCGCTTCGCTTCTTGCATGGTGCAAAGATAGACGAAAGCAGTTGAATATAACTTATGTTACACAGTGTTGGATTTTCTTCACTTAATTTTGCTTGGTGCGTTTAAACAAGCCGCTGAATTCACTAAATTTAAGAAAATCAATTCGCAATAAAATGGGAAAGTTCCAAGAAATCATAAAAGCTGATTTACCGACATTGGTCGATTTTTATGCCACCTGGTGTGGTCCGTGCAGAACAATGCAACCGGTATTGGATCAATTGAAACACGAGATGGGAAATGAAGTACGGATTTTAAAAATTGATGTGGACAAGAACACAGACATTGCTGATAAGTTTAAGATTCGTGGTGTTCCGACCTTTATTTTGTTCAAGTCGGGCGAAATTCAGTGGCGATCAAGTGGTGTAATGGACATCAACACCTTGAAATCGAAAATTAAATCAGCAATTTAATTCGAAATACTGAACCAAAAAATCATTATTAATACCTATTTGTAAAGACCATATTGTCTTTTGTGTAACCTTGTCTCCTTGAATGCGTAAGTGCCTACTCTAAATACAAAGATGGGCAAACTTGCAGAAGTTCTAGGAAACCTCTACTTTTGCGCCCGACAAAAATTATTACTAAAAACTACTTTATGGGGTCATTTATGATTTATGTGCCAATAGCGATGGCAATTATCGGTCTTCTTTTCATGTGGATCAAAAGAGCTTGGGTTTTAAAGCAAGACGCTGGAGATGGTAAAATGAAAGAAATTTCAGATTACATTTATGAAGGTGCATTGGCATTCTTAAAAGCAGAATACAGACTATTAGCAATCTTTGTTGTTGCAGCAAGTATCGTGTTAACTGCGATTTCATTTTTTGTACCAACAACACACATTCTTATTGTTGTTGCCTTCATTTTTGGGGCATTCTTTTCAGCTTTGGCTGGAAACATGGGGATGAAAATTGCAACGAAAACAAATGTTCGTACAACACAAGCTGCTCGCACTAGTTTACCGCAAGCATTGAAAGTTTCTTTCGGTGGTGGAACAGTTATGGGATTGGGAGTTGCTGGCTTGGCAGTGCTTGGTTTAACAGCTTTCTTTATTATTTTCTTCCAATTCTTTATGAAAGGTCAATGGACTTCAACAGAAGATATGACAATCGTATTGGAAACATTGGCTGGATTCTCTCTAGGAGCTGAATCAATTGCATTATTTGCTCGTGTTGGTGGTGGTATTTATACAAAAGCTGCTGACGTTGGTGCTGACTTAGTAGGTAAAGTAGAAGCTGGAATTCCTGAGGATGATCCTCGTAACCCTGCAACAATCGCAGATAACGTAGGTGATAACGTAGGTGACGTTGCTGGTATGGGTGCCGATTTATTTGGTTCGTATGTAGCAACAGTTTTAGCTGCGATGGTTTTAGGTAACTATGTGATCAAGGACATGGGTGGCGCTATTCAAGATGCATTCGGTGGAATCGGTCCAATCTTATTGCCAATGTCGATTGCTGGATTTGGTATCTTATTCTCGATCATCGGAACTATGCTTGTTAAAATCACAAGCAATGACGCAAAAGAAAAGCAAGTTCAAACAGCCTTGAATATTGGTAACTGGGTATCTATTGCCTTAACAGCTGTTGCATGTTTCTTTTTGGTTAAATACATGTTGCCAGAAACAATGAGCATGGACTTCTTTGGTGAAGGATCTAAAGATATTTCTTCAATGCGTGTTTTCTACGCAACAATTATTGGTTTAGTGGTTGGTGGAGCAATTTCATCTGTTACTGAATACTATACTGGATTGGGTACAAAACCAGTTATGAAAATCGTTCAAAAATCATCTACTGGAGCAGGAACAAACGTTATTGCTGGTTTAGCAACAGGTATGATTTCTACATTCCCTACAGTTCTTTTGTTCGCAGGGGCAATTTGGGGATCATACGCATTGGCTGGATTCTACGGTGTTGCATTGGCTGCATCAGCAATGATGGCGACAACAGCTATGCAATTGGCGATCGATGCTTTCGGACCAATTTCAGATAACGCTGGTGGTATCGCTGAAATGAGCGAATTGCCGAAAGAAGTGCGCATGCGTACAGATATTTTGGATTCAGTGGGTAATACAACTGCCGCCACAGGAAAAGGATTTGCGATTGCTTCTGCAGCCTTGACTTCATTGGCCTTGTTTGCGGCTTACGTAACATTTACAGGCATTGATGGAATTAATATCTTTAAAGCACCAGTTTTGGCAATGTTGTTTGTTGGTGGTATGATTCCAGTTGTATTCTCTGCTTTGGCGATGAATTCAGTGGGTAAGGCTGCAATGGACATGGTGTACGAAGTACGTCGTCAGTTCAAGGAAATTCCAGGAATTATGGAAGGAACTGGAAAGCCAGAATACGGTAAGTGTGTAGAGATTTCTACAAAGGCTGCTTTACGTGAAATGATGTTGCCAGGTATTTTGACCATCGGTTTCCCTATTGCAATCGTGCTGTTAGGTAAGTTAGTTTATGGTTCTGACAATCAGTTAATCGCTGAAATGTTAGGTGGATATATGGCTGGTGTAACAGTTTCAGGTGTACTTTGGGCAGTTTTCCAAAATAACGCTGGTGGAGCTTGGGACAACGCGAAGAAGTCTTTCGAAGCTGGTGTCATGATCAACGGTGAAATGACGTACAAAGGTTCTGATGCGCACAAAGCTGCAGTTACTGGTGATACAGTTGGAGATCCATTCAAAGACACGTCTGGACCATCAATGAACATCTTGATTAAATTGACTTGCCTAATTGGTTTGGTTATCGCTCCAATACTTGGAAATGGTCACGGTGATGTGTCTAAAGATGCCGCTTGTGGAATGGACAAGTGCCACGGGAAAATGGAATGTTCGAAAGACATGAAGGATTGCCAAGGTCAAATGGGTGCATGTAACGCACACCACAACGGTGAATACATGATCGGAAAATGTGACATGCGTGAGTGTGCTAAAATGACGAAAGACGAATGCGCAGCAATGTGTGATTCCCTGAAATGTACTTCAGAAGAAAAAGCAATGTGCATGGCGCATTACGACGAGAACGGAAAATTCATGGGCGGAAATGAGTGCACAAAAAAAGATGACTGTTGCTCAAAAAAGTCTGATTGCAAGGATAAATCATCGTGCAAAGGAGAGAAATCTTGCAAAAAAGGTCATTGATTTTTAGGATGAAAAAATAAATATTAGGGTCTACTTCGGTAGGCCCTTTTTTGTTGGTATAAGTAACATTTTATCCCCTTTTCCGTTTCGTGTTGTATGCGTTTTTATCCCTGTATTTTTATCCTTTTTTCGTTTCTCGGCCATGCGCAATTGCGCTTCGAAACGGTGAACTACGACTTCGGAGTGCTGGAATCGTATGATGATCGTTTCGTGGATATTAAGGTGTCGAATATCGGCGCAAAAAAGGAATACATTCTCAGTGTAAAAAAGCCAGCAGATGTGTCGTATGTCGCAGCAAGTGACCGAATAGGACCAGACAGTTCCATGTACATTCGTTTTCAAGTCAATCCATCCATAAAAGGACGATTTTCATATGACATTGATGTATTTACAAGCGATCGGGCAGCAGCCACCCGGATTCGTCTTTCAGGAACAATCAATGAAGTTCCAACAGACAACCTTTCTGCCTTTACCGCATGTCCAGATTTTAGTGTGCGTCCAGCAGGAAATAGCCAAAAGTTTGAGCTTACAGTAATAACCATTGATGCGGAAAACAAAAAACCATTGGATCTTTCTACGGTGTCCATGATTCAAAACGGAACACCTGTTTGGATGAAACGAACGGATAAGAATGGAAAAATTAGTGAAGATGCCAGCATAGGATTCAGTTATTTCTATGCGGTACATGAGGGGTATTTTCCCGAAGAACTTGGGGCATACATCAACTTTAATCGGCACGAAATCATTATTCCAATGCGCAAAGGACCAATTGTGTTAACGCCTGAGCCTGAGCTGGTCGCTACCACGCGCGACACGAGTATTGAAATCATTCTTGATGAGCAACTGAATCAGGAGGTCTCTACTTCAAGCACAGAAATTCCGATAGAACTAAGCACCCTCGATGAGGATGATTTCTCCACCACGCATTTCAAACCTGTAAATGTTGTATTCATTCTTGACATCTCATCCTCCATGCGCCAAAGTGATAAAATGGAATTGATGAAGTACTCACTCTTTCAGTTGATCGATATGCTTCGGGCTGAAGATAAAATGGGGATTGTGACCTATGCGACCGATACACGCGTGCTTTTATCTTCGACCTCTGGTGCGGACAAGGAAGTCATCAAAGCACAAGTTTCCGAACTAAAGGCAAGCGGAATGACAGCAGGTGGTGAAGGCATTAAACTTGGCTATACAGAAGCGTTAAAGTCCTTCAAGATCGACGGTGTCAATCAAATTATCGTTATTACAGATGGGGCCTTTAATCGAAACTCTGATGATTATAAAAAATACATCAGAAAGTACCGGCGCAAAGGCATCAATATGTCTGTTGTGGGCATTCGAAACAGCGAAAATGATGCTGATGAGATGATTGAATCAGCGCGACTTGGTGGGGGGAATTATGTGCCTATTTTTAAATTAGTGGATGCTCAAAACAACCTCAAACAAGAGATCCGAGCTCTTGCTTTACGAAAATAACTTAGGATAAGGTGTCGGCAATCAAGGGCTGAACTACATCAAAAAGGGCTTTCTCACTCCACGGTTTCGAAAGAAACATTTCAAGTAGATTTTCATTTTGGAGTTCGCTTACAATGAGCTCATTTGCTTGACCAGACAGCATGATGCAAGCAACCTCAGGGTATTTTGCCTTGACCTTCCGGATCAATTGAGCACCTGTCATTTCAGGCATTTGATAATCTACAATGATGAAAATAATGCTGACACCAAAACGAATCAATTCCTCAATTTTCTCTTCCACTTCCGTTGGTTGGGAATAGGTTTCGATAAATGTATTCTTATTATTGATAATCTTCCTCAACTGAAAGCTGAGAAGTGATGTGATCATTGGATCATCATCAACACACACAATAGCGAACTTGTGGCTAGTCATCAATTTGAGTTTTCTGGTTTAGGTTGTTGTAAAAGTAACAAGAAAAGAGGTGTTTTGCTCATTAGAATCCAATTTTATTTGTGCGCCGTGGTCTTCGATGACTTTACTCACGATGCTCAGGCCTAAACCAGTCCCATTCATATCTGACTTTGTTGTAAAGAACTTCTCGAAAATTTTATCCCGTAATTCCATGGGGATCATCGTCCCACTATTTTTTACCTCGACCATTAAACGGCCTTTCTCTTTCCATCCTGAGATACTCAATTCACCTCTGCTTCCAATGGCATCGATCGCATTTTTGATGAGGTTGGACCAAAGCTGGTATAATTTTGATTCATACCCCACGATTTCAAGGTCTTGAGGAACATCGAAATGTAGTTCAATGCCTTGTTTCAATTGGTGATTGAAGACATTCAATACCGTGCGAATGTTCTCATGTAAATTGACATTTTCCTTGCTAATGTTGGCTCCCTCTTTTAAATAAAAACGAAGGTTGCGAATGACGGATGCGGCCTTCTCTCCGGCCTCCATAACGGTGTCGACAAAGGTGCGTATGCTTTGAATATGGTACATTAAATCGAGCAGCTCAAATGGATTTTTTCCTGACATGACATAGTCAATGACAGCATCTTCCTCGGCAAGAATGCGCGCTTTGACAAATGCAGAGGACAAGTTGTCGAGGTCGTTCCTTTCGGGATAACGAAGCTTTAGCATCTCACTGAATGCTTTTGTTTCACGCATCACTTGCAGTCCGCCAATGAACATTTTTACATTGCTCTCAACGGCTCTTCCACACGCATAATGCAGCTGCTCGAATGAACATTTTTCAATCACGCTTTTAAAGAGGTTTTCTAAGGAATAGCGGATACTTTCTGCACCGATTTTTACGGCACCAATAGGTGTGTTTAGATCGTGCGTAATTCCGGCCGTGATTTCACCAATCATCGCCAGTTTATCCTGATTCGCCAATCGTTCCGTCAGTTCATCATTTCGTGAGATTTTTTCAGCGATGGAAATCTCCAGCTTCTCGTTGATTTCCGCATAGCGCGCATTGGCTAGCTCAATTTCTTTAATGAATTTCTTTCGCTCGCTGATATCGGTCGACATGCTAAGCACAAAGTTCTCTCCTCCGAAATTTGTTGGGATGACCTCAAGATGAACAGGAGTCAAATCGTTTGTTTTAATGTTTCGATGACTTGTTTCAATAGATAAACGCCCTATTTTCTTCAGATCTTTAATATGATTAATCCAGTCTTCCTCCGAATTAAAGTACGATTGAATATCAAAAATTGTCCGTTCGTGTATCTCATTTTCGTCTATCCCCAAGCGGTTTCGAGATGTTTTGTTGAGATATACAAAATGACCACTCTCATTTGCAACTTGAATTCCATCTATAGCGTTGTCCAAGAAAAAAGTAAGCCGTTCGAGATCTTTTTGCTTCTGCTGTAATTTGATTCCTGAGTTGCGTTCTGCTGAAATATCGATGCCATACCCAATGACATAAGATACCTCCCCTGTGCTATTCATAACAGGGTGATAGCGGCGCAAAACAAAAACACTTTCAGCTCCGTGTTTTTGATGCTCGTCGACCCATTCGGAGGGTGTTTTTGTTTCGATGACCCGTCGGAAATTGATCATTCGTGGTTCAACCGTTGAACGATCGATGCCTTTCAAATCACAATAGTCGTAATCTGTTTTCCCAATGATAAAGTTCCGTGTGCTGTCATTTTTTATCCCTGCAGGGTTGATGTATAAATAGCGTCCTTCCCGGTCAAAAATACCGACATCGAAGGGCAGATGATGCAGTACATCAAGAATAAATTGATTGGGAGTTAGCGCTGGATCTATAGAGTTGATGACATGACTTACAATCGCGACATCACTCGTTCGCATCGGAGCACAATGAAGATAAATAGTCTCTTCAGTAATGCGTGAAATACGGACATCCAAACGTAGATGGTTGGCATTGACAACTTCAAATACATCATTGTGTTTATCCGTTTCACTTGCTTGATACAGCGCACTAAAATTGGCGTATTGAACAGATTTGAAAAAGTCAAACAGTGCTTCACCCGAAGCAATGTTCGGAACATCTTCCCGCATCAAAGGCCCACAGTGTAAAATTACACCGTGTTGATCGGTAATGATGTCGTAGTGATGAACGGAATCAATTAGACCGAAAATAACACGAAGAGAGTCTGACGAAGTACTCAAAATCAACTTGTTTTAACGCATATATACTCCACTATTGTTCAAAGAAATAGTGATTGAGAAACACCTGAGTGTTCTTTGAAAATAATCGCATTGAAAGATAGGTATTCTAAGAGAGGTAAACAAGGACCTAAGTCAAGAACACTTTTATTGTGAAGTTCACAGTCTTTCATATATTTTTACATCGTACTTAAGACAATGAACATGGACTCATCAATACTCTTTGAAAAACTGCACCAAAAACTTCTTTCAAAGAGAACGAAAGAAAGGAGTGAACGTGTGATCTTATGGATAGCATTAGTGAGTTTTATTATTCACTTAGTATTAATTGGCTTGATTCATTTTAATCTTATTACAATCAATGAACCGTCACACTTATTAAACAATCCGATCTCTGCAATATATACCCCTTTTTCATTTATATTGGTTTATGAGGTGTATCTTTTAGTTTACTACCTCCCAAAATCAACTTCTATTTATATCTCAAAGCAATATGAAATTATTTCACTCATCATTATTCGACGATTGTTCAAAGACCTTTCAGATTTATCACTTTCGTCTCATTGGTTTAGCATTAAAAATGATTTGCAGTTTACCTATGATTTAATAGCTTCGGTCTTTTTATTCTATTTAATTTATCTATTCCATGTTCAACGAACCAGGGTATTTAGAACTATTAAAAATAGTAAAAGTCAATCTTCAAGTATTTCAAAATTTATAAAAGCAAAAAAATGGATAGCCACAGCCTTAGTTCCTGTGCTCTTGATCATTGCAATATATTCATTTTTAAACTGGAGTATTAGTATCTTTCAACCACTTGAAAATAATGCTCTTTCTTTCAAGAACATCAACAATATTTTCTTTGAACAGTTTTTCAATATTCTAATTATTGCCGATGTAATCTTGTTGTTAATTTCATTTTTCCACACAGACGATTTCCATAAAGTTATTCGGAATTCAGGGTTTCTTATTTCAACCATATTAATTCGAATATCTTTTTCTGTTGATGGGATCATAAACAATATACTGATTGTTTCTGCTATTTTATTTGGGCTTTCAATTCTTTTTATACACAACAAATTTGAAAAGAAGTTAGTGGAAAAAATTCAAGAAAGTAATGACAGTGAGGAATGAAAACAATCAAAAGTATGAGAAACTGATAAATAGAAATCAGTAAAAATTTTAAGCATAAAAAACGAAGTGCTAACAACTTCCATGTGCCAGAACCCTGCTGTACAGAAGGCTTTTGGGAAAACAAGCTTATGGTCGTCTACACGCGGAGAACCTTATGTATTCTTTACTGATGATTTACGCTGTTTTTATCCATGAAGTATGCTGTGATTTTTACGAATTGAGAAATAATTTAGTACATTCACATTCAAATCTTTTAGAATTCTATTTCGCTACTTATGTCAGAACTAATTAAAGTACTTGTTGTCGATGACCATGCGTTGATTCGTGAAGCATGGGTTTCTTTGCTGTCAACAGCGCCCGGAATTCAGGTGGTTGCGAAGACAGACAATGCGGATGACGCCTACAATTTATCTATTCAATACCGCCCAGATGTGGTACTGATGGACATTAACCTTAAAGGAAGTAATGGCTTTGATGCAGCGGAACGGATTTACAACAGTTTGCCGAAAACACGAATAATTGGTTTGACCTTGCACGATGAGATCAACTATGTGAAGAAGTTTTTGTCGATTGGTGGGAAAGGGTATTTAACAAAGAACATCAATCGTGAAGAACTCATTGCTGCTGTGCATGCAGTTTACAATGGAGAGACCTACATCGCTACAGAAATCAAAGACCGTTATTTTGCGTCCTTACTGCACTTGGACAACGAAGAGAATAAAAAAGAAGTTACCTTGAAAGAAATTGAGGTGATTAAATTGATTGCCAAAGGTTTGACTTCAAAAGAAATTGCGGATCAATTGTTCCTTTCGCCACGTACGGTGGAAACACACCGACACAATATTTTAAAAAAACTAGATTTTTCCAATGCCGCACAATTGACTGGCTGGGCAAAGGAAAAAGGATACCTTTAATTGCAAGTTGTTATATTTCTATACCTAAAAATTGTAGCGTATGAGTAAAAACGCTGTTGTTGTTGAAGATTTTAAACTGATTGCTGCGGTTTGGGAAGAAATTCTTGTGGCAATGGGTTATTCGGTGACTGTATTTACGAATGGCGAGAACATTGTAGAGCCAATTTTACAGCTAGAGCCAGAAGTGGTTTTGATGGATATCAATTTACCGCGCGATAAAAATGGATTGGAAATTTCTCGAGAATTGATTCAATCGAATTCAAGCATACGCATCATGGCCATCACGATGCAGGATCAGCCTCATTATTTATTAAAAGCGAAGGAAATTGGTTTGAAGGGATATGTGCTTAAAAACGCATCCATTTCGACCATTAAAGAAGCCATAAAAGCGGTTGCTGAAGGCGGAGAGTATTTCTCTGAAATGCCTGGGGTGTAAAGGACACCTAAAACTCAATAATGATTGCCGTTCCTTCTCCTGGAGCACTGATGAGTTCAATGGAGGCGTTGGCCACATGAGCACGTTTTACCATGTTCTTCAATCCGAAGCCAGTTTCAATTTTACGCATATCAAAACCAATCCCGTTGTCGTGAATTTCCAAGATCATTTTTTGATTGCGCTTTCCTATCGTGCATTCAATCGTTGTACATTCGGAATACTTTCGCGAGTTCGTGACAAATTCTTGAATGATGCGGAAAATGTTGTACGCGTTTTCTTGCGTCATGTGCGTTAGCGGAACTTTTTTGGCATTGTACACATATTCGATGTTGCCTGAGAGTTCATTCATCTTGCCAAAGTACACATCCAAGGCATAAAGCAATCCACGGTCAAGCTCGGGCGGCGCGAGATTGTAACACATCGATTTCATCAACATAATGCTCTCTTTAGCCAAGTCACGGCAAATGCCAAGCATCCTATTTTCAGTTTCGGACATTACCGTAGAGAGGTACAAATTCAATGCAACAAGATTTTGGCCCAAGCCATCGTGCAGCTCCATCGCCATTCGGTTGCGTTCCTCATCGAGGGTTTCGTAAACCAAACGCTCTTTCTCAAGGGCCGGTTTTTTCTTTTCGTCAATGTCCTCAATATAGGCCAACCAAAAGTTTTTATCCTTGCGCTCAGAGAATTTTCCTGAAATCAAACGGTACCAATGCTCACTTCCGTCGGGTTTCATCAATCTAAACTCTGTATTGAATGAATCGCGGCCTTTTTTTAAGTGTTGGATCTTACTTAAAAATTCTGGGAGATCGTCTGGATGGAAGTTGGAGAGAAAATAGTTTTCGTCTGCAATCACATGATCAATATCCAAGAATGGAAAAAGGATGTGGAAGTTGTCACTAAGAAAGCGAATGGATAAGCGCTTCCCTGCCAATAAATCAAAACCAAAATAAGCAATGGGCAATCCAGGGAAGTAACGGAAAAGGTTGGCCGCAGAGTCGGTATAACGCTCGTTTAACCATACCTTGATCACGAATCCATCTGTTCCTATCGGGATCATTCCAATGCGCTCAATTCTAGGCATTGTAAAGCCTTCTGAAAGCTTGAGTTCATTTTTGTGGATGAGGTGCTCGTAGAATGAAATAAGTGAAGATGGACTCAAGATGCGCTTCACGAAATCAATGACCATGCTGCCTTTTTCAGCCTCGTATTCTTTGTCGCTAACTAGGTTTGCCGCAGTGTTATTGATGTAGAGAATTTTAAATTCATTGTCAACGGTGATTAATGCTGTTTTCAAGTCGCCAAAAAAGGCATCAAGCTCTTGGTCCGACCCAGTCAATACTGACGTTCGAATCAATCTTTGAAGCTGAACAATATCATCTGTCGAATCAATTGCCGCATTTAACGCTTGGTTTTTCCTCATTGTATGTAGTAAGACCCCACAATAACTAATACAAAGTAAGAATTTTAATTAGTCAACACTTCAAGCAAATCAGTAAACTTAAACACAGCGTATAGTTAAAAAGATAGGGCAGTATTGTCTTTTTGGTAATAATTTACTGCCAAATTGACCCAACCATTTGATGTTTTTTCTAATGATTAATGAATTATATAGTTCACAAGAGTCTTTTGAAAACAAGTGTTTAGCTGAATTAAACACAACTAAAAAAAGTATTTAAAGAAAAACTGATACCGAGAAGAGCCGGAAACAGATTTCTAGACAACAAATGGAACATTATATTTGTGTGAACAGCCGAAATAATCAATTGATTTTCAATTGGTATTGATTCCAGGTCACTGCCAATCTGGTGTATTACGTGCGTTCTGTCGTAACAAACACCCGGTCTCGATCAATTTGATCGTTCAAGGCATTGAAAAAGGCATCTCGTTCATTGAGCTCGATGCAGTCGATTGGGAAATCCAATTGCAAATCTTTGATGTAATGGAAGTACACAGAATCTTGATGTATGGTCACTCGTCGGAGCCCAGTAAAATAGGCCAACACCACATCGCGGTCGGCAACTATGACTGCTTTTGAGGTCACGCCAGCCCTAAATTTTTTGCCTATACCGCCCACCAAAAGAAAAACAACGTTGTCCACGGTGCAAAAAAGGTATCCTGCAGCAGGTACAATGGCAAGTGGTGTTATGGTGTAAAGGGCAAACCCAATAAAACCTAGAATAAAGGCCTCAAGTAAGGTGTATACGACGATCCTCTTCATTCGATTGCTACTTACTGGGACATTCCAACGAAAACGGTCTGTTTGATTGATGATGCGCATACCCATCCATCGGCGGATACTTCTGCGGAGGTTAATGATTAAAATAAGTAAACCCAATCCGAGAAATATTTCTGTTTTATAGGGGATATAAGCGCCAGTGGTCTTTAAAAAATCTACAGGTAGATCAAATCCTACATAAATGGTCATGGCCATCGTAGGAAAGAGCAAAAACAATAAGATTGCGTTGATGAATTTATTCATTTGGAATCATGGATAATTTGCGCTTCAGTGCTTCAATTTTATTTTTGGAAGCATTAATTTTTGCTTCTACTTCTTTTTTCAACTCGTCAGCTCCTTTAGAGTTCGCAAAGAAACCTAGATTGTTTTCGTATTGTCGAATCTCATTTTTCAATCCTTCGATTTGTTGACGGATGTCTGATTTTTCACGGGAAAATGCACGTGCTGAATCTTGACTACCAGCTAATGTATCGATCCGTGCCTGGAACATTACGTTTTCCTTTTCTGCACCTTCGAGCTTTATTTTGGAGTAATGCGCATCAATGGCTGTTTTATAGGCATTGTAAATACTATCCTTTAGTTTTATCGGCACGCGTCCTACGGCATTGAATGCTGTGGTAAACTCGCGTAGATCATCCAGTGCTTGTTTTTTTGTGTTAGGAACAGTGTAATTTTCTATCTGTAGAATAATCGCTTGTTTTGCAGCGAGATTTGTTTCAAATTCCTGGTCTTGTTCACCATAGTGCTTTTGTCTGGCGTTGAAAAAAGCATCACAAGCGCCGCGGAATTCAGACCAAAGTTTCTGCTCTATTTTTTGACCGGCATGGCCAGATTCTTTCCATTTTTTCTGCAACACCATTAATTGATCGGCTGTTGCTTTCCAATCGGTCGATTCACGAAGGGCATTTGCCTGTGCGATCAAGGAGCGTTTTGCCTCAGCGATAACCGAGTATTTTTCTTGGATTTTTCCAAAGAACGCTTTTTTACGTGAAAAGAAAACGTCGCATTCCCCTCGGAATTCCTGCCATACCTCTTCATTTTCTTTGCGTGAACCAAAACCAATGTTCTTCCATGCCTCTTGAAATTCGAGCAGCTTCTCAGTGGCATCGT
Organism: uncultured Flavobacteriia bacterium; assembly: GCA_903873915.1. Classification (GTDB taxonomy): domain Bacteria; phylum Bacteroidota; class Bacteroidia; order Flavobacteriales_D; family Crocinitomicaceae; genus M0103. Next base: position 40,316 of record CAIQQH010000100.1, on the reverse strand, counting down.
CCCACTGTTTACTTGTGGAATTGGCTTCACTTTGTACAATCAGTTCACGTGTTTTTTCCAATAGATCACGCTTGAGTTGAATGTTTGCTGCCAGTGCACTGCGTCGACCTTCATAGTGCACATTGATGCGGTCGTAGATTGCACGCACATGCTTCCAATACAAATCTTTCAGTTTCTCCCACTCTTCATTTGGTACTGGACCAACTTCTTCCCATTCATTTTGTAGAGATTTGATTAGGGACTCAAGATCGCGCACGGATTCACTTTTTGTAAGGGCCTCCAATTGGGAAATAAGGGCTTCTTTGAGTTGAAGGTTTCGCTTCAAGTCATGTTCCTTCAATTCGCGGTAAATGGAAATCTGGTAGTTGAATTGCTCAAGCAGCTTCGAATATTCGTGCTGCATATCGTTGCGTTTTTCACGTGCAATATCACCCACATTTTTCCACGCTTCGTGAATTTCTTTGAATGCCTTAAACGCAGCGCCAATATTTTCTTCGTTTTGAATGATGTGCTTCAAGCGCTCAATCAGTGCTTTTTTCTGGCTTAAGTTAGCTGTTTCCTCAGTTTCTTTCGCTTTGAGAACAGCAGTTTTACTTTCACGGTAGGCATTGTACAGTGCGTAAAATTCCTCCTTCAAAGGTTTGATGTCAATCGGTTCGTAGGCCTCACCATTGACTTCAGCCTCCATGCTTGCCACTTGATCCCTTCGCTCGATTTCGAGAAGTTGGTCATCAAATTTTGATTTAATCTCATTGATTTCTCGACTTACCGCCAAAACATCTTCTTGCAATGCAAGTGTTTTTAAATCATCTATGAGTTGCTGGATTTCCATGGTGAAGGTAAATTAGGAGATGGTAGATTTCGTTAGATGGAGGAGTGGTGACCCATATTGAAGTCAGTAAGGGCAACAAATTGTTCGATGCGGGCATCCACATCTTCCCGCGTGATTTCTAAAAGTCGCTCGGTGCCAAACTTCTCGACACAGAAAGACGCTAAGGCAGAACCAGCGATGATTGCACGCTTCATGTTTTCAAAAGAGGTGTCATCTGTTGCGGCAATGTAACCCATGAAGCCACCAGCAAATGTATCACCGGCACCCGTGGGGTCAAAAACATCTTCCAAAGGCAATGCAGGAGCAAAAAATACTTTCTCACCGTGAAACAATAAGGCACCGTGCTCCCCTTTTTTAATGATGAGGTATTTCGGACCCATGGCACGAATGGCTTTGGCTGCTTTCACCAAGGAGTATTCTTTCGATAGTTGTCGTGCCTCTTCATCATTGATGATCAATAAATCAACCATGGACATTGTCTTTGCCAAATCGTCCATAGCGATGTCCATCCAAAAATTCATGGTGTCCATGGCAATCAATTTTGGTCGAACATTCAAGCGTTCGATTACTGTGCTTTGAACTTGAGGACTTAAATTCCCCAACATTAAATAGGGTGTACCTTGATATGATGAAGGGATAATCGGGTCGAAATCACCTAAAACATTCAATTCTGTAACAAGTGTGTCGCGCGAGTTCATGTCGTTGTGGTAGCGACCAGACCAGAAAAAGGTCTTCTCGCCTTTACGAATTTGCAATCCTTCTGTGTCAACTCCTTTAGACTTTAATGTTTCAATCATCTCCACAGGAAAATCATCTCCAACTACAGCTACAATGCGCTGGTCGCGGTTAAAGAAAGAAGAGGATAGAGCAATATAAGTTCCTGCACCACCAATGATTTTATCAGTTTTCCCAAAGGGTGTTTCAATCGCATCAAAGGCAACGCTGCCGACAGTAAGTAAACGCATGTTTTTTTTAGGGCAAAGATAATACAATGTATAAAAGAGTAGGAGGCGGAATGTATGAAACATCAAGGTGTTTTCAAGTAATTAGAAATAAAATCTTCAGATGTGTAACAATATCATCGGGACTTCCGTTGAAGGTAGCCACATACACGTGACAGATTAAAGAACAATGGGACAAATAGGGCGTAAAATAGGGCGATTTTCTTTGTGGTTTTTCGGAATCATCGTAGGAATTATGCTCCTGATTTCCGGTGGTTTGTATGTGTTCAAAGATGAAATCTGTGGAAAGGTAGTGCAAGAGGCCAACAAATACCTGAACACTAAAGTAACCGTGGCCGATGTCGATCTTACGTTTTGGGGCACCTTCCCGAATCTGTCCGTTGATCTCAATCAAGTGTTTATCCGCGATGCAGTCACCAATGCTACAGATCGCGATACTCTTTTGTATACGGATCAAATTCGATTGAAATTCAATGCCATGGACATTTGGCGCGAAAATTACACGGTAAAATCAATTGAAATTGCGGAAGGAACCTTGCAGCTTAAAATTGATACAACAGGCGCGGACAATTACACCATTTTTAAACCGTCGAAAGAAGAATCTTCAGGAGCGGAAATTAAACTGAATGAGGTGCAAGTTTCTGGCCTGCGTTTTAACTATATCAATCAAGCAACTGGACAGCGTTACCGCACCCACATCCATCAATTGGTGATGAATGGAAAGTTTACGGATACACGGTATACGGTTCATGCCGCAAGTTCATTGAAAGTACGTCAAGCCAAAAGTGGTGATATCACATTGATCTCCAATAAAAAAGCGTCATTCGATCTGGATTTGAATGTTGACCGTGAGAAAGGAACTGTTGAAATTCCTGATGCACGCATCTATGTCGCTAACCTACCATTTAAAGTGAAAGGCTCTGTTACGAATGAAGCCATGGATTTTGAAGTGCATGCCGACAATGTACAACTGGAGGATATTGCCAACAACATGGTAGAGAGTGAAACCAAGGAGATCAAACGTTTCGAAGGTACTGGAAATGTATTTTTTAATCTATCGATCCACGGAAATCTCACCAACACTGATCCTGCAGAAATTGAATGTGATTTTGGCGTATCGAATGGGTCTTTGAGGGAACCAACAAAGAAATTGCGCATCAGCAAAGTGCATGTGGCGGGAAAATACAGCAACAAAGGCGGGAAGGACAAGGAGTTTCTTCAATTGAATGAGCTCAATTTCACTACGCCCGCAGGACCCTTTAAAGCAAACATGCACATCACTCATTTCGATGCACCTGAATACAGAGGAAAAGCAAAAGGGGTGTTGAGCTTAAAAATGGTTCATGCGCTATTTAACATTCCTTATGTAGAAGCTGTTTCTGGCCAAGTGCGCATGTCCACAGACTTTGGGGTTCAAACACGCAAAGTAGTTGATGGTCAATCGTATTATAGCGTGGATCATTGCACTGGAGATGTGAAAATGAATGACGTCAATCTGAAGTTGGAGGATGACAAGCGTACATTTGCTCACATGAATGGGACACTTTTCCTAAATGATGAAGAGGCGGGAATTGATCACGTATCCCTAACTATTGGGTCTTCAGATTTACGCATCAACGGTGTGTTTGGGAATATCATGAACTATGTGGGTCAAGTAGGTGATTTAAAGGCGCAAGTAGAAATTCAAAGCGACTACATCAATGTGGCCGACTTGGGTACAACGTCGAAGGAGGAGAAAATTCAAGAAGGAAACACGTATATGTTGCCGAGTGATATCGGCGCAAACATCGATCTTTCTGTTGGAAGAATTGATTACGAAGGACACACTTTTCGCGGTGTCGACGGTCAAATGGAAGTGAAAAATCGAGAAATCAATTTCCCTTCGATATCGCTTCGTAATGCTGACGCAGATGTTCGAGGTAACTTGACCATCACAGAAAACTCACCAGAGCGTTTCCAGATTGCGACTCATTTTTCAACAAGCAACCTAAACTTCAAGTCGCTGTTTAAAGAATGGAACAACTTCCGACAAGAGGTGATTGGCGAAGACAACATCTCCGGTATAGCGCAAGCTGAAGGGTATTTTGAGGCGCCATTTCACCTGAAAACAGGTATCGTTTCGGAAGAAATTCGTGCAGAGGTACACATGAAACTTTCGAATGGCCGATTGAGAAATGTGGGGGCGTTTAAATCCATTACTGAAAGCTTGAAATCAAGTGCATCGACACGTTTGTCCATAGGTAAGGAGAACATCAGCTTGTTGGATCGTAAGTTACAAGACCTCCAGTTTGAAACCTTGGAAAATACCTTTATCATTCGCAATAGCCGCCTTGAGATTCCGTCAATGACGATTCGAAGTTCGGCGTTGGATATGGATGTTTCGGGAACTCATACCTTTTCAAACAAAATTGATTACCGCTTCGCTTTCCGTTTCCGTGACTTGAAGGAGAAAAGTGTTGAATCTGAATTTGGCGAGGAAGTGGATGATGGCACGGGAATGAAAGTATACATGCGGATGTATGGTGATCTAGACAATCCAACCATCGAATGGGATAAAACTGCACGCAAGCAACAAGCGGCCGAAAATAGAGCAGCGGAGAAAGAAACAGTAAAAACAATGCTGAAGTCTGAATTTGGATTTTTTAAGGCCGATACAACCGTGAAGAACTACGAGCCGAAGCAATTGCCCAAGGAGGAACTGCACATTGAGCTGTCGCCGTCTCATACCAAACAATCGGACACGGAGAAACCGACTGAAAAGAAAAAACAGAAGTCGACAACAAAACAGAATAAAACGATCAATGGCTGGAAAAAGGAGTCGGAAGAGTCCAAAGAAGAAGAGATCGAATTCAATTGATAGATATTTAGTTCAAATGAAGCTCCACAGGATTTGTTTATCGTGTGGAGCTTTTGTTTTTTTGCACCATGGAGATACACACCAATGAATTGATCAACGAATCATCACCCTACCTGAGGCAACATGCGCACAATCCTGTTAATTGGATTCCGTGGAGTGATGATCTTTTTGATCGGGCACAACGCGAAAACAAACCTGTTCTCATTAGTGTGGGTTATTCCGCATGTCATTGGTGCCATGTGATGGAACGCGAATGCTTCGAAGATGAGGAGGTAGCAGCCTTAATGAATAAGCACTTCATTAATGTGAAGGTCGATCGCGAGGAACGCCCCGATGTAGACCAGGTCTATATGACGGCAGTTCAATTGATGACACAACGCGGTGGGTGGCCATTGAATTGTTTCACCCTTCCCGATGGTCGCCCAGTTTATGGGGGCACGTATTTTCCGAAGGACCAGTGGATGCACATTCTGCGTTCGTTAAATCATACCTTTCAGACGGACCTTGAGAAGGCAGTTTCTTATGCCGAAAAACTGCATGAAGGCATCGTGCTGCATGAATTGATTGATGAACCTGCAAAAAACGAAGTCCTTTCTCCGGAAAAACTGCACGAATTGGTGCTGAGATGGTCACGCAGTTTTGATATTTCGGAAGGTGGAGATGCGCGTGCGCCAAAGTTTCCATTGCCGTCCAATTATCAATTCCTGTTGCACTATGGGGTACGTTTCGATCATGAAAAAACGTTGCGTCACGTGGAACTGACCTTGGATAAAATGGCGATGGGTGGAATCTACGATCAGATCGGTGGTGGGTTTACACGTTATTCAGTTGACATGCTTTGGAAGGTGCCACACTTCGAAAAAATGCTCTACGACAATGGTCAACTTATCTCCTTGTATGCGAACGGGTACCGCCAGTTTAAAAAGCCACTGTACAAGAGAATCGTCTATCAAACAGTGGAATGGTTGCAGCGGGAAATGATGGCTGCGGATGGATCTTTCTATGCGGCATTGGATGCGGACAGTGAAGGTGAAGAAGGTAAATTCTATTGCTGGAGTCCAAGTGAAATGTCAGAAGTACTTGCGAAGGAGGATTACTGGGTCTTGGATTTCTACAACTTGAATCAACGCGGTTATTGGGAAGAAGACAAATACATTCCGCTGCGAACGATTTCGGACGTAGAGCTCATGCGTGAAAAGGGTTGGGATGCGGATGAATTGGAAAATCACATCAAACGCATCAATGGAATTCTATTGGACGAACGTTCACACCGCATTCGTCCAGGGCTCGACAACAAGAGATTGACCTCGTGGAACGCCATGGTCATCACCGGACTTTGCGATGCCTATGGGGCCTTCGGCGATGAGGAGTTTATGCACCTGGCTGTGAAAAACGCCCGATGGATAGTCCGCGAACGGCTTCATGACGGAAAATTGTTGCGCAGTGCAGGTCCCGATGCCAAACATATTCAGGGCTTTTTGGAAGATTATGCCCATACCATTGAGGCTTTCATTCATTTGTACTCAATTACCTTCGATCGTGCGTGGTTGGATCTTGCCTTAGAATTGTCCGAAACGGTTCGCACAGAATTTCAAGATGCGAACAGTAAAATGTGCTACTTCACGGAGGCCAGTTCGACCTTGATTGCACGAAAAATGGACATCAATGACAACGTGCTTCCGTCGGGTAATTCATTGATGGCATCGAATTTCTTTCGATTGGGAGAACTCTTTCATAAGGAGGAATATACGCATGATGCAAAGCAGATGCTCATGAACATTTACGAGGGTATGGAACAATATGGTTCGGGATATTCTGGCTGGGGCTCATTGCTCTTGCAGTTTACTTGCCCTTCGTTTCATGTGGCAATCGTTGGGAAGGATGCGAAGGAGATGCAACAAACCTTGCTACAGGATTATTTGCCAAATGTCATTTTTTGCGGAGGGTCAGAACTTTCTCTTCCGATACTCAAAGACAAATCGTTGATGGATGAAACAATGGTTTTTGTTTGTACTGACGGGGCCTGCTTGATGCCAACGAATAAGTTGGATGAGGTAAGAAAACAGTTATCCAATACAAGCTATTGATAAGAATTTTTGTCCGAAAGAAAAGTAAGGATCTAAAATCCGTGCTTTGTCAGGTGAAATGGCCTCTAATTCTTTTGTTCTTTTCTGCCTTGACTTCTTTTGCGCAGATGCTCGACAACACCCAAGGAGCGGCATTTACGGATCGCCCATTTTTCAGCGCCGATTTTATTCGGTCAAATAAAATCAAAGAATTGAGGGGGACATTCACCTATAAAAAACCAGGTGAAGTGATGCGCGCTACAACCTACGAATATGTGTATTCGTTCGATGCGAATGGAAGATTAATTTCAACGTTTGAAACGCGCAAGGACGATGGAACCAAGGACACCACAGGAAATAGGTATGTGTACGATGCGGAAGGAAGATTGTCTGAGCATAAAATTGGTGACGGCAAAGGGTATTCGGTGACGCACTGTGATTTTGATGAACAAGGACGAATTGTGCGCGAAACGTATAGCCGTGAATACCGCGATACCTTAGGGATATGGCGCCGAACAGAATTGAATAGTGAGACCATGCGCTATTCAGAATTTGATAAACAGCAAAAACGAACGGTTTACAATAGTTACGGTTTGCCGTATATGGAGGAGTTTACCTATTACAATGACCTCGGGTATTTGGTGAAAAAAGAACAGCGTTTACTCATGACAGGTGAATTGTCTACCCTTGCATATAGCTACAATGACAAGGGGCTTTTATCTTCACTCGTTACGACTCAATACGGCCTTGAAACCCCCTTGGAGGAATTTCATTTTTCTTACGACCAAAATGGAAATCTCGAAGAACGACGCGTATACCGTGAAGGAAAGTACGTGACAGAATTTGAAATCATTTACAACGAGAAAAGTCGCTTGCTGAAGTATGTGATTACCCGCGATGTGAAAAGTAATTTTTTAATGATTCTCGGCTTTAAAGAGTATTATTTCTATTGATTTTTTCTAACCCTGGAGCTTTCAATACGTGGTTTAATGCGCCATTTGGATGGTATGAATCAACCATTTTAATGGTTTACCTCGTGTGCAATACATCCGATATTTATTTCGCCCAACGCTTCGAGAAAAATTCAAAAAGGCCGACAATCGGCAATAACATGCAGTAGTTGTAAAAAATATCTTCAACTGGGATAGTAATGATCCGTGGACCCATGATGTGATCTTCGGAATACCAAACAATCGGTTCATCCGTAACCGCTCCTGTTAAGATGCCATTCACAATCAGAAAGGGGATGAGCGCCACGATGAAGGTAAAGACAAACTGCGCATACCATGATGGCCGATTCACGAAATAAATACCAATTGTAAGAATGGCACTGACAATACAAGCACTTGCTGTATACCATTGTTCCATGTGAGTCAATCCAAATAAAAAGCCGGCAAGAGTGAAACCAAAGGCAAAGTAATGCGCAAATTTAGCAAGACGAACCTTGGGAAAGTAAGCCTTTAGCACTTCATGCACAAAAACACAAGCAAAGGGCACAACAAGAAAAAAGCTAACCTCTTCAAGAGGAAGATGACCTAATTTTTCACCGAAAATGTAGCGGTCCGTAAAGCCCCAGATTTTTTTAATTGTGAAATATTCGTCCCAAACAAGAAAGACACACGCGACGATCAGTATGGCGGGAAATAATGCGCGAAAATGGGTGTAAAAATGAACTTTTTTATCAAAACTCAAGGCCAAAGGACCAACGATGGTGGCGACAATCACCCAAGCGTAAGGACTCATTCGCTCGCTGCTTTGTTTCTGTAATAGCGTTTTGCTTCTGTGAAATACTTTTTAGGAACTAGAAGCATTCCAAAGCATTCTCCATCTTCCTTGCCGCGGTATTTGTGATGCACCTTGTGTGCTTTGCGTATGGCCATGAAATAAGCATTGTCGATGTCGCGCAACCACTTAAAGCGGCGATGGATATAGACGTCATGTACCATGAAATAAGCCAATCCATAGGCCGCAATGCCATAGCCAATCCAAACAGGAACATAGAAGTTATAAATCATTCCGAGCATGATACAAAGCCACGATGGAATGGCATAAATCAAAAAGAATACATCGTTGCGTTCAAAGAATCCCGGTTCTTCGACGTGATGGTCAGAATGGAAATGCCACATGAATCCGTGCATCACAAATTTGTGCGTTGCCCAAGCCATGAATTCCATGCCTAAAAATGCTGCGATTAAAACGAAAGGTCCCCACCAATACATATCAGAAAATATTCAGAATTAAAAAGAATAAAGTCATAATGATCAACAAGCCATTTGCTACTTTGTTCGATTCTACGGCTTTCACCTTAAAATTAATCCATTGCAATGGAAAAGCAATGGCAAACCAGCAGATATAATTGTAAATCGGAATAGTCCCTGATTTCCATGACCAAAAATCACTTTCGATGGCAACGGGTTCAAGGAGCACATCAAGTCCTGTCATGATGAGAGCAGCCAAAAGTGCTTTTGTAAATAGGTTTGTCTTCAATGGGTTCACTGCCGCCGCAGAACAAACGACAAGAATTCCCCAGTTTATTCCGATCATCCATGGTACACCCATGAATTTTGGACCAAGGTTCGAGCCATAGGCATAATTGCCAAATAAGAGTCCTGTTTTTGTGCCGATGAGCTCTACGATCATGCCAACAAGAAAGCAGAGTGCAAGTATGAATAGGAAGGGGCGGAAGTCTTTTTTTCGTGCGAGCAGCAAAGCAGCAAAGGAGATCATTAGATTCATTGGCGAAAACTTCAGCATAGTATCGCGGTAGTCGGGTGTTAGTATCCCAACCGTTCCAACTGTGTAAAAAATTACGAGGAGCAGGATAAGTAAATTTACTTTGGATGCTATGTTTTTGCGTGCAATCATTCTCTTATGAAACAAAGAAATGGCTAAGGTGTTCTAGAGCGATGTGCTTTCAGGACATTTTCTACAGTGTCTTTATAGCTTCTGAATGAAAAACTGAGCCGTTCACGCACCTTTCTCGCATCGTATTCCATTTTACTAAATGCACTATAGGCGCTGTCTTTGGTCACTGCAGGTGCTTTTCCACGAATAAATCCCGTCAGCGCAGAAATACGCCAAGCCAAGCCAATGAGCCAACGAGGTGTTGCAATGCTCGCTCGTTTTTTACCCATCTGATCCGCGATTTCATCGGTCATTGCCCTGAAAGGTAAATTTTCACCAATGCATAGGAATCGTTCGTTTTTAATGTCGCTTAGCGCAAGACGAACCATGATTTCAGCGACATCACGCGCGTCAACAATGGCATTTGTGCCCTCCGTGTAAAAGCGCAAGCCCTTTTCTACGGTTCGGAATATCGTGAGTGAACTTTCATTCCAATCTCCTGGACCAAAAAGAACGCATGGATTCACGATCACACAATCCAATCCTTCTTCAACCCCTCGCCAAACTTCTTTTTCTGCAGAATATTTAGAAATTGAGTAACTGCTCGTTCGTTGGGATTGTTTCCAGGGTGTTTCCTCTGTTGTCATGCTATCGGGCTGACCACCAATAGCGGCTGTTGAACTGACGTAGCACAATTTTTTTACACCTGCATGCAAACTGCTGTTGACAATGTTTGCTGTTCCATAGCGGTTGATTTTCATTAATCGGTGAAAATCGCGTCGGGCAAATGAAACGAGCGCAGCACAATGGTAAACCATAGTCACACCAACGAATGCAGCATCTAATGAAGTGATGTCAAGAATATCCCCTTCGACCCATTGAATGCGTGAAAAGCGCTCTATTCCATTTTTGGAATCATAGTATTCAAACAATGTTTTCACCCGTGAAAGGCGCGAACCGTTGCGATAGAGTGCGCGAATGGGCGCATCGTCTTCTGTGAGTTTGAATAGAAGATGACTTCCCAAAAGACCTGTTCCACCTGTGACGAGAATCATGGCCTAAAAGTACAATCTTTTGATGACTTCTAATCGATAGAAAGTTCAACACTTGGATTCCAAAATAGGGAATTAAATTCCACGATTTGATCCTGTTCAACTCGAATTCCTTCAGCTTCCAGGCGTGTTTGCATCGATTCGGGCGGTGAGAAGTGCATTTTACCCGTTAAAAGTCCGTTTCTGTTGACAACACGATGCGCAGGAATGTCAGCATAAACATGTGATGCATTCATGGCCCATCCGACCATGCGGGAGCTCCGCGCGCTTCCGAGATATTTCGCGATAGCCCCATAGGATGTCACGCGGCCCTCGGGGATGCACCGCACGAGGTCAAAGACAGACTGGAAAAAGTCAGCATTTTTTTGCGAGACAGGGCGGGTTGACATTGTACGAAAATAGGGAATATATTGTGAGGAAATTCTCCCGCCTTCCCTGATTAGATTTTCTATATGCTCCCCCCTTCCACCCTCAACGAGGGGGAATAGTTTTCAATTCTCTTAAAATTAGATATCCAAGTTGTAATCTTAAGTAGGGTTAATTGATAAAATCTAAAACGTAAAATTATGCCACTAACTCCTTCTGAACGTTCTCAAGTAGCGTCGTACAAAGTTCAAATTGAATCCTACCGTAAAGATTTACAGAACATTTAAAGACCGTAAAAAAAGTCGTCCCGAGTACTTTGCGAATTCGATTAAAAACACGAATGATCCGAATTCGAAACGTTCATACCGTCAAAGTAAAATTTCTGAAATGGAGCGATTTGCGAGAGAAATTGATTACAAGAAGACAGATATAGATCGCATCAAAGGGTATATCGCCAATCTTAAGAAATAAGATTTTGGTAAATTAGGGATACCCTTTAATTAGGGTGTCCCTATATTACTCTACCGTCACCGACTTCGCCAAGTTTCTAGGCTGATCGACATTGCAGCCGCGCATCACAGCGATGTGATAAGAAAGCAATTGGAACGGAACAGTTGCCAACAATGGTACAAGCTGCTCGTCACACTCAGGTATTTCGATCACATGGTCAGCCATCTCTTTTACAGACACATCACCTTCAGTCACGATAGCTATGATTTTTCCTTTTCTGGCTTTTACTTCCTGAATATTGGACACCACTTTTTCATAGGATGTGCCTTGGGTTGCAATTACAAACACGGGCATTTCTTCGTCGATTAAGGCAATAGGTCCGTGCTTCATTTCTGCAGCTGGATAACCCTCTGCGTGGATGTAGGAAATTTCTTTCAACTTCAATGCGCCCTCGAGGGCTACAGGGAAGGAACTGCCACGGCCTAAGTACAAGGCATTCGAAGCATCTTTGTATTCAGCAGCGATTTTTTCAATATGATCGCTGGTTTCTAAAACACGTTTCACTTTCTCCGGAATGGCTTCAAGCTCGGCAAGCAAGGTTCTAAATTTTGATTCACTAATGGTGCCTTTTTTCTTCGCTAAGGACAAGGCCATAAGCGTTAGCACTGTTACTTGAGCTGTAAATGCTTTGGTTGACGCTACACCAATTTCCGGTCCAGCGTGGGTGTATGATCCAGCATCTGTAATGCGAGAAATAGAAGATCCCACCACATTGCAAATTCCAAGTATAGTTGCGCCTTTAGATTTCGCCAATTCGAGGGCAGCCATGGTATCGGCTGTTTCTCCCGATTGCGAAATTGCAATGACGACATCATTTTCATTGATGATGGGATTTCGGTAACGGAACTCACTCGCATATTCCACTTCAACATTGATGCGCGCCAAATCTTCGATGAGGTATTCTCCCACCAAACCAGCATGCCAAGATGTTCCGCATGCAACGATAATCAGGCGATTGGCTTGAATCATTTTCTGCTCGTAGTCACGGACACCACCCAGTGATACCCATCCTTCTTCTGCATTTAGTCGTCCCCGAAAACAATCGTGTATAGATCGCGGTTGTTCGTGAATTTCTTTGATCATGAAATGCTCGTATCCGCCTTTTTCTAGGGCTTCAAGCTCCATTTCCAATTCTTGGAAGTAAGGTGTTTTTTCTTGATCTGAAATGTTGTATAGTTTCAATCCTTCATCAAGATCGATGATGGCAATTTCTTCGTCATCCAGATAGACAACTTTCTTTGTGTATTCCACGATTGGCGTAGCATCGGACGCAAGGAAGAAATCACCTTCGGTGCCAACACCAATCACAAGAGGACTACTTTTTCTTGCCGCAACGATACGTTTCGGATAGTCTTTTGACATGGCAACGATGGCATAGGCACCAACAACATGTGAGAGTGCCAAGCGCAAGGCTTCACCGAACCATACATTTTCTTTTTTGCTGATGTGATCTGTCAAATGCACCAACACTTCCGTATCGGTTTCACTTTGAAAGATATACCCTTGTTTAATGAGCTCCTTTTTTAAGCTGTCGTAGTTTTCGATTATTCCATTGTGTATGAGCGCTATCGATCCGTCCATCGACATGTGAGGATGCGCATTGACATCATTTGGAGCCCCGTGGGTTGCCCAACGCGTATGCCCAATGCCTAAGTGTCCGAACAAGTCTTTATCCGCAGCAAATTCCTCCAAATTGGAAACCTTGCCTTGACGCTTGTATAAATTGATGGCGTTATCGGCATCCAAAAGTGCAATACCCGCGCTATCATATCCGCGGTATTCCAATCGTTTCAAACCTTTAAGAATGATGGGATACGCTTGTTTGTTTCCGATGTATGCTACGATTCCACACATAAGTATTAGAATTCAGTGTAAGTAAGTACGACACGAGGCCGCATTTTGTTGATGGTTTCTGGACCGTTGAAAATAATTCTATCGGCAGAATTGATGAAAAAGCGAGGAGAAAGTATAAGCTCTGTGGTACTAATGTCGCCTGCGATGAGGGCCTGAACAAAGTTTCGGATATCTACCGTGTATTGCTTTTTGTATAGGTCATATACACCAAACACACCTATACCACCCAAGGCACCATCGACTCGAATGGATACGGACAAATCATCGCCAGGGTAATATTTTGAACCTGTTTGATGTTGAATGGGCAGGATCAATTGGGCATTGTGAATAACGGCTTTTTTGGGTATGTTTTTAATTCCTGGAATGTTCACCACAGCGCGACTTTTAAAAGATTGTGCATAAAATTCCTTCTGCCCAGAAAGGGTGTCATTGATGACATTTTGTACTGGCTTCCCTGAGTTGTCAACGTCGACGTGATTGAAATCTGCACACTCCGAATTGATCAAAAAGTCAAAGGTCTTCTTGCTATCGCCTTTGGTGTAATAAATGGTCATTTTGGACAATGGGTCGTTCAAATCGAAGTAGAACACTCCTCCTTTGCCGGAAGCTTGTGGCGGATTGTTGACGCGAACCTTAAGTCCTTTGAAATAGGTCAAAAAGTTGTCATTGGATGAAAAATTGCTTCCACCGGTCACTGCCTCGTACAAAAAGCGTTGTGCGAGTGATTTTTTCAAATGAATGCGCAACTGGGTATCAACAGTGTCAACACCAATGACAGTGACATCATTGGGATTTGGTATAAACGACTCCGTTCCTGGTTCCACGAGATTAGTGGAAAAGGTATTGAGCTGATCAAAAGCATAATATGTTGAATCCAAATAAAAGCTTTCGGAAACTTCAAAAACCTCAAGATTTTGGGCGCTAAACTCACCATAAAATCCACGGTATTCTAGGCCAAGCACGATGGAGTCGATGGTAATCTCTGCTAAGTTTCCAAAGTTGGGGTTCACACCAGACAACCTAAATTGAGTGTAAAAACCAGCATTAACAGTACCGAAGTTGGGGTCGTTGTACGAACCTAAAACGGCATATGCCGGGTTGTCGGAAATAATGGAATCTTCAGTATATGTGAAGGTCTGCAATTCAAAGGTATCAACCTGCAACGAATTCAATAAACTATTGGGGTCAAGTACATCTTGTCCCAAACCATTTTCTTTCTTCTTACACGCCAAAAGTAATAGCGCAAAAAAGGCAATGAAGCTTGCTTTAAGGAAGAAACGATGAAATGTAGCGTGGTACTTGACCATGTTTAATGTGTGGTACTTTCGTCAATTATTTTATCAAAAAACTCAGACAGCACTTTCACCTGCAGTTCTTCAGCAACGTAGGCTTGTTTTGCACAAGTCGCGTCATCGAATATGCTTTGCAATTCAGGAGATAGCGCTTCACTCGAGATGTTTACGCCGTCTGAAAGTTGAACCGCCACACGGGTGATATTGGCAAAATCTGTTTCGGAAAGCAGGTTTGTAACCCCTTCTCCGAGGCCATCAAATTTAAGTTTATCCGCAAAACGTGGGTCCCAATTTTTGTTAAACCCTTCGTCGTACAAACTATACACAACTTTTGTGTTCGCGAAATGAGGATCCTTGTTGTACAATTGCTTGATATACAAAGGCATTGGCGCGGTCATCCAGCCATGGCAATGAATGATGTCTGGCTGCCACCCTAGTTTTTTCACCGTTTCCAATACCCCACGACAAAAGAACATTGATCGTTCGTCATTGTCTGCATAGGGTACTTCATTGTCGTCTGCAATGTTGTTTTTTCTTTTGAAAAACTCGTCGTTATCAATAAAATAAACTTGCATTCGCGCTGCGGAAATCGATGCTACCTTGATGATCAATGGGTGATCGGTATCGTCAATAATTAGATTCATTCCTGACAAACGAATCACCTCATGGAGTTGGTGACGACGTTCGTTGATGCTCCCAAAACGCGGGGCAAACACTCTAATTTCTTTCCCGGCCTCTTGGATTCCTTGCGGCAGTCTTCTGGCAGTCGATGAAATCTCAGATTTCGGTAGGAAGGGGAAGATTTCCTGTGATACAAATAGTATCTTTTTTTTCTCCATGCAAGGTTTAAATTCGTAAAAACTTTACAAAAATATAGAAAAAAAAGGGGACCTTGGTCAAAAACGGATAGATTTGTCGATTTGACACGAACTTGAAGGTATGGGAATGCCCACTGTTTACACAACAGCACATGTATTAAGTAGCGTTATCTCAACGGCTAAAATGACGGGAACGGTGGGTTTCGTTCCAACAATGGGTGCCTTGCACGAAGGACATTTATCCCTGGTAAACAAGGCTTTAGATGAAAACTCTTTGGTTGTTGTAAGTATTTTTGTGAACCCAACACAGTTCAATAACGCTTCCGATTTAAGCAATTACCCAAGAAACCTAAGGACTGACCTTGAGCTCCTTTCTGTTTTTGATCGAGTGATTGTTTTTGCTCCAAGTGTTGAGGACATCTACCCGAAAAATGATTTTTTTGAACCAATAGATCTTAATTGCTTGGATACAAGACTCGAAGGAGCCTATCGGCCAGGGCATTTTCAAGGCGTAGTGCATGTGGTTCGCAACCTGTTTAACATTGTCCAACCTCATCGGGCTTATTTTGGAGAAAAGGATTTTCAGCAGTTGGCTGTAATTCGCCGAATGGTCGTGCTACTGAGCTTCACCACCGAAATCATTTCTTGTCCTACACACCGATCAGTGAATGGCTTGGCTTTGAGCAGCCGCAATGTGCGTTTGTCGGACCAAGGACGGTCGCATGCCTTGATCATTAGCCAAACTTTAAACTACATGAAAAATTTAGGGCATGATGCAACACCTAGCAAAGTCATGGAACTGGGTAATGCTTATTTTTCAAAGGGAAATTTGTCCTTGGAATACCTTGAAATAGTCGATGCCAATAGTTTAACGACCCTTACAAATCATTGGTCAGATCATTCTGTCTGTTGCATTGCAGCGCATTGTGAAGATGTACGTCTCATCGACAATCTTGCTCTGTGATCGTACAAGTGCTTGGTGCATGATAAAATTCATTTAACTTTGCCCCAATTTCGAAAAAGAATGCTCATACAGGTTGTAAAATCAAAGATCCACAGGGTAAAAGTTACCCAGGCAGATCTCAATTATATTGGAAGCGTCACCATTGATGAAGAATTAATGGATGCTGCGAACTTGATAGAAGGTGAGAAAGTGCAAATTGTTAATCTCAATAATGGCGAACGTTTGGAGACCTATGTGATCAAAGGAGCACGTCGTTCTGGAACGATTTGTCTCAATGGTCCCGCAGCACGAAAAGTGGCGATGGGCGATATAGTGATCATCATTGGGTATGCGCTAATGGATTTCGAAGAAGCGAAAAACTTTAAACCTTCATTGGTCTTCCCTGACGAAGAAACAAACTTTATACTTTAAACCATGGGAAAGAAGGCCATCTTGACTTTTGTTAAAACGGTCCTTCCGCTTTTGTTAGGGGTGTATTTGATTTGGATCTTCTTTTCCAGCATGTCTCCTGAGTCCAAAACACTTTTTTATAAGGCCATTCGCGAAGCCAACTATTTTTGGATTGTTCTTTCTTTGTTGCTTGGTGTAGGCGCTTATTTTTCTCGTGCGTATCGGTGGAAATATGTGCTCGAACCTTTAGGATATAAAACTAAATTTAGCAATCGCTATCACGCAGTTATGATTGGTTACATTGTGAACATGACCATACCAAGAGCAGGTGAGGCGTCTCGTTCTGCCATGCTTTATCGTTCTGACGGAGTGCCATTTGCCAAATCATTCGGAACAATTATCGCTGAACGCGCTGTAGATTTCGCGATGCTTTGTTCGATTGCTTTTCTTACGGCTTTCATGGCCTACGATGATTTTTTAGCAATTAAACAGCAAATCATTGACTCATTTGGTGGATCAGCAGCTGCAAAAGGTGGATTTCCATGGAAATTGGTCATTTACGGAGTGATTTTAGCGCTTGGGGCAGTGTTCGCTTATTTGGTCCTCTTCAAGCCACAGTTTCGTGCACGACTGCTCAATTTTATCAAGGAAGTTTTTGCTGGTGTATTCTCGATTTTTCGATCGAAATCACCTTTTGCTTATGTCTTACATACCCTCATAATTTGGGGTGCCTATGTGGCTATGTTTGCTTTGCCTTTTCAAGCTTTAGAGCAAACATCAGGCATTCACATCCAAGGCATTATGCTTGGATTCATTGCAGGGGCACTTGGGATCACATTTACCAATGGAGGAATTGGCACCTATCCTTTGTTGGTGGGTTTGGTGGTAGCGTTTTATATCAGTGATGACTATCCAGATGATGCTCAAGCAATTGGAAATGCCTTGGGGATGTTAATTTGGGTGTCACAAACCTTGTTGATGATTATCTTGGGATTGATTTCTTTGGTCCTTTTACCGAAAAACTACCAAAACGAAGATGAGCAGACTCCGCGCGATTGAATCAAAAATCGTTACCATTGAAGAGGCGCAACGCAGTATGGCGATGTGGCATATGAAAGGGAATAAAGTGGTATTTACCAACGGTTGTTTTGATGTGTTACACAAAGGACATGTCACCTATTTAGCCAAATCAGCTGAACTTGGCAATCATTTGGTTGTCGGAATCAATTCGGATGATTCGGTAAGACGATTAGAAAAAGGCAGTAACCGACCTATAAATCCCGAAGATGCACGAGCCTTTGTTTTGGCTTCTCTCGGTGTGGTTGACATGGTCGTAATTTTTAATGAGGATACTCCAGAAGTAGTCATTCACGCGCTCGAACCAGATGTACTCGTCAAGGGTGCAGATTACGATCCGAATGAAACGGATGCTGCAGCAAAGACATACATTGTAGGATCAGATTTCGTTCGAAAAAATGGAGGAGAGGTCTGTGTTGTTGAAATCGTGGATGGATTTTCAACAACAGGTATGGTCGATAAAATGAAGCAAGGATAGACTTCGGGCTTAGATTCTCGCTCTGAATCCACCTCCATCGCCCATGTTGAAACGAAGGAAAAGCTCAAATCCACCGCGTGCTTTGGACACAGTTGTTAAGCTTGACACATTGATGTCGTACGCAAATCCGGTTGAAAATTGGTCCCACTCAAACATAAACTTCCCAACTAAAGCGTCGTTGAATCGGTGAAACAAACCAAAGTACACTGCTGCTGGACGAGTAAATCCCGTGGCTTTTGACCCTTCGCTGAGCAGATATTTATAGTATAGCCCATAAAGAATTTCCATGGTTGATTTTTGACGTTGGAAATAAATTCCAGGCATCAAAGATGCACGGGAGTTGCGCAGTCCAATTTCTGCATTGATGAAAGCCGACCAGCGCATGTGAAGGTTCTCTGAACTTTTATCGATGAATGAATATCCTGGACGATTTAAATGGTACACAGCTAATCCCGCGTTGATGGCACGTTGGTCATTTTGAGTGATATACCCTTGTTTCTCTTTGTACGTGTAAACGACCCCCGTTCCTGCATCGAGGTACATGAATGATGCTGAATTGAATGTCTCGCCCGTCGCCAACGATGCATCGTAGCTTGTGCCGTTGTATTGGCTTCCCCAACGTCCTCCATTTGGATCTAGTGATCGTTGACCAAAGCCAGTATACAAACCTAGACCAATGGTGCTTTTTCTATCGATAATAAGGTGATAGGCCAATGAAAGATTAACGCTCGTTGTTTTTACTTTCATCTCTCCTGCTTGGTCATTGAAAAAACTTAGACCCGCAGCCATGATTCCTTTTTTGCGGCGTTTCTTTTCGTTCAAACGGGCATCAAAAGAAGCCGCAATGGTTTGGTAGGGAACGGCAACAGAATTCCACTGACTGCGGTAATTCACGATTCCTTGCATGGGCGAATTTGCACCTGCCAAAGCTGGATTCAACGAAAGGGGTGAATATTCCATGTGCGAGAAATGGACATCCTGAGCAACTGCACTTCCAAAATAAATTGGAAGAATTGCCAACGCGTATTTTACGAATGAATTCATAGTTTTTAATTGTATTGTTTAGCGCAGTAAAGTTAAATTACCCGATTCCTCTACGTAAGTACCATCGGTGAGTGTCACTCGAATTTTGTATGCATAAATGCCTGAATTCAGCTCTTTACCTCGGAACGTTCCATCCCAACATTGCTGATTGACTTCGGTAGTTTCAAATACTTTCTCTCCCCAACGGTCATATACAGCATAATTCAGAGAGGTGATGCAATTCCCATAAATACACAAGGTGTTGTTTTGTGAAGGACCGCCTCCATTTGGTGAGAATGCGGTTGGAATGTAAAGATCTCCACATATGGTTTGAACGAAGATCGTGACCGTATCAACGCCCGTACATCCCGACGGATCAGTTCCAGCTACAATGTATGTCGTTGTTACATTTGGAGTAGCGATAGGCGTAGCACATGTAACACAAGATAAATTTGTTGCTGGCGTCCAAGTATAGCTTGTTGCGCCCGTTGCTAAGAGCTGCGCGGTTTCCCCTTGTAGGATGCTCGTCGGTGTCCCAGAAGCAACAACATTGAGGTTGCCTAACAATCCAAGTGGGTATGTTTCTGTGCTTGAGCAACCATTTGCATCCGTGACGGTTACCGTATAGGAAGTGTTTCCAGCCAAATTGGAAATGGTAGACCCACTCGCTGAATTGGACCATGAATAGGTGTAAGGAGCTGTTCCGTTGGATGCTACCGTCGAGATCTGGCCACTTCCAGGGTTTGCACAATCATCATTGGTGATGGTTTCTGTAATCGTGATGGCATTCGGAGCAGTGATCGTTGCCGTTGCTGAACTTATACATCCTGAAGCGTCTGTTACTGCAACAGTATATACCCCTGCTGTCAGTCCTGCCGCAGTAGCTCCCGACCCTCCACTTGGTGTCCATGCATAGGTGTAAGGTGTGCTTCCACCCGTTGCAGAAACTGTGGCTGATCCATTGTTGCCTCCAAAGCAGCTGACGTTGGTTGAATTAGAAATGCTAACAGTAGGACCTCCCAAATTGGTGACAACCACATTGGCACTTGCCGTACATCCGTTTTGATCTTGGACAGTCACCGTGTAAACACCTGCAGGAATATTATTCGCTGTAAGTCCTGAACCACCAGCTGGCAGCCAGTTGTAGGTGTATGTTCCTGTCCCTCCGGTTACCGCAATTGTAGCGGAGCCATTGCTCACACCGCAGTTCGCTGGAGTAATGTTACTTGTTGTGATGGCTATTGCCGTTGGACTTGTAATAATTACCGTTGTTGAGTTGGAGCATCCTCCACCATCTGTGACCGTTACTGTGTAGGTATTTGGTGCCAGTGCATTTTGAGAAGCACCTGTCAACCCACCCGGCGACCAAGCATATGTTAATGTTCCTGTTCCACCAGTAGCCGAAACTGTCGCTGAACCATTGTTTGAACCAAAGCAAGTAACGTTAGATGAATTCACAAGTGAAATGCTTGGACCGTTGTTCGTGTTTACTGTTGCATTTCCATTTGCTGTACATCCATTTGCATCTGTTACCACGACACCATAACTTCCCGCTGCAAGGTTCGATATTGTTGACCCTGATCCCGCATTTGGTGTCCACGCATATGAATATGTTGTTGTTCCTCCTATAGCTGTCGCAGATGCAGTTCCAGTGTTCGTGCCGCAAGCCGTTGGCGTTGCAGAGACAGTTACGCTTAATGCAGCGGAAGGCTGAGTGATGATTACTGTCGTTGATCCTGGACAATTGTTGGCGTCGGTGACATTGATGGTGTAGGTTCCAGCCGTGAGGTTATTCTGTGTTGGACCTGTAAGTCCCCCTGGTGACCATGTGTAGGTGTAATTTGCAGCTCCACCCGTGGCTGTTGCCGTAGCTGCACCATTTGTTCCAGCGAAACAAGATACTGGTGTTGTTGTAGAACTCACGTTTATTGTTGGACAAGGATTGGTGTTGCACGGAAGAATTCCGGCTGCGCTTGTCAAAACAAGGACTGTTCCATTGCCATCTGTGATTTGAATTGGATAAGTTGTAATTGTTTGCGTTGTCCCAGTGCCTATGACAGTCCATGTCGTAACTGTATTCGTGCACTGTGTTGGAGTACAACCATTGTAAATGTTGAAAAATGGAATGTACTGAGGTGTTCCACCGCATGCGGTGCACTCCGCGGCGTTGGCTGGTGTTGTCGTTGTGGTTGTGGTTGTTCCTTGACTCCATGTATAGGTTGGACTTCCTCCGGAGACAGTGAGCTGGCCGTTGGCCTCTTGACAAACGGTAAGGTTGGCACATGCGCCAACATTGATGGTGATGGTTTCGGATCCACAAGCGAGCGTGTAAGTCACGGTCTGTACACCAATACCTGCCGTTGCCGGATTGAAAACACCAGCGGCATTCACTCCTGTACCCGACCAAGTTCCACCTGGAGTGGCTGCTGTTAAGGTAATCGGAGCACTAGTGACACAGACATTTTGTGGGATACAGATTGTTGCATCACAACAAGTTGTTGCAATTGGCGCACAGGCCGAAGCTGCAAATGTTTGAACTCCACCACTGCGCGAGGTGTTTGTTGATGTCCCTGTTCCACCACAAGCGATGATTTCTCCTGCTGAGTTGACTTCAACATCATACACGCGGAAGGCTGTGGCATAAAATGCTTGCTGCACCAAACTAGAGTTGAATTTATAGACACCTGTTTGCGATCCGACATAAATATTTCCACAGTTGTCTACATCGATTCCACTGTTGGTGACTTGATTTCCACCTAAGAAAACACTATTGAAAGCTCCGCCGGGTATGGCAACAGTTGCTAAAATAGCACCCGTTGTAAGTGATCGTTTTTGAAGTTGGTTTCCACGGTGAACATACACTGCATTGGCATCCGCGCGAATGGCCATGATTCCTGCATTGTCGTAGCGGAAATCCTCACATTTGTAGCCGAAGCCCATGCCATGGTTGTTCTTGAAAAAACTTGTGCTTCCATCTGGACAAAGGGTGAAGTTGTCATTGATGTATCCAATGGTATCGTGGGTGAGGAAGTAGTATTTTCCATTTGGTGCCGAGGTTATCGACCGTACCTCTTCCAAGTTTGGCGGGAAGGAAAACATGGGACCATTGGAGATGAATTGCTGATTCGAAATGTTTAGCGTACTTGTATTGACGTTGTAAATGACAGCATCCAACTGTAAAAGTCCTCCTCCTGTTCCACCGATAATCAAGCCTGTTTGATCACAGTTGAAGGCGATGGTCCAAAATTCGGCACTTGAGAGAATCCCACCTGGACTTGCATTGTTGTTCAACAAGGCACCCGCGGGACTCACCTTTTGAATTTGAGCAACTGATCCTGCAGTGACATAAGAATTTCCGGCATTGTCAACGGCAAAAGTTCCTAACCAAACATTGGACGTATCATAAGGTGTGTTGTAGGTCCATTGTAAAGTTCCCGTGGCGTTGTATTTCAAGATTTGCATCGGCATAATTCCACCGAGAATATAGACGTTTCCAGCAGCATCGCGCTCACATTCCCAGACGATATCCCAGTTGGTGTTGAAGGCAGGTGTTTGTGTCCAGGGGTCGATGATTAGCGTTTTGCTGTGGTCGTAGGCATCCACCGAAAAACCAATACTTCGGTGTGCTTGAGTAAACGATGAACGGATGATATTGTCGTGGTTGTCACCGTAGAATGTCACTGGAGCATGGTCGGTGATGGCGCCAAAAAAGGTGGGTATATTTAGCTTTCCATCTAGAATGGATAGATCGCGATCGAAAAGCATTTGTACCTTATTGGCATCTGCTCCTGGGTGAAGAATTATCGCGTATTTAATCCCTATTTGTGGGTGAACGGTGTATTCGATGTCAATGTTTGGGTAGATGTTTTTGTAGCGTATTTTTTTGAAACCCTTTGCACCTGAAGCGGCAGTCATTGCTCCGTTT
This sequence comes from uncultured Flavobacteriia bacterium, assembly GCA_903873915.1. Lineage (GTDB taxonomy): Bacteria > Bacteroidota > Bacteroidia > Flavobacteriales_D > Crocinitomicaceae > M0103. Next base: position 17,006 of record CAIQQH010000100.1, on the reverse strand, counting down.
TCATTGGTGTAAGAATAATTATGGTAATCAATGGTTTGGTTTTCCCCGATCAATTCGGTATTTCCCGCCGAACCCTTCCAGGTCATATTCACAACATCTGTTTTGAACAAAAATTTACCGACAAGTTTTTCATTTTTCTTGTATTCACCAACGTTGGTTGCGATTTTTTTTCGCAACGCATCGCGCTGATCTTTAGGGATTTTTGTCGCTTCGAGGAAGGAATATGAAACCCCTTTGTCACCAAAGAAAATGCGGGTGGAACCAAAATCTACAGCATACCGTATTTTTCCTGTTGCTGCATTTTCGTGTTCGTCAAATTGTCCGAGATTCTCGATAAATGATTTGCTTTTGCCGTACTCTGCGGACCACAAGGGCGCTGTGTTTTCTTGAGCAAAAAGTGGAAAAAAGCACAAACAATTGAGTGCAAGGAATAGAATGAGTATTCGATTCATAAGGTAGTATTTAGTTCTTTATCAAAATTTTGAAGCAAGAATTGTAGTTTTCTGGGTTCAATTTCAGATTGTTTAAGCAGGTCGAAAGATACTTAAAATGATTGAAAAAAATAAAATCGAAGGAAGAGATTTTATACGAGTGAAACACCCGTCATTTCGATGGGTGCTGCAATACCCATTCTACGCAGGATGGTTGGTGCCACATCCGCCAGTATTCCATCTGACAAAACAAGGTCGCGTTCTTTACTCACCAGGATGATAGGAACGGGATTCAACGAATGCGCTGTATTTGGTGAGCCATCTGCATTTACTGCGAAGTCTGCATTTCCATGGTCGGCGATGATGAGCAATTCATACCCATGTTCTAAACCAGTTTCAACGATGTTTTGCAAACATGAGTCAACCGTTTCAATGGCTTTAATGATGGCCTTGTAAACGCCTGTATGACCAACCATGTCTGGATTAGCAAAGTTTAAACAGAAGAAATCTGGTCGTTTTGTTTTTATGCAATTGACAATCTGGTCCCGCACTTCAGGCGCACTCATTTCAGGCTGTAAGTCGTAGGTGGCTACTTTCGGCGAATTGACGAGAATACGGTCTTCCATGGGAAATTCGGCTTCTCGACCTCCACTAAAAAAGAAGGTCACGTGCGGATATTTCTCCGTTTCAGCAATGCGCACTTGCGATTTGTCGAGAATAGATAACACTTCGCCCAAAGTGTTTTTTAGGTTGTCTTTCTCATAAATGACATGCACGTTTTTGAATTCCGCATCATAGCGCGTCATGGTATAATATGCCAAATCAAGTGCTTGCATGTTGTATTCGTGGAAATCACGTTGGGTGAGTGCAATGCTTATTTCTCTCGGTCGATCTGTGCGGAAGTTGAAATTGATGACAACATCTCCACTTTCGATTTTGGCGATGGCTTGACCACCTTCGGTAATGACTGCGGGTTCAATGAATTCATCCGTCACACCATTTTCATACGATGCGGCGATCGCTTCTGCAGCAGAATTGAAACCTTGTCCTTCTCCGTTTACCATTACGTCGTAGGCCTTTTTAATGCGTTCCCAACGGTTGTCGCGGTCCATGGCATAATAGCGACCTATCACTGAGGCAATTCTTCCTGTACTTTGCGCGAGTTCGTGCTCCAATTCCTCGATGAATGCCTTTCCACTTTTTGGGTCGCAGTCTCGTCCATCGGTGAAAGCATGGATGAATACATCTTGCAAGTCGTGTTGCTTGGCAAGTTTACAAAGGGCATAGATGTGTTCCTGATTGCTGTGGACTCCTCCTTTTGACACCAAACCGATGAGGTGCAATTTTACCTTTTGCTCTTTGGCGTGCTGAAATGCTTTGAGCAGTTTTGGATTTTGGAAAAAATCACCGTCTCGAATCGCTTTGTTGATTCGGGTAAGTTCTTGGTAAACAATTCGTCCAGCGCCAATATTTAGGTGACCAACCTCAGAGTTCCCCATTTGTCCATCTGGCAAGCCAACATGTTCTCCACTCGTCAATAGGGTGGCATGAGGCCGATTGGACATGAGTTGATCCATGAACGGTGTGTGGGCATTGTAAACGGCATCTGAATGAGAATGGTCCCCCAAGCCCCAACCGTCAAGTATAATAAGTCCGAGGCGTCGTGTCATTCTATAAAGTTATCTGAAAAATTGCTCCCTTTGGCACATTTGGGGAATACGTGAGTGTGCCACCGTGCAATTTAACGAATTCGGAGGCGATAAACAATCCCAAACCACTTCCTTTGGTGGTGCGTGTTTCCTCGTTTCCTCCGCGTCTAAATTTCTCGAAGATTTCCTGTTCCAAACCTGAGGGTACGCCAGCGCCCTGGTCGGCAACGCGGATTATGGTTTTTCCCTGTTCGCACTTAAGATCAATGGCAATTTCTTCTTGGGTATATTTCAATGCATTGTCAATTAAATTGCTGATGGCGGCATCGAGCATGAGTTTATCTCCAAGCACACGAATATCACTGGCTATAGTCGCTTTGATTCGTGATGGCTTATCTTGGGGTTTTCCATCGAGTCGTTCAATGATGCGCTGCACCAAGATGGAAAGATCAATATCAGTTCGCTCTGATTGAAAGGTTTGATTTTCTAGTCGTGCAGCATTTAAAATGTTGTCAATTAATGCTTCCAGTCGTTCGTTTTCAGCAATTGCCTTTTGGAGCAAATCCTGGCGCAACTCTTTGTCAAGCTCTCGTTTGAGAATAGTTTGCAAGTACAATTTGTTTGAGGCGAGGGGAGTTTTCAGTTCGTGTGTCACCGAAAGCATGAAGTTGTTTTGTTGCTGCGAAAGTTTCAATTCCTTTTTGATGGAGCTACGAATTTTCCAAATTCCTGCAACGAGAATGGCGAAAAACACAAGCCCTTCACCCATGATCATGGTGATGCGCTTCGAAATTTCTGAAGGTTCTTGTTTGAGCTCTTCTGTCAGTTCAATCAAGTGGTAAGCCCACCAGGCAAACTGCACCAACGCATAGATCCCAAGGATGTAAAAGAGGATGGCGTTTTGGCGTTTCATGTTCCTGAAGATTTTTAATAAGCGCGTTCGTTCTTTCCTTCAACCCAGTTGATAAAGGCTTTGTTTACCACTTTATTCCCGCCAGGAGTGGGGTAATTACCGGTGAAGTACCAATCGCCTAGATTTTGTGGGCACGAAAGGTGAAGGTTTTCGACGGTCTGATAAATAATTTTTACCTCAGCGTTAAGCTTTGGTGGAGTCAGTAATACAGCAATCTTGTCCGAAACTTCTTGATCAGTAAATGGTGAATAAATGTCTTTCACATGATTCACGATGTGCTCCTTTGGCAAATCGATTTGGGACAAGCAACGTTGGTACACCTGCTCAATGCGGTCTTCCATTCCACGGTCTTTTAACAGTTGAATCGCAGCTTCAAAAGCAATGAAGTCTCCCATTTTCGCCATGTCAATGCCGTAACAATCCGGGTAGCGGATTTGAGGCGCTGAGGAAACGACAACGATCTTCTTTGGGTTCAAACGATCCAGAATTTTTAATATGCTTTGTTTCAAGGTTGTTCCACGAACAATCGAGTCATCGATAACCACAAGGGTGTCTTTGCCGCGTTTGACACTGCCGTAGGTGATATCGTACACGTGTGCCACGAGATCATCGCGAGAGTCGTCTTGGGTAATGAAGGTTCGAAGTTTTGCATCCTTGATGGCGATCTTTTCGATGCGCGCACGCTGGAAAAGGATTTCCCTCAGACGTTCTTCCGTCATCGTATTTCCTTCAGCAAGTATGGCTTTAAATTTTCGGTCGTTGAGTTGATCTTCCAAGCCTTTGATCATTCCGTAGAAAGAAACTTCAGCCGTATTTGGGATGAATGAAAAAACGGAATTGCCCAAATCGCCATCAATTGCTTCCATTACCTGAGGAACGATATTTTTACCGAGTAATTTGCGTTCTTCATAGATTTCACGGTCATTTCCTCGGGAGAAATAGATGCGTTCGAAGGAACATTTTTTCGGTTCCAATGGTTCATTGATTTCTACTTGAGAAACCGCTCCATTTTTTCGGATGATCAGTGCGTGTCCGGGAGCGAGTTCTTGCACATCCTCATCTTTGATGTTGAAGGCGGTTTGAATCACGGGACGTTCAGAGGTCACCACACAGATTTCATCATCTTCGTACCAATAGGCAGGTCGAATGCCTGATGGATCGCGTAAAACAAAGGCATCGCCGTGACCAAACAATCCTGCCATGGCATAGCCACCGTCCCAGTCTTCCGATGCCTTTTTGAGTATTTTTTCGATGTCGATGTGTTCAGCAATCAAGTTGTATACCTCTTGATTCGTGATGCCTGCATGCTTCAATTTTGCGTAAAGCTCTTCATTTTCCACATCGAGGAAGTGGCCAATTTTCTCCAAAACCGTAACGGTATCAGACTTTTCTTTTGGATGCTGACCAATTTCGATCAAGACGCTGAAAAGCTCATCTACGTTGGTGAGGTTAAAGTTCCCCGCTACCACGAGGTTGCGTGTGATCCAGTTGTTTTGACGGAGAAAAGGGTGACAACTTTCGATGGAATTTCTTCCGAAGGTGCCATAGCGTAGGTGACCCAAGAACAGTTCTCCAGTAAATCCAGCGTGTTTTTTCAGGTAATTTACATCTTTTAAATGGTCAGGATTTTCCTCGCCAATTTCCCGAAAACGAGCATTCACATAATCGAAGATGTCTTGAATGGGTTTGCTGTCGATGGAACGGTAACGTGAAATGTAGCGTTCACCCGGTGCCATGTCCAATTTGATGTTCGCAATTCCAGCACCATCTTGTCCACGATTGTGCTGTTTTTCCATCAAGAGGTGCAGCTTGTTGATCCCATAAAACGGCGTACCATAGGTGTCGAGGTAATGTTGGAGGGGCTTCTTCAAACGAAGTAAGGCTATTCCGCACTCGTGTTGTATGGCATCGCTCATGGGTACAATAGTGTAAAAATGAGCGTAAAGTTAAAGTTAATTTAACCGTTTAACTGAAAAATTATTTCACAATTAATGAACAATTTAGGCAACCTAATGGATACTTTTTGTGTTTAATGCATGACACGCTCTAAGGCTTAAAATGTTAAAGGCAGAAGAGGTTTTGAAAGAACGTGTGAATTGTATTAACTTCGATTGTTCATGCCAAAGATTTTAACTGTCGTATTGTCCTTTTTCGTCTGTCTTTCTGCTCTTGCGCAGGGGGTGTGGATGCACCCCAATCGTGGGCAATGGGACGGTCGAGTGAGGTACAAAGTAGAACTTCAGCAGGGAGAAATGTTGTTAGAAAACAATGGCTTCACCTATCATTTGTTTCGACAACTAGAACACGCACACGACAATCATTCTCAAGAAGAAACCGCCTCATCAGAAAGTTTTCCTGTTCAAGTGATTCGGTCGCGCTTTTTAAATTCCAGTTTTTCAGGGAAAATGGAGGAGTCAGATTCTTCATCCTTTTACCGAAATTACTTCTTAGGGAATAACCAATCTAACTGGAAATCTGAAATTTACAGTGTCGGTATCGTCGAATACAAGGCCTTGTATGCTGGTATTGACTTGATTGTTGATGGCCATGATCAAAAATTGAAATATTCTTACCGCGTTTCTCCAGGTGCGAATGTGTCGAACATTGCCTTTCAAATCGACGGAGCTGACCGTGTTGAACTTTCGGAAGATGGAGAGTTGCTCATTCAACACCGTTTTGGACACATTTCAGAATCGAAACCGATCGCTTGGACGGAGAAAGATGGAAAGCGTAAGAATGTCAAAATTAAATTCGTTTTGGACGGCAATGTGGTGCGCTATGCACTGCCTGAATCTTATGACGAAACGGCGACTTTGATTATTGACCCCTATTTGGTATTCTCCTCGTTTACCGGCTCCTTGGCGGACAATTGGGGATTCACGGCTGCGCCAGATCCTTTGGGAAATCTTTTTGCCGGTGGAATTGTTTTCGGTGCAGGTTATCCAACAACAACAGGTGCATTTGATGCGAGTTATAGTGTTGGAAATGAGTCGGGTTATCAGATTGATGTTGGATTGACCAAGTTCAATTCGACGGGGACATCCTTGCTCTACTCAACCTATCTAGGCGGTCAAGGAAATGAAACGCCACACAGTATTGTTTGCGCACCGAATGGGGAATTGTTTGTGTTCGGAGTAACGTCATCGAGCAATTTTCCGATGGGTCCAAGCCCTTTCGATAACAGCTTCAGTGGTGGGCCAACAGAATATGAAAACTCCCTCAATTTTACGGGTTCAGACATTTACATCGCACGCTTCAATCCTACAGGCACTGGACTTCTGGCATCTACCTATGTCGGAGGATCAGGTACCGATGGATTGAATACCTTGAATTTGCATTACAATTATGGCGATCAGTTTCGGGGTGAAATCATTTTAGACGCAAATAACAATGTATATATTGCATCCACCACCCAATCGTCGAATTTTCCCGTGGTGCAAGGCACTCAGACTGCATTAAGCGGTGCGCAGGATGCGGTTATTTTCAAGATGCCAACCTCACTCAATACCATGACATGGAGTACGTTTTTTGGTGGGAGCGGCAATGAAACGGGTTATTCCATACAAGTTGCACCAAATGGAGAAATTTATGTGGCGGGCGGAACTAACTCAGCGCTGTTACCCATGACAGTTGGGAATGACCTTACGTACAATGGGGGCTTAGCAGATGGCTATGTGGCGCGTTTCAATCCTGCGAATGGTGCGGTGATTTCTGGAACATTTATGGGTTTGAATGAATACGATCAAACGTATTTTGTTCAGCTTGACTTGGACAACAATGCCTACGTTTTTGGTCAATCCCAGTCGCCTTGGCCAATGACCCCGGGGTTATACGGGATGCCCAATTCTGGACAGTTTATCCGTAAATACGATCCCACATTGAATACCATTTTATGGACAACAATGGTCGGTGCTGGAACTGGAAATGTGGAAATTTCTCCAACAGCTTTCTTGGTTTCCGATTGTTATGAAATTTATTTTTCGGGATGGGGAGGAACAGTGAATCATTATGCTTCCGCGCTCAATAGTACGACCAATGGATTTCAGGTTACCGCAGATGCCTTTCAAACGATGACCAATGGGAGCAATTTCTACATTGCTGTTTTGGAGCAGGATGCTTCCCTTTTGAAATATGCGACCTACATGGGAGGATTGTCCAGTTCGTCGAATCACGTGGATGGAGGAACTAGTCGCTTTGATAAGTCGGGGAGAATCTACCATGCGGTATGTGGTGCCTGTGGCGGGAACGATTATGGTTTTACCTCAACACCGGGGGTTTGGTCGCCAACAAACAACAGTTCGAATTGTAACTTGGCAGCGTATAAGTTTGAGTTGAATACGATCACGGCTGTGGTGACCGATCCAGACCCACTCATCTGTTTGCCTGATCCTGTGGTGTTCTCCAACAACAGCGCCAATGGAAATTCATTTTTCTGGGATTTTGGTGACAATACGACGTCTACTGAAGTCAATCCGATTCACCTGTACAATGGACCCGGAGAATACACTGTGACGCTTGTCGTGGCCGATTCGAATGGCTGCTATTCACCAGATTCAGTTGAATTCATTGTAAATATTGGAGATTTTCAAGGTGGGATAACTCAGCCTTCTGGACCAATTTGTCCAGGAGTTCCCACGATGATTGAGGCCTTTGGGGGTACACAGTATTCTTGGACACCTACTGGTTTGTTGAATGATCCGACGAGTCCAACACCTGTGGCAACGATCTATGAAACCACTGTGTTTACCGTGGTGGTATATGACAGCTGCGGAACGGATACCCTTCAACTTACCTTGCCAGTATATCAGGATGATCCCTTGGTTTGTGCGGACACCTCCATCTGTATTGGCGGAAGTGCAAATCTCTCTGTTGTGGGCAATGGAACATTTTTATGGTCACCAAGTGTAGGATTGTCTTCTGTCACTTCTTCAACCCCCATTGCTTCGCCAACGATCACAACGGAGTACATGGTTCAAACTACCTCGCTCAATAGCTGCGTGTACATGGATTCCGTGACTGTCTCGGTGTATTTCGATCCACCTGTTCCTGTCATTCCTAATGTGGTACCTATGTGTTTTGGTGGTTCTGTGGTCATCAATGTTTCGGGTGCTGAAACCTACATTTGGAGTCCAGCAGTTGCGATTACCCCACAGACAGGACCCTTGGTGACTGTTTCTCCAGCTAGCGATTTTACCTATTATTGTGATTTTATCAATGCCTGTGGTGTGGTACCTGACAGTGTCTTCGTAGATGTGATTTCAGCGACGATTACAGCAGGCAATGATACGATTGTTTGTCCAGGTGAATCAGCGCCAATTTGGGCAGCAGGAGGTGTTTCCTATGTCTGGACACCTTCGGTTACTTTGAGTAGCCCGTTTACCTCCCAAACGCTTGCAACGCCGACAAGTCCGACAGTTTACACGGTTATTGGAACGGATGCGACGGGATGCACAGATTCAGACAGTGTTTTCGTGGATTTGTTTCCTGCGCCATTTATTCAAACATGTCCAGATGTGTTTGCCATGTACGGTGATGCGGTGCAATTGTCGGCAACAAGCACAACAAGTGGTTACTATATTTGGTCACCTGCTGAAAACCTGAGTTGTGTGGTCTGTATTTCACCGATAGCCACGCCAAGTCAAACCACGACCTATACGGTGTCGTACACGGATGCCAATGGTTGTTCAGCGCAAGACAATGTAACGATCCATTTTGACCCCATGATTTTTGTGCCGAACACCTTTACACCTGACGGCAATGAGTTCAACCAGGCATTTCACGTTGTCGCGTCGAACATTTCATCCTTAGAACTTATGATTTTCGACCGCTGGGGTGAATTGATCTTCACCATGGATGATGTCAACGACTATTGGGATGGATCGTACAATGGTGTTCCTTGTCAGGATGGGACCTATACCTGGAAGCTGAGCTATTGGAATGAATCAGATGAAGAATTCCAACTGACGGGGCATGTGAACTTACTACGTTAGCTTACACGAATTTAGGATCTGTTTCCATGATGTGACCGCACTTGCTGCAGGTTCTCATGTCTTCAGAATTATAGAATTCCTTGAATCTCGGGATAAAGTCATTTTCAATGTTGCTCAGTGGGAAGCGGTACTCTTTTAGTTTGTTGTTGCATTTCTCACAGAACCACATCAATCCATCGACAAGATCTGTTCCTTTGCGCACTCTTTCGATCACCAATCCAACCGTGTTTGGTCCACGCATCGGGGAGTGGGGGGTATTGCCCGGCAAGAGAAATATATCGCCTTCGTGGATGACGATGTCTTTGGCTTTTCCATCTTCTTGCACACGCACAGTGATATCTCCTTCAATCTGGTAGAACAGCTCCTCACTTTCGTTGTAATGGAAATCCTTTCGTGCATTCGGGCCACCAACAATCATGACAATAAAATCTCCAGCTTCTACATATAGGTTTTTGTTCGATACGGGTGGCTTGAGGAGATCACGGTTCTCATCGATCCATTTCTGGAGGTTGAAAGGAGCTAACATGGCGTTCGTTTTTTACGAAGATAGGAAATTGTGCGAGAATTTAGAACACAAAAAAAGGGCTCAACTTTCGCTGAGCCCTTTTGGTATTTTTTGAACTGAATTAGTTCATGATAATTCTAAACGTTCGCTCACCTGCAGTGTTGTACACACGTACAAGGTACATTCCTGTATTCAATGCGCCAAGGTTCAATTCAGTGACTTTCGCACCAGCAACGGCGTTCAATTCACGAACTACAGTGCGGCCATTCAAGTCAGTCACCATGTAGCTATACATTTCAGAAGATGCTTCGTTGTTGATGAACAATTTACCAGTTGTCGGGTTTGGATAAACCGTCATATCAACCAATACATTCTCATCGATTCCATTCGCATCACAGTTCAAGACATTCACCAAAACGTTTGCTGTATCGTTCGGACACACCCCGTTGTTTGCGATGTAATCGAAATTGTACTGACCAGGGATATTGCTTGATGTGTACATGTTTCCAACGATCGCCACATTTGAAGGATTGTACCAAGTACCGCCCAAATCAACTGTTCCATTTAAGCCATCAAGAAGGTTAAAGCTTTCATTGCGACATACGTCCAATGTTCCATTTCCACCAGCCAATGATGGCCCGAAGATGTGAACCTGAGCCATTGATGTATCTGCGGCACAACCGACAGTAACAATATATTCGAAATCGAATGTCGTATAGGCAAGTCCTGCAGAACTGAAGTCAGATCCAGAAAGGTTTACTGTAGGAGTCATTTCAGACCAAATCCCTCCAGCGTCGTTTCCGCTAATCCCTGTGAAAAGATCTACCATTTCACCGCTACACACATCCAATACATTTGTAAATGCACCAGCAGTAACAGTCAATGGTGACAATGCAATCTTGAATTCACCTGAAGAAAGTGTGCTTTGAGAATCGTACATCAAGTAATAAGTTGCTCCAGGGGTCAATCCACATGTTGTGAATTTAGGTGCAGGAGAAGTGAAGTCCATTGCATCGTCGTTACCCGCTACAAATGTGTAGGTGTTGTAGTCGCCACATGCTGTTGCGCTGTACATTGCAATTTGTCCGTCGAATGAGTTTCCAGTACAATCAAGTGTAATGTTTCCTGATGCTGGTGCAACAAATTTGAACCATGTTGTAAAGCTCAAAGTTGATTCACCCCAACCATCTGTTTGGTTGAAGCCTGTAGTTGCCGGAGCAACGAGGATCTCGTTTGCGTCAACACTCGCACCACCATTGTTGTATGTTCCAACAGTTCCATCAACAGGAAGAAGGATTGCGTTGCATGGTAAGTCATTCGCTGGAGGTAGGACACATGAAAGTGTAGCAGCCCATCCTGAGTAAGTCACAGAACCGTCAGATGTAAACACAAAAGTTAAGCTCCCGTCAGCAGCACCAGAAGTAATTGATCCTGGGTTTGTATCGAACTGTCCCATCAACGGAGCTGCAGTGCTGTTCCCGTTATACACAGACATTACTTCCCAGAAATTTTCTACGTTGAATGCTGTAAAGTTCACTTGAAGAAGTGATCCTGGAGTTGAAGGAGTGATTGTATACGTGTAGTTTTCACCGTTAAGGTAATTTCCAGCTGGGCCACCACTATCGAAGAAGTTACCAGAACAAGCTGTTGCGGAACCATTTGTCATTGTCAAACATTGGCCAAGATCTACCATCAATGAAGTTGAATTGGCTGTTGAACCAGCAGAACATGTCACTATACAACGGTAGTACATCATCATTGTTTGAGAAACAGAAGCTGTAGACCCTGTTGCACCAAGGATGTCTGTCCAAGTCGTTCCATTCATTGAGGATTGCCATTGGTACGTCAATCCAGATCCTGCGGCAGCACCTGTCAATGACACTGTGAATGGTGTTCCAGAACAAGCTGTTATTACACTTGCAGCTGTAGCTCCAGCCAATACTGGGTTTGTACATGCAGCAGCAAAACCAATACAAGCAACGGATGTGGTGTGGCACGTAAAGTCAGCTGAACATCCCACACCGTTCCACTGAAGATAATATGTTCCATCTGCTGGAGGCATGAATGTATATGGAACTGAACCTGAACCAACGGCTGTAAGGGTAGCATCAAATACAGTGACAAAGCCACCGTCGGCGATGTTCAATGTGTACATCATTGAAGACAAGAAACCACTTACAGTAGCAGCTTCACCATAGAAGTTACAGGTTGTAATTTGTTGCGTTGTGCCAGGAACAGAGGGGGCAGTGGCAAAACCAAAGGTCGATCCTGAGTTGGCACATTGACCGAAAGCAACGATTCCGCTGAGGAATAGTGTTGCGGTAATGAGTAGAATTTTTTGCATTTTTTAGATTTTTTATTTGTTGAAAGGTAAGAAAAAATACTGAGTTATGTGTAAGTCGCAAAAAGAAAGGAGACCGTTGGGCCTTCGGCAATAGATAAACACATAAGCGTTCTTTTCATGAATTTTTGTAAACTGATAAATATGAAGCCAAAGTTAAGCCATAATGAATTATAAAAAAAATAATATTCATCAAGTTTTTAACATAGTAAAAGTTAGTTTTGCTCAATCATTCAACTTGATCACGTTTATGAAATTGACCTTAACGCAGAAAACAGCCCTTGTTTGTGGAAGTACACAAGGCATAGGAAAAGCGGTTGCGCTCGAACTTGCTCACATGGGAGCGAACATCGTTTTGTTGGCGCGAAACCAAGATAAACTTCAACAAACATTGGAAGAATTGCCAACTACAGCTGGCCAAAAACACCAATTTGTTGTGGCAGATTTTAATCAACCCATTGAACTAAAGGCTGCCGTTTCAAAGTTGATTCAAGGAGGAACAAACATCCACATACTTATTAACAACACAGGAGGGCCAAAAGGTGGCGCAATTAAAGATGCTGATCCATCGGAGTTTATCATGGCATTCAATCAGCATCTCATTTGCAATCATATCCTTGCGCAATTGGTCTACCCAGGAATGATCGCAGACAATTACGGAAGAATCATCAATATCATTTCTACTTCGGTGAAACAGCCTCTGCCGAATTTAGGGGTGTCAAATACCATTCGTGGAGCGGTTGCCAGTTGGAGTAAAACGCTTGCCAATGAGCTTGGAGCTTTCGGAATCACGGTAAACAATGTCTTGCCCGGAGCAACAAACACGCAACGTCTTCAAACCTTAGCGCAAATTAAAGCGGATCAATCGGGTGATACTGTCGAAGATGTGCTGATTGAAATGGGGAAGGAAACACCAATGAAACGAATTGCTTTGCCTGAAGAAATTGCTGCAGCTGTTGCATTTTTAGCTTCTCCAGCGGCGTCATACATCAACGGAATCAATGTTCCTGTGGATGGCGGTCGAACGAAGTGCCTCTAACGGATGAGGTTGATGTGCCCCGTGATGGTAGCGTCCCTGCCTGATTTGGTCGTGTAGCTAATTTTCCAAGTGTAGGTCCCATCCTGACACATCTTGCCGTTGTAGAAGCCATCCCATTCGAAGTCTAAATCAGTGGAGTGAAACAACTCTTGTCCCCAGCGGTTGAATATGTGCACCTCAAGCCATTTTATGCCGACAACACTCGCTGTAAAGGTGTTGTTGAAGCGAAGTCCATCGGGGGTAAAGGTATTGGGCACATAGATGTAATAAGCCTCTTCAATCTCAATCGGTTTGGTGATGGTGTCGGTGCACCCTTTATCATCGGTAGCAATGAGCGTAACCAGATAAGTGCCCGGCAAATCGTACATGTTGTTCGGATTGACCATGGTCGAAGAGTTTCCATCCCCAAAATACCATTGGTAGTTTACGGCATCAACACTTATATTTTGAAAGGAAATCGACAAACTATCAAACAAAGTGCTGCTCGACGGAATGAAGTTGGCATCTGGTGCAACAACGGTAACTTGGGTGCTTGCTGGAACAGTAAATGTTTGACATTCATCGGAAACAATTACACCGTAAGTAGCTGTGTTGCTTGGATGAACCCATACCGAACTGGTCGTTTCTCCCGAATGTGGCCACAGGTAATAATATTGTCCATATCCACCACTCACAGTAGCCCCAATTTGAATACTGTCACCCGGACAAATATCCACAGCTGGCGTCATGGTCACGACCAATGGCGGGCTTGTAATGGTATATAGAATGCTCGCATTTTGGCTGACTCCACATTGATCGGTGACAAGTACTTGGTATGTGGTGGTGCTCGAAGGGTCGACCACTTGACTGCTGACAGCGCCCAATGCAGCCCCACCGGAGACACTCCATTGGTAGGTATATCCCCCAGCCCCTCCTGTGGCATTGACTTCAAGTTGTGTTGGGATGTAAGGACAAATTTCTGTAATGTCAGGTGACTCAACAAGAACGAGGGGTGGATAAACAGGTACATTTACTACATCTGAAGCCGTTGCGGATTGTAAAAGGCAGTTGTCGGTCACCGTAACGGTGTATGTTTGGGTGCTTGTCGGTGAAACAAATATCGATGGAGTGGTAGGACCAGTGTTCCATGAGTACACATAGGGGCCAACACCTCCCGCGGCTGTGGCAATAAGTTCTATGTTGTCTCCTGGACAAAGGACATCTGAGCTTTCTAAGGTTACGGTAACAGGCAGCACATCGGCTATTCCAAGTTCAATGACAATTGGTGTGACGTTGCCGCAAGGGTCCGTAATTTGAAAGCTAAGAATTATAGTTTCAGTGCCTTCGACAAGGGCATCGGCAAAGGCATCGAATGTAAATGTAATGCTTGTTTGACCAGGCGCAAAAGTTACAGAATTGGGAATATTTGTGTAGTCAACGCCTTCCGTTGCCGTTCCAGTCACGTTAATTGGCACAGTCAGCGCCGCATTTGCGATTCCCCCACGTTCTAATGTAACTGTAGTACTCACACATCCTTCTCCCATCAAATCGGGATCGCTGAATGCTTGCTGAGACAATGCATAGGTAATGTCAACAGGAGTGTTTGAACTTAAACTATTGGCTTCGAGAAAAATACCAGAGTCAAAAATCCCATCTCCGACATCGGCCACAGCCATGATCAAATGGTAGGTTTGTCCGCATTGGACCTTTGATACCGCTTCCAACACATCGGTAAATCCGTCGTATTGGATAAAATATGGATTGACATTCTGTGGTTGGGTATTTCCGTCCCCGTTGTTGTTAAAGAATGCCGAATTGGTAATTCCGTTCACATTGTTGATCGAAACGACAGCGCCATTTTGTAGTTTGGCAATGTTTTGATTTCCAAGAATTCCCGGCCCAGAAATGAAAAATCCGAATACATCATTGTAGGAAGAGTTGTTTGGCGGAGCAAATTCAGGATATTCTTCCGAACCAAAGACATAACGAAAACGAACGGTGTCGGAATAAGGAATGAAGTCAAATTCGAGGATGGCGGAGTTGAACGTTTGCGTTCCTCCAATGATTTGTGACAAAAGTGGGTACCCACCAAAGTTATTGTCAACCCCAGAATTTGTTTGATTGTTTGGCCCTTGAGGTCCCGCCCCATTGTTTAGAATAGTACCTGTAGTCATTACTATTCCTTCGGCGATTCCAAGGTTACTTCCGGTGCCTGTGAAATAACTTATCGCTGTTTGACTGCCATTGTACATGATGTTTGAAACGACAACCCCAGGACCGAGCAAGACATTTTGCACCAAGCTTGATGGACTCTGACCGGGAGTTGTCACCAGCTGTGATGCAGCGGTAAAAACCGTCAGTAAAATGGATGCTATGAGAGTGAGTTTCTTCAATTCGCAGTCTTAAGACGATTGAGTACTTAAAAAGTTGTCAAAATCAGATAAAAATATCTTTAACTTCTAAAGTACATTTTTTTGATGAACTTGTCAATGCATTATTTGCTTCTAATGGCAAAATTGAGCAGTTTTGTTGAATTACATGAAAAAAATTAGGAATATATTTATGGCATTGCGTGAACGCGTCAAATATTCGGCTTCAGACCCGAAGAATTTTGAGGTGCGCTGGAGTTTTACTGCGAGTCGTCTGCAGGTGGTTTCCTTGTTGGCGATTGTGACCTTGGTGATTGGTGTCGTGATGACAATTGTCATTGTGTCAAGTCCCTTGGCGGGATACTTCGGAACTGACGATGTGAGCATAGAACGCGGACGCTTAGAACGACAAGACAAGGAAATTACGCGATTGAATAAATTGGTGGCTGCGCAAGAAAAATATGCACGATCAGTTCAAGCGCTCATTCTCGGTAAAGAAATCGAGGACCACATCGACACCTTGGTTCCTGAGGTAGTGCGTGATTACTCGTCGGAATTGACGACTGAATCTACCGTGGAGGAGCTTGCTCTAGCTGAAAAAGTTAAAGATGATTTGCGTACAGGCAAACAGCGACGATCCGAAGTCCAGCAGCGCAGTTTGGCGTCACCACTGAAAGGTGCGGTGATCAGTGCATTTGATCAGTTAAAGCGCGATGGGATTGAGATTGGTGCAAAAAAAGACTCTCCAGTTGTCAGTTGTTTGGCTGGAACTGTCGTTTATGCCGGATTCTCAACTAAGGGGGGGTATGTCATTGTAATTGAACATGCAGATGGATTTGTTTCAAGCTACGCACATGCGAAAGCTGTGTTGAAAAAGCAGGGCGAAAAAGTGCAGGTGAATGATCCAGTCGCCATCGTTGGGAATTACGGAAAAAACCACACTACGCCTCACATTCACTTTGAATTGTGGCTCAATCAATCGAGCGTGAATCCAGCGGATTACATTCGTTTCTAATCTTTTCTTTAGTCGCGCATCCCCTGCAAGGAGCAAAGGTTGAAATACGTTCCTTTTAATGCCATCAGCGCATCGTGATTGCCGCGCTCAGTGATTTTTCCTTGTGAGAGAACGATGATTTCATCTGCTTTACGCACGGTACTTAGGCGGTGTGCAATAATCAGTACTGTGCGTTCTTGCATCAATTGATCTAAAGCGTCCTGCACCAATTTTTCCGACTCCGTATCGAGCGCAGAGGTGGCTTCGTCGAGAATTAAAATGTTCGGATTCTTTAGTACAGCCCTAGCGATACTGATGCGCTGCTTTTGTCCACCAGAAAGTTTGTTTCCCCGTTCACCAATGTTCGTTTCATAGCCTTTTTCCATGCGTACGATGAACTCGTGCGCATTGGCTACGCGCGCCGCATGTTCAATTTCTTCCGGACTTGCATCGGGCATGCCAAAGGCGATGTTTTCGCTGATCGTTGCATTGAACAGAATGGATTCCTGTGAAACGATTCCAATTTGCTCGCGCAGGTCGTGCAAGGAATAGGTTGTGATGGGAACAGAGTCAATGGCTATTTGTCCCGTTGTGGTATCGTAAAATCGCGGCAACAAATCGGCAAGGGTTGATTTTCCGCTGCCTGATTCCCCGACGATTGCTAAGGATTTCCCTTTTTTCAATTCAATATTGATGTCTTGAAGCACCCATTCATCTTTGTACTTAAATGAAACATTTTCGTAGCGAATGGAATCAGTGAAGGTCTTAATTGGTTGAGGGTTTTCTTGCTCGTGGA
>CAIQQH010000099.1 GCA_903873915.1 uncultured Flavobacteriia bacterium | reverse complement strand
GTGGATGAATTCCTCCCTGACAACTCTGCAAGAAATCCTGCTAGGAAGAACTGAGAACCAATAATCATTGCAGCGAGTGCGATATAGAATTCTGTTCGGTCAGCGATAAGACGTGCCGTTTGATCAATAAACAATTTATCGATTCCCAAAAAGACAGCGAAGCCAAAACCAATTATAAACATCAAGGTTCCGATGGCACCAAAGAAGTGCATGGGCTTTTTTCCAAATTTGCCCATGAAGACTACCGTGAGTAAATCCAAAGGACCATTTAAAAAGCGATTCAATCCAAATTTTGACACACCGTATTTTCTCGCTTGGTGCTGGACCACTTTTTCACCTATTTTATGAAATCCTGCGTACTTGGCTAAAGGTGGAATGTAGCGATGCATGTCACCATACAATTCAATGCTTTTTACAACAGCCAATTTATAGGCCTTTAACCCACAGTTAAAATCGTGCAGATAAATCCCTGTCAAACGTCTTGCCGCCCAATTGTATAGTTTGGTTGGAATTGTTTTGGTGATTGGGTCAAAGCGTTTTTTCTTCCAGCCGGAAACCACATCGAAATCTTCCTGCATGATCATGCGGTACAATTCCGGAATTTCATCTGGAGAATCTTGCAAATCGGCATCCATAGTGATCACCACCTCACCAGAAGCTTTCTCAAATCCCACTTGCAATGCGGCAGATTTGCCGTAGTTGCGTTGAAATTTAATCCCATAAACGGATGCATCTTGCGCACATAGCGATTCGATAATTTTCCATGAAGCGTCTTTGCTTCCGTCATCTATCAGAATGACCTCATAGGTGAAGGAATGGGCATTCATCACACGCGCAATCCATGCATGCAATTCTGGAAGCGACTCCTCCTCATTGAAAAGAGGAATGACTAAGGATATGTTTACTTTTCTTTCCACGATTTTGTGCGGTTGAGCCCTACAAATATACATGCTTCAATTCGATGAGGGCGAATGGACCATTCAATAAGTTAACAGCTATTCTTTGATAACGTGGTGTACTTCACCATTCAATACTAAAAGGTAGAATCCAGATTGTAAGTTAAGCGTCAGAATTTTTGATTCTGTTTGAGTCAGCAAGCCCTTTTGAATTTCTGATCCAAGCGCATTTAAAAGCACATAGTCTGTTTCACCCGTGAGTCCTTCAATATGAATGGCATCTTGGAACGGGTTGGGATATAGTGTAAAATTCTGAGTGTTCTCTTGGATTCCAGTCACATCTCCTTCAGAAACGAAGAATCGATCAAAACCGGCTTCAGTTATATTGACAGCAGGATCATAGTCGGAAACGCGAACGATAAGTTGCATCGAATTACTTAGTGGGAGAAAATCAGACACACGAATACCTCTGTTCTGCCAAGATGGTTGATTGACCTCACCTCCAATCATGTCAACCACGGCCACATTGAGTCCATTGGTCAAGAGAATCTTCAAGGTATCGTCCGGTGGCGCGCCATAGTAACAGTAAAACCATCGGTTGAAGTTGATATATGGATCGGTGTACCCTGTTAAATCCATCGTTGGAGAAACAAGGCTTGTGTATCCTCCATCGACATCATCGTGGTCTGGATTGAGAGAAACATCATTCCCTGTAACATAAGCAGATATACCGCAATCAAATTCAGCGTCCAATGCTGGGGCTGAGCCACTGTTTGTCGTGTTTGGTTTTCCGAGTTCCCAACGACCACTCACCGCAGAACTGTTTACAATCCAACCTAAGTCGATCTTAAAATCATCGAAATACCCAACGGGAAGAATAAACTGAACGGATCCTGTGTTTTGATCAATCAGCATGGTAGAACAGGCAGAAACATGTCCCCAAATTCCGATATATACGTCATAATACTCTTGGTAGTAAAGCACCAAATTTTCTTGACCTAGGCCGTTGGTTATTCCAGTATGATCAATGAGCGGTGCCGAAAACAGGATTTGGGCATTTGGTATAGGCTGAAGTGTACCTTCTTCCAGCACGGTCACTGATAAATTAAATGGTGGAATAGGCAGCAGCTGAATGTCTTGAATTGTTGTTTGTCCTTGACTCAAAGCGACATTTATAGATTGCGGATAATACCCTACTTTCGAATAGTTTACAGAATAGGTTCCCGGAGTAAAAATACCTGTTGCATAGCCCCCGGCTGTGGATGTTAAATCAAATTGATCATTCGAAAGGATCTGCACATGAACACCAGAAAGCGCTTGGCTATTCGACGCATCTGTAACAAGACCTCGTAAATAACATGCTTTTTGATAGTTCACCCCAATGATAAAGAGCCCCCCTGTTATATCGGCTGCCAAAATATTTGAAGAGGGCAAATACGGATATACACCCCAACACCCATTAAATCCAGTTGTTTGACCGGGATAGGTATCGAACTGAGCAACGAGAACCATGTTATCGGGCGACGTTACATCGTGGATAACAATGCCATCAGAATAGTAGCTTGTGATTAAATAATCACCCCGAACCAAGACATTGTGTGGAATAACCCCTTGTCCGGGTGAATGCTGTGTTCGATCGATTTCAACAATAGCCAAAGGATTAGAAATGTCATAAGCCGTGATGAAAGCGCCAGACACTTCATCTGTCGCAAAGGCATAACTTCCGCTATCCGTTGGCCAGATCGTATGTGTAAAATTGTTCGGTGTCACTTGGGTGTTCAGCAGCACTGGAGCTGCTCTATCTGCAGCATTGACGATACTAAAAAACCCATTTGAAATGTGCGCAAGGTACATGGTATCGTTGCGGACAAAGCCATCATGTACGTACCAATTGTCAAATGTTCCCACCTCTGTAGGCGCCATAGGATTGGTAAACAAATCCAAAATGATTGCTCCTCCATTGCCGCGATTTGAACCGAAAATATAGCCATAACCAAGTTCATCCACGAAGCAGGTATGCGCTGATTGCCAAGATGCACCTACGGGGCCAGTATAAATCGCAGTCGGTAAATTTGTTGATGCTGGAAGTGGTGTTAAATCAATGATTAAAAGTCCATCCTCTGCTTCAGTAGTCACGTAGGCATAATTTCCATTCACCGATGGATCGCGCCAAATGGATTCGGTACCTGCAATCCAGAACACCTCTACCGGGTTAAGTGGATCTGTGACGTTAACGATTGACGTTCCCTTCGAGGTTCCAACTATGGCGTATTCGTTCCCTAACTCATCTACATAGCCCCAAACATCGTTAAGATTAGCGCCATGCAGTGCTTGATAATCGACATGAGAAAGGGTATCAGTATTGAATTGACTGAATACTGTCCCAAGGAACAGAAGAAAAGAAAGTGAGAGCAAATGCTTCATGAGACTTTTATTTTCAACGAAGCTACAAAAAAAAGATGCTTACAAAATGAAGATTGCCGCCAGGATGAATATGATAATGATCGCAATGTATTGCCACACATCAACGAAGTACGGCAGATAGCGTTTTATGGACTCCAAGAATTTCATGGTGCAAAGGTAGGCAGAATGAAAAATTAAAAATGAAGAATGAAGAATTTAAGTGACAAAAGATTGCTGCGCTGATAGACAATGGACCGCTACGCTGATAGAACATAGACCACTTCGTTGATAGACATTGGACCCAAAATTACTTGTATAAGCAAATCCATGCTCTAAGTTCTATGCCCCGATTCTGAACGCTGCGCTGATGGAGTGATCGAAATCCTTGTTCCTTGTTCCATGCTCAAATATAGCCCTGCAGGCTGACGCCGAATTCCACGACTTTTACTATTTTTGTTCAACCAATTTTTCACCATGGCAAAAGAAGCTGCAATCGCAACATCAAGGTCACTAGATTTCGAATCTTTTAAGACGGAGGTTCTCAATGATTTTCGTATCGCATGTATCTCTAGAGAGGCTTCCTTGTTGGGAAGAAAAGAGGTGTTGACGGGCAAAGCAAAATTTGGCATTTTCGGTGACGGAAAAGAACTCGCTCAAATCGCTTTAGCGAAGCAGTTTCAGAATGGTGATTTCCGCTCTGGATACTACCGCGATCAGACCCTAATGATGGCCATTGATCAACTTACCGTTCAACAATATTTCGCTGGCTTGTATGCCCATACTGATGTGAGCGCTGAACCTCAAAGTGCGGGTCGTCAAATGGGAGGACACTACTCCACCCGAAATCTCGACGACCAAGGGAATTGGAAAAACTTGATGGCTCAAAAGAATAGTTCGGCAGATATTTCTCCAACTGGTGGACAAATGCCTCGTCTTCTTGGCTTGGCTCAGGCGTCAAAAATTTACCGAGAACACCCTACACTCAAAGACCTTGAGGCCTTTCAGAAATTTAGCAACGGGGGAAATGAAGTGGCTTTCGGAACAATTGGTGATGCATCAACTTCTGAAGGACCATTCTGGGAAACTATAAACGCAGCTGGTGTACTTCAAGTTCCAATGGTGATGTCTGTATGGGACGATGGGTATGGCATTTCTGTTCCTAGAGAATTTCAAACAACGAAAGGAAGTATTTCTGAAGCGCTCGCTGGAATGCAACGCACCCAGGATAAAAACGGCTATGAAATCTTCGTGACACGAGGTTGGGATTACGCCCATCTGTGCGAAACATACGAGAAAGCTGTGAAAATTGCGAGAGAACAGCATGTACCTGTATTGATTCATGTGAAAGAAGTCAATCAGCCACAAGGACATTCCACGTCAGGATCTCATGAGCGCTACAAAACAAAGGAGCGTTTGCAATGGGAAAATGATTTCGATTGCATCTTTAAATTTCAAGAGTGGATTTTATCATTCAACGCGAAAGGTGACACCATCGCCAGTGAGGAGGAATTAAATGCCATCCGAGAAGACGCGAAAAAATCAGTTCGATCAGAGAAGAATGTAGCTTGGTCAGCATTTGTAGATGACATCAAGCAAGACCTTTCAGATGCGATTCGTTTAATGAAAGCAGTGGCCGTAGAAAGTCCACAATCAGCGATGATAAAAGCAGAGGTTGCGGCACTTGAAAAAGCCTTTGAACCGATCCGTCGCGATGTGATGACCTCAACGCGAAAAGTGCTTCGGATTGTGCGTGATGAACAAACGTCATCCAAAAATGCCTTGGGTACGTGGATTAAAAAAATGCTCTCCACCAATGCGGAGCGTTACGGTTCTCATTTGTATTCAGAATCGGACAAATCAGTATTTAAAATAGAAGGGCTTGAACCAACATACGATAGCTCAGAAACGATGGATGATGGCCGAGTTATTTTAAGAGACAACTACCGAAAAATCTTCGAGAAATATCCTGAAGCACTCATCTTCGGTGAAGATGCTGGAAAGATTGGTGGAGTAAACCAATCCTTAGAAGGCATTCAGGAGGAATTCGGAACACTCCGCGTCAGTGACACAGGAATTCGCGAATGCACCATCATCGGGCAAGGGATCGGTATGGCCATGCGTGGTTTGCGCCCCATTGCCGAAATCCAATACCTTGACTACTTATTGTACGCCATTCAAGTCATGTCGGATGACCTTTCAACCGTGCATTACCGCACCAAAGGTGGACAGAAAGCACCCTTGATTATATCAACGCGTGGGCATCGTTTGGAAGGGATATGGCATAGCGGTTCTCCCATGGGAATGATTGTCAATTCTATCCGTGGTATGCATGTGTGTGTACCGAGAAACATGACCAAAGCTGCAGGGTTTTACAATATCCTTATGGCTGGTGATGAACCCGGATTGGTGATTGAGCCATTGAATGGATACAGAACAAAGGAACGCGTGCCTACAAATCTTGGAGAATTTAAATTTCCTCTTGGCGTACCGGAAATTGTATGCCAAGGAAGTGACTTAACTTTGGTTTCTTACGGTTCCACGTTCAATCTTTGTGAAGTAGCTGCCAAACAACTTCATGAACTAGGGATCAGTGTTGAATTGATCGATGTGCAAACTTTATTGCCGTTTGATGTTGATCATTTGATCAGTGAATCTGTAGCTAAGACAAACCGCTTGTTGATTGTCGACGAAGATGTGAGCAGCGGCGCAACGGGCTTTATGCTCGATAAAATCATGGTGGAGCAGGGTGCCTATTACCACTTGGATTCAGCTCCCCAAACCTTGAGCGCGAAAGACCATCGTCCGGCGTATGGCTCAGATGGCGATTATTTCTCCAAACCAAGTGTTGACGACATCGTCGAGAAGGTTTACGGAATGATGAACGAAGCCGATCCGAAAAAATACCCTTCGATGTATTGATGATGCGAATTTTACTGTGCTGCTTGTTTACGGTTTCGATGCTCGCAAAAAGTTTGTTCTTTTTCGGGTGGGAAATCTATTTCAAGATAGAGCAGAAACAAATTGCACAGGAGAAATGTGAGAACAAGCTCAAACCGATGCTGCATTGCAATGGGAAATGTTACTTGGCCAAACAATTGAAACGCATCGAACAAAAGGAAAATCAGCACTCTCAAAAAACAAATCCGTATTGTCAAAAAATTGATCCATGGCAAAACACTGCAGTCAAACCCATACAAGCAATTTACAGCGCATTTGAAGAAGGATCTTCTCCTGAAAACTTTCATTACACCTACTCCATTCACGAGTCGGACCCTTGGTCCATTTTTCACCCTCCGTGTTTATCCGTTTGATTTAGAGTATTGTCCATAAGGACGTCATCAAACATTCGGTAAATGAAACAAATTTGCACATTCATTGCCGGGATTTCATTTGCGTATGGATCCTTGGCGTGTGATGTATGCGGTGGTGTCAATGCAAACCCAAACATGGGGTTATTGCCCGCTGCACGCTATCACTTTATTGGATTCAGAAGTGGTTTTCGTCACTACGAAAGCACCATGGAGAATCTATTTACGGGCGCAACATCAGTGAGTTCAGAGCGCTTTTTAAGCACGGAGCTGATCGGAAGGGTTCAATTTCATCCAAGGTGGAATGCGGGTATGCTTATTCCCTACCAGTCCAATTGGCAAACTGGCGATTCGCTAAAAACGCGTATAAATGGTTTGGGAGATTTAAATGTGTCGCTCAACTATTTGCCCCTACTTAAAATGGATTCCTTGGGCAACATGGTTCACGCCCTTTCGTGCGGACTGGCCCTTAAATTTCCAACGGGGAAACATGCCACGTTCGCCCATGACATGTCCAATCAATATCCTGGAACGGGTGCTTATGACCTTGGATTCATGATCACAGAATCGCTTCAGCTTAAAAAATGGAGCATCATGAATGAAGGAAATTTCGTCTTACGAACAGCCGCAAAAAATGGCTATCAGTATGGGAATGTAATTTCTATTTCTTCGGTGATTTCAAGAAGCATGAAATTTAAGATTCATCGTATTGAAAAAATAGAATCCTTTAGCTGGAAGCCATTCATTGGTCTTCAATTTCAATACATGTTCCCCGATCAGTTGGACCATGTCATTCACACAGACAGTCAAAACAATGGATCGGTTCTAGGTCTTCGCATGGGCGCAACCGTACAGCGCAAGAATTGGCTTTTTACAGCCAATGTTCAAGTACCGATTTACCAAGCGCTGGGAATTGGCGCCATTCAACAAAAAGTGCAAGCACAACTTTCCGTGCTTTAATTAATCAACACAAAAAAGAAATAACATGAAAAAAATACTATTCGCAGCCACTGTACTTCTCAGCATCACTGCATGTAAAAAAGAGGAAGTGGTCAATGCTACCATTTCAATTGCAAGTCCAACAGCAAACGATACGCTGGCATTAGGCGACACCTTAAAATTAACAGGGACTGTGACGGGAACTGGTGAAATGCATGGTTATTCTGTAACAATCCTGAATTTTCTCTCTGGCGGGACAGTATATTCACAAACCTATGACATCCACAGTGACACCTATGCCGTTTCAGATTCTTGGATCAATGATGTTGTCGATACATCCATTGTTCAAGCGACAATTGATGTGATTAAAGACCACGAGGGAAACCATGAAATCAAACGTGTTAGCGTCGTTTGTTTGCCACAATAATCCATTAAAAAGAGGGTTGTTGAATCCAATCAACAACCTTCTACTTACTTTTATACGAACAGACTGATAACAACAAAATGAATTATATAGAATACACTCAACTTTACGAAGAAATCCTTTCGGGAAAAATCACACATTCACCTTACAATGACCCCCATTTTGTTGAGTACACCAAGTTGAATCAGTCCCGCTCGCACCGATGGGACATGAAAGGTGTGTTAATAGAACAATGCATATCGACTATTCAGTCAATCGATGTGCCTATGCATTGGATCTTGATTACAGAGCCTTGGTGTGGTGATGCTGCGCACAGTGTGCCGTTCATTGCAAAGATGGCTGCATTGAATCCATTGATTCATTTAGAAATTCAACTTCGTGACAGTGATGATTCCGAGATTGAATCGTACCTCACCAAAGGTGCTAAATCAATTCCGATGCTGGTGGCACGCAATTCATTTGGCGAAGATTTATTTGTTTGGGGACCACGACCTCAAGGGTGCCAAGAATTGCATCAGACCTTGAAGGCACAAGAAGTCACGTTTGAAGAACTAAAAACTGGACTTCAACAGTGGTACAATGCCGATAAAGGTGTAAGTATTCAAGAAGAAATAGTTGCTCAACTTCAGTCTCTTTCATAAACTGAAAGAGTAGTGAAGCATAAGTATAACCTTCTTATAAGGTAATGTAACCGCTGAGCAGTAATCCGAGTGCACAGATCGCCAACACACCCCACTGAAGCACACATGGCTTTAGAACTGGAGCTTGTTCAACATCTTCAGAAGACAAAGCAACCATCACAAAGCGTAGGTAGTAGAATACGCCAATACCTGAGTTGATTACCGCAAGGATGACCAATATTGGATACGTTGCAAACGCGCTTGAGAAGACCATATATTTCCCAAAGAATCCTGCCAATGGTGGAACACCCGCCAAGGAAAGGACACTCAATACCAATACAAATCCAATCCATGGATTCTTTCGACCAATGCCTTTATAGGATTCAATGTCATCCGATTCATCATTGACAATCAATGAAATCACGATCAAGGCAATCACTGCGAAACCATAACCCACCAAATAAATCCAAAGGTTAAACAACGAAGCATCACTGATGATCATCGGTGCCATCAAGGCATATCCAGCATTGGAAATACTTGAATACGCCAACAAACGTTTAAATTTCGTTTGACGCAAGGCAGAAAGGTTTCCTACGAACATGGTCAATACAATCATTCCAAACAAAGCCCCTGACCACAGATCAGAAACAGGCGCAAAAACGTAGGTAAACAATTTCAAAAAGGCATACAAGCCAGCCATTTTTACCACTGACGCCATGTAACCTGTAACGATATTTGGACTTCCAGAATAGACGTCAGGAGCCCAAAAATGGAATGGAGCAGCACCTACTTTAAAGAGGAATGAAGCCATCATCATTAGAATACCTACAAACAAAAGCGGACCATTTGCAGTTCCTTCTGCTAGAATATTCGACAACTCTCTTAAATCAAAAGTACCCGTAGCGCCATACACCCAAGCGGTTCCAAACAACAAAATCCCTGTGGCAAAAGCACCTGTAAAAAAGTACTTCAATCCTGCCTCTGAAGACTGCAAGTTCTTCTTTTTTGACCCTGCCAAAACATACATAGGAATCGAAAGAATTTCCAAGCCAATGAAGAACATAAACAAATCAGTGTACCCAATCATGCAAAGAGCTCCCGTCAAGGAAAATAAAATCAGTGAAATGTATTCACCCGTGTGTTCTGTCTCTCTTTTAAAATAAGAATACCCACCCGCAATGATTAACAACGAAAAAGTCATTGCAGCCACTGAATAAATCACCTCACCTCTGCCGAATGCCAAGCCATTGTAATCGAACAAAAGGTATGGATTGTACCACTGATTGACCATAAGTCCTATTCCAACTGACAATCCAATCAATGCTGTCGCCAACACCAAAATGGGTTTATGTGTCATCGCCATAAACATCGCGACGATTCCACTAACAAAAATTACTATTAATGCATCCATATTACTGTACAATAACTTTAGCGCCTTTCACAGATTCAATTGTGAGGTCAAGGCTAGGTCCGACAAAGTCAATGATCGCTTGAGGATAAATTCCAAGGACCAAAATGATGAGCATGATGATAAAGAACGTCAGCATTTCGTTCCAAGTGAGGTCGCTAAACGCTTCCGCCTTTGGCGCACCAAACATACTGATCTGGTAGGCTCGTAGTGTATAAACGGCACCTAAAACAAGTGTTGTACCTGCGACAAGCCCAACGATCCAACTGTAATTGTAAAGGCCTTTAATGAGCAAGAATTCTCCGATAAATCCACTCGTCAATGGCACAGAAACCGAAGCAAACGCAACTGCCGCAAACCAGAAACCGAACTTAGGAGCCAACTTGGCCACCCCACCCATTTCATACATGTTGCGCGTTCCCATTCTGCGTTCCAAAATATCTGCAGCCAGGAATAAACCGAGTGCAACCAAGCTGTGGTTTGCAATCTGAATGAAAGCACCGGCCAAGGCATCTTTGTTGAATAACATGATCCCCGCGGCAATCAATCCAACGTGGCTAATAGAAGCAAAGGCGAAGAGACGCTTGATGTCGGACTGTTTAATGGCAATCACTGCTGCATACACCACACCGATCATTCCCAAGGTAATCACCAAACAAGAGAGTGTATCCATCGCCTCTGGAGCGATTGGAATCATCCAACGCACCATTCCATACAAGGCCATTTTCAACATCAAGGCAGAAAGCAACATGGTACCTGCCATCGGAGAAACAGTATAGGTATCTGGTTGCCAAGTATGGAAAGGGAACAAAGGAATTTTAATGGCGAAGGCTAGGAAGAATCCGCACATCACCCAAAACGCCGTTTTTGCAGTTAACTGTACCGCCAATAGGTCCTCATAAGCGAAACTGCTTGAATACGTTCCCAAAGCCATGAAAGACAAAAGCATCGCCAATGACCCAACAAACGTATAGATAAAAAACTTCATCAATGGTTTCTTGCGATCCGCAGATCCGTACCAGTAAGAGATCAAGAAAATCGGCACCAAAGTCAATTCCCAGAAGATGTAGAACATGATTCCATCCCTGGCAGTAAATACACCTAGTAATCCGAACTGCATCAACAATACCAATGCATTGAAGGCACGGTTGTGTGCGATTTCTCGATTAAGGTTACTCAGAAGAATCAATGTTGTGATCACATTCGTCAATACGACCATGAACAAGCCTATCCCGTCGTAGCCCATTTTAAATGTCAAGCCAAAAGAAAGCATGAAATCTGGAGCAAAAAGCGAGACATATTGATCGGGTGAAAAATTAGCGACATGAATGAATGAAACCACCATCGACACTACGGCGCCAATCAATCCCACATAGTTCACCTTGCTTTTCGGTGCAACCAATGCGATGAGTGCGAAAACGAGCGGTAAAGCAAATAATTCCACAGTATCAGAATTTAATTAAATAGTAAACGACAAGACTGATCACACCAAGGACCATCCAGAATAAATAATTGGAAACAACACCGGTTTGCCATTTGCGCACGATGTCACCAGTTTTTCCAATCAAGCCTGCAAAACCATACACTGATTTATTCAATGCCAGAACCTCAACAAAGGCATGAATTTTCACAGAGATCCATTCCAATGGTTTCACAAATAGGAAGTTGTATATTTCATCGAAATACAATTTCTTATTTGATGCCAATTCCCAAGCAGTAAGTTTTTCATCCGACTTGGCCAAGCTAGCTCTTTTCACATAGACAATGAAGGAACCAAATAAAATAATCAAGGTCATAAGCACAGCCCCACCCATCAAAAGCATGGCCTGTGAGGAAGATAAATGGTGCGTTTCAATCAATTCCAATCCACGGGTATTGTGCTCCAAGTAATGTGACATCCAATGTGTCCCTGCTTTCATCACCACGCCTGGAAGATTTAAAATTCCGCCAAAAACAGAAAGCACTGCTAGAATCATCAAGGGCAAGGTCATGTTCAAGGGGCTCTCGTGCAGGTGATGCTGTTGCTCATTAGAACCTCTAAAATTCCCGTGAAAAACCAAGAAATACAAACGGAACATATAAATCGCAGTCATGGCAACGGAAAGCATTAGAACTACATAAATCATTGGGTTGTGCATGACCGCATGCGCCAAGATTTCATCTTTAGAATAGAATCCAGACAACAGTGGAAAACCAGCAATGGCAAGAGTTCCAATTAAAAAGGTAATGTGTGTAATTGGAATGTACTTTTTCAAGCCACCCATCACTCGGATATCTTGTTCATCGGACATGGCGTGAATGACACTACCTGAACCTAAGAACAAGAGCGCTTTGAAAAATGCATGCGTTGTAACGTGGAACATTGCCGCGGTGTATGCTCCCATTCCCAAAGCCACGAACAAAAGTCCAAGCTGTGAAACGGTTGAATAGGCCAATACTTTTTTAATGTCATTCTGTCTCAAAGCAATGAACGCCGCAACCAATGAAGTTGCCAAGCCTACATAAAGCATGATGCCTTGGGTCATTGGTGCCATTTCAAAAAAGAAGTTTGAACGCACCACCAAGAAAATACCGGCCGTAACCATGGTTGCTGCGTGAATCAAAGCCGAAACTGGAGTTGGTCCAGCCATCGCATCTGGCAACCAGGTAAACAATGGAATTTGAGCAGATTTTCCTGTAGCCCCGATAAAGAGACAGGCTGTAATTCCGAACATCATCCACGTTGTAGGTTCAATTTTATCGATCAACAATTTGTCTGCTAACTCTGAATACTCAAGTGTTCCAAACTGCGACAAGATCAAGAACAAACCAATCAACAAACCTAAGTCACCAATACGGTTCATGATAAAGGCCTTGCGCGCGGCAACACTGTTGGCAATACCCTTTTGCACATCACTGTAATGGAAACCAATCAACAAGTACGAACAGATTCCAACACCTTCCCATCCGAAGAACAACATGAAGTAATTGCTTCCGAGCACAAGGATGAGCATCGCAAAAATGAAGAGATTCAAGTAGGTAAAGAATTTATAATAGCCTTTATCGTGACTCATGTACCCCATTGAAAACAAATGAATCAATGAACCAACTCCAGTAACAATCAAGGTCATCCAAATGGAAAGTGAATCGAGAACAAATCTTACATTTAGTTTGGAATCTATCAATTTGTCATTTACATCTTTGAAATCCTCAAGATCTAACATTGTAAACAAATGCACCAATTGTTGCTTTTGGACGCTTCCAAAAAGTGTCAATGCCAATGCAAAGGCCGTAAACATAACACCCGTTGCGATAGCTCCAACGATGGCTTTCGGCATTCTCTTCCCTAGGGTACCGTTGATTAAAGCACCGATGAGCGGCAAGGCCAGGATTGTCAGTAAAATTTTATCTGCTCCCATTTCTTAGCCTTTAAGTTTATTGAAGATTCCAACATCTGTTGAACGAATGTTTCGGTAGGCCATTACCAAGATGGAGAGTCCAACCGTAGCTTCGGCTGCGGCCACCACCATGATAAAGAAGACGAATACTTGTCCGTCACCTTTTCCATGATAGGTCGAAAATGCGACCATCAATAGATTCACTGCATTAAGCATCAACTCAATACACATGAGCAATACGATGGCATTTCTGCGCACCAATACTCCGATTGCACCGATTGCAAAAAGCACAGACGCAAGAACGATGTAAAAATCGATCGAAACCCCTGATTCAAAAATACTTGCAAGTACCATATTAATCAATGATTTGTTTTTCCCGCTTGGCCAACATCACAGCCCCTACCATTGCGGCAATAAAGAGAACTGAAGACATCTCAAACGGAAGTACATATTTAGTAAACAACAATTCACCTAGGTTCTCTACCAAGCCATCGTTGTTGGCAGAACCTACAGCTTGTTGCGTGATGACAAGTCCATCTTTCAGTGCGGCAAGCATCACAGTCAATAGAACGCCACCTGCAATAATTCCAGCCAATTTAATTCCAATCGAAGTGATAGGTTCACTGTCTTTGTTCAAATTCAACAACATAAGAACGAATAGGAAGAGTACCATGATTGCTCCGGCATAGACGATGATGTTCACAATGGCGAGAAACTGCGCATTCATCAAAATATAATTGGCGGAAATCAGGAAGAAGGTCACTACCAAGTAGAGTACGCTTCGGACAGGATGCTTACTTAGCACCACCATCAATGCTGAACCGATCGTGAGACCTCCCAGCAAAATTGCGATCATTTCTAGTGTCATTTTTTACCTCTTTGACCCGTGTGTTGGCGTTTTGTAACATCGATGCGGGCGTTCATCGGTTCCACCAATTGATCTTTTCCGTAAAGGAATTCATCGCGTTCAAACTCTGAAGGAACAATGCGGTCTGTCAAGAAAATTGCTTCTTTCGGACACGCTTCTTCGCACAAGCCGCAGAAAATACAACGCAACATGTTGATATCGTATGTAGCGGCATATTTCTCTTCTCGGTAAAGTCCTTCTTCCCCTTTCACGCGTTCTGCAGCTTCCATGGTAATGGCTTCTGCTGGACATGCGACAGCACACAGCCCACAAGCGGTGCAATTCTCACGACCTTCTTCATCGCGTTTCAATACGTGCATACCGCGATACACTGGCGCAAAAACGCGCTGTTCTTCTGGGTACTTTAATGTATTGTTTTTACGAAACAAGTGTTTGAATGTAATCCACATACCACCGGCAATTGCAGGGAGATATAGCTTCTCCACGAAGGTCATCGGTTTGTCGGAAACAACTTTTTTTCTATTTGACAGACTTTGCATACTTACTGATCTGATATCGTTAGAACCATCCTTTATTTAGTGCGATTACCAATCCAGTAATCAACAAGTTAATCAACGCGATTGGAATCAAATTCTTCCACCCCAAGTGCATCAATTGATCGAATCGGAAACGCGGGAGCGTCCAACGAATCCACATGAAGACAAAAATGAAGAAGAAGATTTTCGAGAAGAAAGCGACTACACTCAAGATTGCCAATGTATTTCCGCTGAAGTAATCCATTCCAGGGAAGTTGTATCCTCCAAAGAACAAAATCGCAATGATGGCAGAAGAAATAAACATGGAAACATATTCCGCAAACAAGAAGAAACCTAGTTTCATTGAGGAGTATTCTGTGTGGTAACCACCAATCAACTCAGACTCACATTCTGGCAAGTCAAAAGGAGCGCGGTTTGTTTCGGCCAAGGCACACACGAAGAATACGATGAAACAAACGGGCTGATAGAAAATATTCCAATTCATGCCGTGCTGGTCTTGAACGATGTCTCTTAAACTCAAGCTTCCTGTCATCATGACAATCGTGATTACAGAAACACCCATCGCCAATTCGTACGAAATCATTTGCGATGAGGCGCGGATTGCACCAAACAGAGAGTATTTGTTATTCGATGCCCAACCACCAATCATGATTCCATAGATTCCAACGGAAAGCACTCCCATGATGAATAGAATCCCAATGTTAAAATCCGCCACCTGAAGGGCGACTGAGCTGCCAAAGATGGTCAAGTCTTCACCCCATGGAATGATCGCACTCGTAATCAATGATGTAAACATGGAAATCCCTGGTCCGAGGATAAACAACCACTTGTCTGAATTGCTTGGGATAAAATCTTCTTTCATGAACATCTTAACACCGTCAGCCAACGGCTGAAGGATACCAAATGGTCCTGCGCGATCTGGTCCAATTCGATCCTGAAACCATGCAGCTACTTTTCGTTCAAAATAGGTCGCATACATCGCGATGAGCAATGAAATCGTGAAAATGATTCCGACAAGTATAAGTTTTTCGATAATGAGTCCTGAATCCATTACTTCACTTTTTTAATTGATGTTCGCGGACCCTCATATTTTCCTTGGGAAATAACGGAATGCCGATCAATGGTGCGTGGTCCAATGATGTTCCATTTCGACAGGTCTTTTTTATCAAATCGACAATCGTTGCAAATCCATCCTGGCTTCCCGTCTTGATCTTCTACTTCGCCGTAGCGGTCTTTTCTTCCAGTGACACGGTAGATTTCATTTCCGAACTGCCACACGACTACTTTACCTGAGCACTTTGTGCATTCACATTCTGCTTCCATCGGTTTCAAGAACCAAACACGGCTTTTGAAACGGAACGTTTTATCCGTCAAGGCACCTACTGGACACACATCAATCATGTTTCCAGAGAAGTCATTTTCAACAGCACTTTCAATGTATGTACTGATTTCCGCATGTTCTCCACGGTGAAGTACACCATGAACGCGCTTGTCAGTCAATTGATTCGCCACAGCAACACAGCGGTAGCACAAGATGCAACGGTTCATGTGCAACTTGATTTTGTTTCCGATATCGATGGGGTCAAAGGTTCTGCGTTCTTCCTCATAGCGCGTCTTTTCTGCACCATGTTCGAATCCTAAATCTTGCAAATGACACTCTCCAGCTTGGTCACACACCGGACAATCCAATGGGTGATTGATCAACAAGAATTCAACAACAGCGCCGCGATTTTCATGCACACGCTGACTTGTTTTGTTCTTTACGACCATTCCATCCTGCACTGGAGTGGAGCATGATACGACAAGTTTCGGCATCGGGCGAGGATCTTTTGTAGATCCGGCAGCCACTTCCACCAAGCATGTTCGACACTTGCCCCCTGTATCGGGCAGTTTGCTGTAATAGCACATTGCAGGTGGGACAACATCACCACCAATCATGCGCGCAGCGTTCAGGATTGTTGTTCCTTCGGCTACTTCGACTTCAACGTCATCAATTGTTACTTTGATCATCCGTTCTTATATTTCTTAAGCGATCGATTGCGGTTCGCGAATCAATCCATAATTTCTTTTCTGTGACTCTTCACGTTCATTAACATGCCATTCAAATTCATCTCTAAAATGACGAATGGCTGCGGCTACTGGCCATGCAGCTGCATCACCAAGCGGACAAATAGTATTTCCTTCGATTTTCTTGTTGATTTCAGCCAATAGGTCAATATCACGCATATTTCCTTGACCGTGTTCAAGGCGGTTGAGTACTTTTTCCATCCATCCTGTACCTTCTCGGCATGGTGAACATTGACCGCAAGACTCATGGGCGTAGAAACGAGCAAAGTTCCACGTGTTTCGCACGATACACTGGTCCTCATCGAATACGATAAACCCACCTGAGCCCAGCATTGATCCCGAAGCAAAACCTCCATCAGCCAAACTTTCGTAGGTCATCAAGCGGTCTTCACCAGCAGCTGTTTTTGTGACAAGGTAATGTGGCAAAATTGGAACTGATGATCCTCCAGGAACACAAGCTTTCAATTTCTTTCCGTTTGCAATGCCACGGCAATAGTCGTCACCATAGATGAATTCCTCCACGGTGATTCCCATTTCAATTTCATAGACTCCAGGACGAACTAGGTTACCACAGGCAGAAATCAATTTCGTACCTGTACTTTTTCCCAATCCGATTTTTGCATATTCTTCACCTCCATCATTGATGATTGGCACAACAGCAGCAATACTTTCCACATTGTTCACTACCGTTGGACATCCATAAAGTCCTTTAACGGCAGGAAATGGTGGTTTCATTCGTGGGTTACCACGCTTACCTTCAAGGGATTCGATCAATGCAGTTTCCTCACCACAAATGTATGCGCCACCACCTGGAGCAACGCTTAAGTCATGGTCAAAGCCAGATCCTAAGATATTCTTTCCAAGAAACCCTTTTTCGTAAGCTTCAGCTATTGCTTTTTCAAGAATATCTAGTATCCACATGTATTCACCGCGGATATATATATACGATTGGTTCGCTCCGAGCGCGAAACTTGATACGATCATTCCCTCGATCAACAAGTGAGGGATTTTTTCCATCAGGTAGCGGTCCTTAAATGTTCCCGGTTCTGACTCATCTGCATTACACAGCAAATATCTCGGAACACCTTCTGGCTTCGCAAGGAAAGACCACTTCATCCCTGTCGGAAATCCGGCGCCTCCACGTCCGCGCAGTCCTGACTTTTGCACTTCTTCGAGCACCAATTCAGGCGACATCGATTTCAAGGCTTTCTCAACAGAACGATACCCACCATTCTTGCGGTACACATCAAATGTTTCGATGCCCGCTACGTTGTCATGTTCTAACAGTAATCTTCTTCCCATCCTTCTTAATTTGGGGTCTGACCGGCCCTGTAAGCCGTAATTATTTCATCCACGCGCTCCTTCGTTAGGTGCTCGTGGTATTTCTTTCCACATTGAAGCATTGGGGCATAACCACAGGCACCAAGGCATTCTGATGTTTTCAAGGTAAACATACCATCCGCAGATGTTTCGCCTACCTTGATGTCCAATTTTGTTCCAATGTAATCAATGATTGAATCGCTCCCTAGCAACATGCAGGGTCCCGTTCGGCACACCTCAAATACATATTTACCTGTAGGCTCAAGATTGAACATGGTATAGAATGTCGCCACTTCGTAGACTTCAATGGGTTGGATATTGAACACTTCGGCGACATAATCCATCGTTTCAATGCTCAACCATCCGCCAAACTCTTCTTCTGCCATGTGCAAAACTCGAATCAAGGCACTTTTACTTTTTCCTTCCGGATATTGTGCAAACAATACCTGCACTTCTGCCATTTTCTCTGCACTGAAAACAGGCTTTTCTGAATGGCGTTTACTAAGATCAGTGTGTGAACTACTCATAATTATGCGTCTAATTCTCCAGCAATCACATTCATACTTGACAAGGTCAAAACCGCATCACTGATGGTTTGTCCGATAATCATTTCTGGATATGCTTGGTAATAAATAAAACATGGTCGTCTAAACTGCAAGCGGTAAGGTGAACGTCCACCGTCACTAATGAGATAGTATCCCAATTCTCCGTTGCCACCTTCCACACAGTGGTATACCTCTCCTGCTGGAATTGGTGTTTCACCCATCACGATTTTAAAGTGATAAATGAGCGCCTCCATATTGTTGTACACTTCTTCTTTTGGTGGAAGGTAGAACTCCGGAATATCTGCTTTGTACGAACCTTCAGGCAGATTCTTCCATGCCTGCTCAATAATTTTCAAACTCTGACGAATTTCTTCTTGGCGCACCATGAAGCGGTCATAGGTATCTCCTGCTACTCCAACTGGAATGCTAAAGTCAAAATCCTGGTACGAAGAATATGGATTCATCACACGAACGTCATAGTCCAATCCTGCAGCGCGCAAGTTAGGTCCAACAAAACCATAGTTCAATGCACGTTCTACTGAGATTGGTCCTGCACCGCGTGTTCGGTCCATAAAGATTCTATTTCGCGACAGCAAGCTATCAAATTCATTAAAAACCTTAGGGAAGGTTCTCAAGAAATCCTCTAGTTTACGGTGAAATTCGGGTGAAAAATCACGTTCAAAACCGCCGATACGTCCAACATTCGTCGTCAAACGGGCACCGCAAATTTCCTCGTACAATTCATAAATTTTCTCACGCTCTTGGAACAAATAGGTAAAACCCGTAAGTGCTCCCGTATCCACTCCGATGACTGAATTGCAAATTAGGTGGTCAGCGATCCGCGCCAATTCCATCACAATCACACGCATATATTCAACCCGCTTTGGCATCTCTGCACCAATGAGCTTTTCAACCGTCATGTGCCAGCCAATGTTATTGATTGGAGAAGAACAATAGTTTAGTCGGTCTGTAATCGGCGTAATTTGATTGTATGGTCGACGTTCAGCCAATTTCTCAAATGCGCGGTGGATGTATCCAACTGTTTGCTCCGAGGCTAAAATTTTCTCACCATCGACTTGAAGAATGTTTTGGAAAATTCCATGCGTTGCCGGGTGCGTTGGTCCAAGGTTTAATGTCGCAATATCGCCATCGATTGTTTCATTGGACAATCCAACATGTGGCATATCGTAGGCACTGTCTTCTTTAAAAGTACTCATGATCTTACTGTATTATCGTCCAAAATATCGATCGTCCTTATCTTCTCGAGTCGCATCTTCGAGGTGGTATTCCTTCCGCATAGGGAAATAATCCATTGAATCTTCGTTCAAAATGCGTACTAAATTCGGATGGCCATTGAACTGAATCCCAAAGAAATCATAGGTTTCACGCTCCATCCAATTGGCAGCTTCATAAAGATCTGTCAATGTAGCAATGGCTGGATTTTCCGCCGGCAAGAATGCTTTCAAACGAATTCTAAAGTTATTCGTCCAGCTGTGAAGGTGATACACCATGGCAAACTCACGACCTTTATCGTTCGGGTAATGCACCCCGCCAAGCAAGGTCAAAAATCCAATTTTCAATTCGGCATCGGATTGAATCCACTCAATGAGATCATGCATGCGATCGGCAGCAATTTCCATTGTAAGCATATCATAAGGCATGTCAACAGAAACAACTGCAGCACCAAATTGAGCTTGAATTTTAGCTGCTACGCCTTCATTTGTCAATTTACTCTCCATCTGATTCAATGTTGTAGCTCGTTAACATATGTTTGTACTCGTCGGAATAGCGACGTCGCAATGGCTCATGTTTCACCAATTCGTGAATTTTCATGATCCCATCAATGATTTGTTCGGGTCGCGGAGGACAACCTGGAACATAAACGTCCACAGGAATCACCCGATCAATACCTTGCAAAACGCTGTAGGTATCGAAAATTCCACCTGACGAAGCACAAGCCCCAACAGATAGCACCCATTTCGGCTCCGCCATTTGTTCGTAGGCTTGCTTTAAGATTGGTCCTAACTTTTTTGAAATTGTTCCAGCAACAATCAACAAGTCTGCTTGACGAGGTGAGAACGACATCCGTTCCATTCCAAATCGTGCCAAGTCGTAGTTACTTCCCATCGTTGCCATGAATTCAATACCACAGCAAGATGTTGCAAAGGGCAAGGGCCATACAGAATTGGCACGAGCCGTAGCCAACACCTTTTCCAAGGAGGTAAGTTGATACCCTTCCCCGTTGATTACTTGCATATCTTCTATTTTTCCCATTCCAATGCGCCTTTTTTAAGTACGTAGAAAAAGCCAACCAGAAAGAAGGCTACAAAAAGAATAACAGCCAAAAGACCTTCCAGTTCGAGCTTTTCAAAATTTACCGCATAGGGATAAAAGAAAATGACCTCGACATCAAAAAGCACAAACAATATGGCCGTC
Source organism: uncultured Flavobacteriia bacterium (assembly GCA_903873915.1). Classification (GTDB taxonomy): domain Bacteria; phylum Bacteroidota; class Bacteroidia; order Flavobacteriales_D; family Crocinitomicaceae; genus M0103. The sequence goes on along the minus strand of CAIQQH010000099.1, from coordinate 7,767 downwards.
ATAAAATAGCGAATCGACACAGGGAAGCGTGCATCTCCATCCGATTCGATCCCACATTCCCAGTTGGAATCTTTCTTTTTAGAATGCACATTTGGCCCTAAGAAATGTGTCGCAAATAACACAAGACACACAAATCCGGCGGCTACAGCCACTTGGATCAGCAACGGAAGGTAATCCGCAGAAGTTGAAGCTGCCTCCATAATTGAATAACTTTAAATTATAATCAATTAATTATTAATGAATTACAAACAAAAAAGCGCTAGCATCATCGACGTAAAATCACTATTGTCCACGAAGGACGGACAAATTTACCTTTTACATTGAAATAGCGAGGTAAAAATGACAATTAATTTCAGTAAAAATGACGCAAAAAAAATAGCGAAATGTTTCGTTGAACTACATGACAGATATTTACACCCTCACACCGTGAAAGTCAATAGTCAGCGCTTTGTATTCACGCGTGTACTCACCATTTGAATTGCGAATTGTCAGGCAATCATGTTCACTATTTTCGGTGCGATTGGAACTGAATGAGAGTACTATCCGAACTGGTAAACCACCCTCCTTACCGAGAATATCAATCCTGTTTTTAAGCCATAAGTTTACCCGTTCGGCTTCAGCACATAATTCATTCAGGGCGTCAGCCGGTGCAATCATCCAGAAAACCCCATCATCATTCAATAGTTCACTCACTCGAGCGAATAGCAATTCGAAAGGCAAGGCTGATTCGTGCCGCGCCTTCGCCCTCAACCGATCGGGGTTCAACAAGCCATTTGTGAAATAAGGCGGATTGCTAACGATGAGAGAATATTTATAGCCTGATTGAAAATCCTTAAGGTCTGATTCAAGCACATGAATGCGATCGCTCCACTGGGAGTTTCCAGCATTGATTTGGGCTTCTGCTGCCGCAGAGGGGTCAATTTCAATGGCGTCGATGCGTGCTTCTGGGAATTTTTGAGCCATCATTAGAGCGAGCACCCCAGTTCCAGTGCCAATATCTAAGATGGTTTTTGATTGAACGGCATTCACCAATGCCCCAAGCACCATGGCATCTGTTCCGACTTTCATCGCTGAAGATTCTTGACGAACCTCAAAATGACGAAAGCGAAAAACAGACATGTTACTTCTTAACCTAAATACAATTGGATGAGACCTTCGGGTGCCGTAATGGTCATGATCTTTTTCTTGCGGTCAATCGCCTGAACGACATTCGCGGCCAAAGGCACAAGCACCTCTTTGGTGCCATGTTTAATCTGAAGAAGCGGGTTTACGGCTAAATCTATGACATCCTCAATGGTACCCACCTCACCGAAAAGGGTGTCGACCACTGTAAATCCAACCACCTCATGGTCGTAGAATTGGATGCCTGAAAGTTTTGGTAAAATTTGGGCGGGGAGAAAAAGTCGCTGTCGCAGTAATATGCGCGCATCGTTTTCATTGTCCACTCCCTCAAATTTGACTGCTGCAAATCCTTTGTTTTTCAACTTAAAGGACCCAACAAAAAAAGGATTCAGCTGCCCATTTATTTCAATGAAAACAGCATCTAAAGATGTATAGTCTTCCGGATTGGTTACGTCTAAAAATAGCGAAACTTCACCTTTAAATCCGTGAAGTTTCGCTACGTAACCTAGTTCAAAGCAATCTGCTTTATCCATTCAATACGGATAATGGCTTATGCCTCTGGAGTTTCTTCTGTGCTTTCTTGAGCAGTTTCTTCTGTTGCTGGATCTTCAGAGACAACTTCAACTGCTGCTTCTTCAGCAACAACTTCAACGGCTGCTTCTTCAGCAACAACTTCAACCGCTGCTTCTTCTGCAACAACTTCAACTGCTGCTTCTTCAGCAACAACTTCAACTGCTGCTTCTTCAGCAACAACTTCAACTGCGGCCTCTTCAGTAACAACTTCAACTGCTGCTTCTTCAGCGACAACTTCTTCTGCTGCTTCTTCAGCGACAACTTCTTCTGCTGCTACCTCTTCAACTTCAGGAGTATTTTTCTCTTCGATTGCTTTCGCTTTTGCAGCGTTCGTATCTGATTCAGCTTTCATGCGTGCTACTTTATCAGCCGCTGCATTTTTAGCTACATTGTCTTGTTTACCCGTGATGTTCGCATCTTTATCTGCCAACCACTGGTTGAATTTCTCTTCAACTTGTTCTGCTGTAAGTGCACCTTTTTTCACACCATTCAAGAGGTGATTTTTGTGAAGAACCCCTTTGTACGACATGATTGCACGCGCAGTATCTGACATTTCAGCTCCTACCTGCACCCATTTAAGTGCCGCGTCGAAGTTGATTACAATTGTTGCTGGATTTGTGTTTGGATTGTATGTACCGATTTTCTCGATGAACTTACCGTCTCTTTTTGATCTGCTGTCCGCAGCTACGATGTGGAAAAATGCTTTACTTTTCTTACCGTGTCTTTGCAATCTGATTCGAGTTGCCATAATTAATTTTACAATGTGAGGTTCGAAACCTCGGTTTATAAATAAGTGAATTGGGCGGCAAAGATAGTGATTAATCGCTAAGAAACAAGTTTGGTTCAAAATAAACACGCGAAACGGCCCTCTGCCTTTGAATAATTTGCACTTTTAACTCATCAAATTGAACTATGCCACAACAAGACATTCAAAGCACGCTTTTCGAACTGGTGAAACAGCGAATTGTCGGACAAGACACCATCGGCAACGCACTCGCTGATGTTTTAAGTCTGAGTTCGGACGCTGTATACCGCAGATATCGAGGAGAAACGGCGTTGACGATCAATGAAATAAAAAAGATCTGTTTACATTACAACATCTCATTTGATGCCTTGTGTTCTATGGAAGCGGGAAATGTGACCTTCACTTATCCCCCCTTGAACACCTATGACTTTAGCCTAGAAACCTACCTCGAAGGTATATTAATTGCTTTTGAAAAATTAAAAAATCTCGGAGATCCACAGCTCATCATCTCGGTCAACAACACGCCGTTTTTTCAGTTGCTAAATTTTCCTCAGCTGGTTCGTTTCAAACTCTATTTCTGGGCAAAAACCCATTTGATGATTCCTGCCTATCAAAATGAAAAATTCAAACACGAAAAAACGAGTGAACGGGCATTTGAACTAGGGAGAGACATCTTACAGATCTACAACGCGATTCCATCTCAAGAAATTTATGACCCCCAATTGCTTCAAGGATTTATTCGCCAGATCGTCTATTACTGCCAAGCACACCATTTTGAAGATCCCGAATATGCACTTTTCTTGTGTGACCGTTTAAAAATGATGTCGGCACACATTCGCGAACAAGCAAGTCTTGGTAAAAAGTTCATATACGGAACGCAAGCGCCTGCATTTGGCAACAACTTCGAGATGTACAACAATGAAATCGTAAATACAGACGCCTCCTTCTACTTTTCTACGTCCGAATTGAAGGGTGTTTACCTCACGCACAATGTGATGAACTATCTGCAAACATCAAACGAGGGCTATGTGGAGGACACCAAGCAAATATTGGATAAACAAATCGCCAATTCGAGCATCATCAGTGTGGTCAACGAAAAAGAGCGAAACAATTATTTCCATGAACTCGATCGAAGCATCGACAATGCGCGAAAGAAGATTGAAGCAGGATTGCTGTAATTGAGATTCAATAAGCGCTATTTTGCAAACTTAAAAACATCATTTGCGAATTTCGCAACTCGTTTTATAGGCCTTGTTGAAATCAGTTATGAAGTACCTCAGATTGTACCAACATTTGTCATGGATAAAAACATACCTATGAAAACAATCAAACACATTCTTGCAACAACGCTACTCATTGTTTCATTGAACGGCTTTGCACAAACAAGCAATCCCACCATCGCAGTGGCCAACCCAAACATCAACAGCATTGAGGTGAAACCAGAAATTGCAGCCAAGATGTTGCGGCTCGAACTGATCAAGCTAGGCAACTTCATTGTTTTGGATGAATTTGACATGGCGGATGTGCTGATGGATTCGCCTCAATTTACTTCTGGCTGCTACGGTCAAAATTGTTTGGCAGTGATGGGGAAAAAACTCAATGTAGATTATATACTATGTGGAAGTTTTGATGGTTTCGGCAACAAGATCGTTCTTACATTGAAACTCATTGATGTAAAAAGTGCCACGACGTTTAAATCTGCCATGCGTGAATTCGACAATCAAGAAATGGAATTGCAACGTATGTCTGAGGTGCTTCTCAAGGAAATGCTAGGCGTGGAGGTGCCGAAAGAACTTGCCGAACGTCTCGCATTTAAAAATGAGCCCATCACTTCGACAAACATTGGCCGCATCAAAAACAATGGTCCTCGGATTGGTTATGCCTATCTATTTGGTTCGATGAATGAATTCGCTACACGTTCAGAATCACAAGGCGGACTTGGAATTTTCCCTGGGGTGAGCATGATCGGATTTCAGCTTGAAGGACAATATGTGGGCACCGAAAATTTCTCTGCCTTGGTCGAAGGATTAATCAATGTATCGGGTCTTGAACAGGGACAGTTTTTACCTTCCATCACCATCATGAATGGATTTCGCTTTGGCAAGGGTGGTTGGGAATTGGCTTTCGGACCAGGCTTTGGCGTGAAGCCAACATCCTTGGGATTCTTTGACTCAGACAATAGCTTCAGTTCCAATCAGCAATATTTTTCACAATCGGATTGGGATGCTTATGCCGCTCGAGAATTCGCCGACGATCCACAATATAGCACGAACGGCGTTTTTACAGCACCTACGCCCTCAGATTTAAACCCGAAATACAACTTCGACAGAAGATACGGCGATACACGCGGTGATTGGAAATTGAATACAATGTTTGTTTTCGCCCTTGGAAGAACATTTCGTGCTGGGGCGCTTAATATCCCTGTGAATCTCTTTTATTCTTCTCAAAAAGGTGGAGGCATGACGGGTGTTAACGTAGGATTCAACGTCCAAAAGAGCAAACGAACAATCAATGGCATTTAATCTAAACAACTTTAATATGAAATCTTTGATTTTACTCGCGTTTCTGAGCTGCAGTTCCGTTTTCGGACAACAACAAGTGGTTGATCTCAATAAACAACAAATAATAAAAGTACATCAAGGCTATGAACTTGTTCTAGAAAAGAAAGATGAATCTCATGAAAAGCGCTATGTCGTTGATCGCGAAAGAATAAAGGTGTTCAATGCCGCAGGAGCACATGCAAAAGGTAGACTTCAGATTCTTTCTCCCGACACAGTTATTGTTGGGAAACAAAAAATAGCCTTTACAGAAATCACACGGATTCATGTGTATTCAAAAGCATTTCGAACAATAGGGTTTATTGTAGGTGGGGTGAGCGGAGCACTTGGCCTCTATATGATTCCTTTAGCTAGTTTGGGAGATGTTGGCGCACCTATTGCCGTGCTCTCTGCAGCGACTGTAGGTTTTTTATCTTTAACACTTATCTCAAAAAAGTACGATCTTGGGGATGAGTTCAATGCTTATTTCCAAAAATTAGAATAAAAAAGATTGCGCACATTTCCCCCCGCTGATGCTTAATGAAAAATAAGGTTTGTTCTGTATTCCAAAAGAGAATATTTCAATTTTATTCTCTTCAGCAAAAGAAATAATCAGCTTAAGGATTTGTTCATCGTTTACACATGTATTGTTGACCACAGAGCCACAGAGGTATCAGATTCTTGTTTCAGAAAAGTATTGTTGACGTAAAGTTGTTTTTTCTCTCTGCCTCTGAGGTACAAGAAATTACATTTCGGCAAAGTCATTCCTCCTGTACAAATGTATTGCTCAACACAGAACCAAGCCGGACACGGAAATTTGATTTTCGTTAAAATGAAAATGAAAACAAAATTAAAGTATAGTTAGAGACGGAAATACTAACATAATTCGATAAGAATAATTCTCATGTTCAAAGAAAAAGTTATTTTAATTACGGGCTCAACCCAAGGCATAGGAAAGCGCACTGCATGTCGACTAGCAGAACAAGGAGCGATAATTATCATCAATAGCAGAAGTTCAGACAAGGTAGAAAAAACTGTTGCTGAATTTACTGATCATGGCTTTACTGTTTTTGGAATTAGTGGGGATGTCAGTGATTATCTATTCTGTCAGGAAATGCGGAAGCAAATCATTTCACACTATGGTAGAATTGATGTTTTAATTTGCAATGCTGCAATCGCAGTAGAAGGCACTATTGCCGACAGCTCTTCACGAACCATTGAGCTAGCAACACGGACCAATGTCCATGGCAGTATTTATCCTGCCATGGCGCTGATGGATGATTTAACAGCCACCAAAGGAAGTATTCTATTCATCTCATCCATTGCGGGAATTGTTGGGCTGCCAGGATTTGCCATGTACTCATGTACAAAAAAAGCAATATTTTCCGTTGCAGAAAGCATGAAAAACGAAGTGGTAGATCGCGGTGTTTTTATCGGCGTATGCCTTCCCGATTTCACCGAAAATGAAGACTCGAAGCAAATCATGACAATCAATGGTGAACTAAAAACCCTCGTGAAGCGCAATGGCATAAAAACTGTTACGCTCGATCGGACAGCAAAATGCATCATTCGTCAACTAAAGTCCAAACGTTTTCTTTATTTCACCTCGCTTCGAGGTCGATTCATGTATGAATTTTATCGTTTCTTTCCAAGATTGCTGCTTTTCGCCATGAAGATAAAACGAAAACAATTTATGAAATAAGGAAGGAAACCGCTACAAGATTGATTATGAGCAATATGATACCCACTAAAAATGCGAGAACAAAACGTTTTGTGGTCTCTGATTTTGAAGGTAAAATTGAGGCAAACCTAAGCAGTGTTTTTTCTTCATCCCTATGCCATAAACAAAAATGACTTCATTTTATTTTTAAAGTGAATGCAAAGAAGAATAAACGAATTGTTCTTAGACTAAAAATCTTTGGATTGTATTTAAGGTGTCTTTCACTAACTCAGGATTTCACCCTACCTTATACAGCATTTTAATCACCCAATACCAAAATGCGACAAGAATCACTATTCCAGCCAGTATTCCAAAAACGCCCACCACCTTAATTAATTTAACAGAAAAACGATCCAAATCACGGTTCAAATCAGCATCGTGTGCATAGGATTGATCGTCAACTTTACTTCTAAAAAGTGAAAATCCTTTGTTCTGTTTTTTTCTCATCTATTCTCTTTAAAATATCTTTATGACATTCTTAACCGTTCAGCTTCCTCGAGTCACTCCTGTTTTTCCGATAAGTTATTGAACGCGGCAACTAATTTCCCCATTAACTCCTCCGAACTTAATGCTCAACAACTTATAAAGTTCCTGCTTTAACATAGTCGGAAAGCACATAGTTCGGTTTGGGCATGCCTGTATCAATTAATATCCTGTTAAAGATAAAGATAAGCTAGATTTTTAGGACTTTTCTTTATTACATGAACTTACTTGAACTAATTTAATGACAGAAAAAACTTTCGGATTTTGATAAATGAAGTCAACGCGCTTGTTCCCCTAACATTTGATTATCTTTGAAATGAATCTATTTTTCTTCGTTTATGAGATTTATTTTTATCGCCCTTCTCCCCTTCTTTTCCTTGTCACAAAACATTCCCAATGCCTCAAGGCTAAAGCTTGAAGATATCATGAAGGGAAATGAGTTTGTCGGTTTCCTCCCTGAAAACATTCGATGGAGCGTGAACGGGCAATCCATATACTTTGACTGGAATCCCAACCATGAACCCGGGAACAGTACCTATGCATTTCAGATCAATGAAAAAGGTGCAACACCGAAAAAAATCAATCGT
>CAIQQH010000098.1 GCA_903873915.1 uncultured Flavobacteriia bacterium | reverse complement strand
CGCAGATATGGCCAATAAAATTGTAGACCTCATCGATACAGTGAAAAATGAAATGGTCCGCGAGCGTACTTTGCCTGCGTATGAAATAAACAAGCGGAAGAAGGAGCAAATGGAAAATGACCGGGAGTTGGTCTTAAAGAAATTGGATTCATTGGCTGAGTTAGGTGTCGTTTCTTTAGAGGGGCGCACGAATCTTTTTCAAGCTTATGTGGATTCAAAAAGTGCACAGGAAAAAGCAGAAATCAAGAAAACCATTGACATCAACTTGAAACATGGATCACTGTTCGATGGATTGGAGTTTATTCGAAATGAAAAAATCATGAAACTGGAAGAGTTCATGGTGTCCTATGAACAAGCAGAATCCGATGCAAACACTGCCTTTAATCACAAGTTCATCGTTGAACGCGCTGTGGTAGCGGATAAAAAAGACAAACCGAAACGTATGATCATCGTATTGTTGGCAACCATTGGATCGTTCGTTTTCATGGTCTTTGCCTTGCTGATCAACGAGCGGATCAAAGAGTTGAAGAAACTGGGATAAGGTGGAATTCACGCGCCGTAATCTCGGTTTACTGTTGGCTGGCGTCGCCTATGCGATCCTTTCCTGTTATTTCATTTGGCAGGATAAAATCTGGTATACCCTTTTTCCTTTCGCGCTGATTGCCGTTTATTATGCCATCTATCGCACGGAATGGGCATTTCTTAGCTTAGCACTTTTCACACCGTTGTCCATCAATATTGAGGAGTACACGCAGAGTTTTGGGCTCTTCATTCCAACCGAACCTCTTTTGTTTGGCTTCATGTTGCTGTTGATTCTCATGCAGATTCAGCGACCAATTGTTCCGAAAGCCATTTGGAAAAACCCGCTCATTTGGGCGATTTCCTTCTACCTGTTTTGGATATTCATCACTTCGATTACCAGTTCAGATCCGATTGCCAGTTTAAAATTTCTTCTCGCACGATTGTGGTTTTTAATCCCGATGCTCCTGTTGGGCACCTATGTGTTTCGAGATAAAATCAATATCACACGATTCTTCTGGTTGTTTTCTATAGGGATGATTATTGCCATCACCTACACGCTTATTGTCCATGCGAGCTATCGCTTTGGGGAAAAAGAAAGCCATTGGGTGATGTGGCCATTTTTTAAGGACCATACCATCTACGGAGCCATCGTTGCCCTTGTGATTCCGCTCATTTTCGGACTCTATTTTTCGAAAAAGCACACGCCGCTCATTCAAGCCACCTTGCTGACTTTTATGGGAATTTCCTTGCTCGGGCTGTATTTTTCTTATACGCGTGCAGCATGGTTGAGCATTATGGCTGCCTTGGTTGTATGGGCACTGATTCGCTTCAAAATTAAATTTAGCCTACTTGCCGCAGTTACCGTTATGGCAGGAATCATCCTTTATTTTTCATGGGATTCCATACAAATGGAGCTCGAACGCAACAAGTCAGAGCACACCACCGAGGAGTTTGGCGAACGCTTGCAAAGTGCAACCAATGTGTCGTCCGATGCCTCGAATCTTGAGCGCTTGAACCGCTGGTCCTGTGCCATTTCCATGTTTGAAGAACGACCGATATTTGGTTTTGGTCCGGGCACCTATGCCTTTGAATATGCGCGCTTCCAAGAGCCAGAAAACCTAACCATTATTTCTACAAATTTTGGAAATTTAGGCAATGCGCATAGTGAATTTTTAGGCCCCTTGGCAGAAATGGGCTTGATCGGGCTCATTTCCATATGTCTCATCATAGCTGCCATCTTTTACAAAGCGATAACCTTGTACAACCGATGGCCTTCCGAAGACAAAGAAATCCGTGTTCTATTGATGGCGATTATACTTTCTTTGACGACCTATTTTGTGCATGGAGTCCTGAACAATTTCCTCGACACCGACAAAGCCGCCGTGCCTATTTGGGGGATGTGTGCGATGATTATGGCGTTGGAAATCTCATTGGAAAGCAAGTCCAAAGAAGGTTCGATAATTCGATACTCCTCTCTACATAGAAAACCTGAGTCTCCCCCGCGGTGGATGGCTTAGATATGATCCGAAACCTTGGGGGATAGACGAAATTAAAAAGTGCTCAATCTTATCATATTGGAGCATACTATCTGCAAATTATCGATAGAAAATGTCACAACAACTTTAATTTCATTTTCTTCTTGCAAAGTAATAGGAGTTTAATAGAGTTAACGTTTAAATCGAGCTTAGAATTCGACTTTATTGTATAAACTTGTGAAAAATAACAAGTAACCATGTCAAGCGGATTAATTGAATACGGTAAAAAAGGAAATAGTCGAGAGATCAGGGAAATCATATCCCACATTTTCGATAGAAATAATGAATTGAATGCAAATGGGCAAAGTGGAACCCCAATTTGTATTTGGGGAACACACGGGTTGGGGAAAACTCAACTCGTTAAAGATTTTGCAAAGGAAAGAAACTGGAAGTTTAGCTACATCGCGCCGGCTCAATTTGAGGAAATGGGTGATCTACATGGGATGCCAAACGTAATAGACCCGGACCCAACTGTTGCAGGGGATGAATACACTGTTTATAGTCCTCCTGAATGGGTTCCAAAAGAAGAGGGTCCAGGCATACTTCTTTTAGACGACATAAATCGAGCTGACGATCGTATATTGCGTGGTTGCATGCAATTACTGCAAAACTTTGAATTGTCGTCTTGGAAACTCCCTCCGAAATGGCAAATTGTTGTCACTGCAAATCCTGAGGGCGGGGATTATTCCGTTACGCCTATGGATGGCGCAATGATTACCAGAATGTTGCACGTAACTTTAAAGTTCGACGCTAAAATATGGGCAGAATGGGCGGAAAAAGCAAACGTTGATCCACGAGGAATTGCATTTGTTTTAACCTATCCTGAATTAATAAATGATGAAAGAACGACACCGAGAAGTTTAAGTCATTTTTTCTCGCAAATACAAAATTTACCAGATCTAAAAGCAAAACTTCCAATTGTAGAGGCTCTTGCACTTAGTTCACTGGACGATATTACTTGCTCATCATTTATCAGTTTCATCAATGATGACCTTAGTGAATTATTGGATCCAAGCGACATTTTAAATGCCGAGAATTTTGAAAGTATAAAGAAGAAAATTGTTGATTTATCAAAAGATTCAAGCGGGGTTAAGAGACTTGATAGATTATCTACTATTTGTACGCGCTTATATTTAAAGTTGATGTCAGAAGACTATTCAGCTGAGAATGGTCACAAGGAGAATCTTATACAATTTTTACAGATGGAAGAAATTCCAAATGATTTACTTATGAGTTTATATTTAGACTTAAGTAAAAGCGGAAATAACCAAATCAAGGAAATGATCCGAGATAAATCCTTGGCCACAAAATTATTAATAAGCATTTAAATAGTAGAAAATGGAACTTTCGAAAGAAGACAAAAAATCCTGTCAACAAATTAAAAAGTTAATTCAGTCACGCGATTTTACTCAAATAGAACAGGGAATAGAGATGGCAAAATTAACTGCCAGCGTCGCAATTTTTGATGAACTGCTTGGGGATGTAAAATATGGTAACAGCGTATTCTCAAATCATTGGACAGGATCTGGTCCTGATGAGTATTATTATTCATTGGCCATTCAAGGCCTTTTAAATTTTGCTCCAACTGGATCAAAAGGCCAATTCATGCGCGATTCTATTGAAACACTTTCTTTGAAAGGGTTGGTATACAGCAATTATAATAGACAAACAACAAGAATTTACGCATCCTATCTCACTAACTTTTTAAATCTTAAAAGTCTTGATTTGCAGTCTTTTTATGAAATAATTGGTTTTGAGGAGATTTTTCATCTGAATATT
>CAIQQH010000097.1 GCA_903873915.1 uncultured Flavobacteriia bacterium | reverse complement strand
TGAAGCGGATGTTCAGCGAGAATTTGATCGCCAAGAAAGTCTCACAAAAATTGAAACAACACTCACTGCTGCTGAAGATGTTCAATTCCAAGAATTCCTATCTGAAAATGAGAAATACCTCAAAAACAAAATTGAAATTTCTAAAATTCAAGAGAATTTAACGGAGAGTGAAGACAATGCGACTGAGCGAAGAACTGAATCATTGAATACAACGACAGATTTGGAGCAGAATAGTTCAACCATTAATGATATTTCCATTCAAAATGATGACCAGCAACGTCAGCACGCCAATGAACGCCTAAATATCTTGGATCAGTCGATGGCTGAAAATACAGATGCTTCCACAGAACGTCAAGGAAAAAATACGGATAAAATCAATGAGCTTAGTGTTGCCGCAGATTTACAGTCAAATAGTCGCGATCAAAATCAAAAAGACAAAGCTCAAGCGACACAAGAGAAATTCGACAATATCGAAACTGCTCAACCTGTGAAAGTGAGAGTCGCAAATTCCTTAGGTAAGGAATATCCCGAAGGTGTATCTCAAGAAACCTTCAAACAAAATGATGAGAATGGTTTGATGGTCGCTGTTGTAACACGCAGGGTGGTGGTAATCAGTGGTCTAGGAAATGTCTATGTGCGCACTCAAACATTGTCAGATTTAACGTATTCTAAAAATGGTCAACCCACTACGGAATATGTGTGGCAAAAGGAAACTCAAGGTTCCCACCTGAAGAAGAATTATTGATTCCACGTAATTCATAATCCATTGTTGGAAATTTCAATAGATCTGTAGAATATACGTCCTCGTTTGTGGTACTTTCACCAATAAAACCATTTATGAAGGCACTACTTCTCCCTGCCGTTGCCGGTAAATTTATTATAGCTTGTATCATCTGTCTATACTTTTGGAATGCAAAAACAATGAGTCAGCTGAGTACCTTACCTATTTGGTTGTTGATTCTTACCGTGGTTTATATTGGTTTACAAATGTTTAGTCGGAAATATTCTGACGCCAATCATTGGTGGGACTGGGTCTATTACATCGGATTATTGTCCATCATGATTCCAGTGTCCATCATCAATGTAAGAAATGAACACCTCTGTCATTTGGTAACGGACTTTGGCACCTTGTTTTTAATTGCACCTCCAGTTGCTGATGCGATTGTCCTTTTAAAAAAAACCAATTCGAACTCATGAATGTACATTTTATAGCCATCGGCGGAAGTGCCATGCACAACCTCGCCATTGCCCTTAGCCGCAAAGGAGTTCACGTTACCGGCTCAGATGATGAGATTTTTGAACCTTCGAAAACACGCTTGCAAAAACAAGGAATTTTACCAGGTCAGCTTGGGTGGGATAGTGCAAGAATCACCTCCGATCTTGATGCAATTATTCTAGGTATGCATGCACGGGAAGATAACCCGGAATTGTTGAAGGCTAACGAATTAAATATTCCTATTTTTTCTTATCCAGAGTATTTGTACGAACAGAGTAAGGATAAAATTCGAGTGGTAATAGGCGGCTCACATGGAAAAACAACCATCACATCGATGCTGCTGCATGTGGTGAATGAGTTGAAAATGGATGTCGATTACATGGTCGGTGCTCAGTTGGAAGGGTACGACTGCATGGCGCGTCTGTCCGAGTCTGCAAAAATCATGATTCTTGAAGGGGATGAATATTTGAGTTCACCCATCGATCGTCGTCCGAAATTCCATCTGTACAAACCCAATATTGCCATTATTAGTGGCATCGCCTGGGACCATATCAACGTGTTTCCAACATTTGAAAATTATGTGGATCAGTTCGATATATTTTGTTCCTTGATCGAAAAAGACGGTACGCTGATCTACAATGAAGATGATGCCGAAGTGAAGAGCCTAGGCCAAAAATACGAGTCCACCATGCGGACAGTTTCTTACGGTGTCCCAACATACGAAGTGACGGAAACAGGAACACGCTTGTTTCATGAAGGAATGATCTATGAACTAAGGGTTTTTGGCGAACACAATCTGCAGAATTTAATGGGGGCAATGCGGATTGGTGAAGCCATAGGTATTTCTGCACTCGAATTTTTGACAGCCATTCAATCGTTCACCGGTGCGGGAAAACGGCTTCAAAAAGTGATGGAGATCGGAAGCTTTGTGATGTTTAAAGATTTCGCACATTCTCCCTCAAAATTGAAGGCAACAACAAAGGCCGTAAAAGATCAATACAAAGACCGCAAAGTGATAGCCTGCATGGAGTTGCATACTTTCTCGTCTCTTAAAAAAGAATTCTTACCACATTATCTAAATTCCATGCAGATGGCTGACGAAGCTCTTGTTTATTACAGCCCAGAAGTGGTCGCGCATAAAAAATTGGAACCTATTTCCAAAGAACTTGTTTTGGAAGGATTTGGGGGAAATGTGAACGTGATGAACAGCACAAAAGAGGTGCTCGATTTTATTCAGTCAAAGCAATGGAACAATTCGGTGTTATTGATGATGTCCTCTGGGAATTTTGACGGAATAGATTATGATCAATTGGGTGAGGAAATCTCAAAAAATCTTTAGCTCTTGTTCGGTCGAAAAACGATTTGACGGTAGATCAATGTAACCAACAAACTATACAGAGTAGCCAAAAGGAGTAGGGCCAATACACTAAGTGTTGCGGTAAATCCAGCATCTGCGCCCTTTTTGTTGTTTGTTTTTAAACGTTTTTCAATTTGCTTGTCCGTCATGACCTCCGCATCTGGATTTTCTTTTCGGAATTTAGCCATTTGATGGGGATCATGAACCATCTTTTCTATAGTCACTTCCCCTTCAGCTATTTGATGCGAGATAAATTCGGGATTAATTTGCGTGTAAAACAAATAAATAAAACTACTTACAATCAGCACATAAGGGAGACCAGAGCTCATTGCATTTTTCATGTCGAAAAGTGCATTTGTCTCCGTCGTATCGCGTCGTTTTTGAAGATAAAGTCCTATTGATATCGCAGATAACAGACCTAAAATGTTCAGCATTACGGTTGGTGCCATTTGCCCTGGAAATATTCCAAAAACAAACAAAATGTACTTCATCGCAATCCAACTTAGCGCACTGACAATTCCAACTTTAACCGTTATTTTCATTGATTTAGCTATTCATTGAGACCAAGAATTCCTCGTTTGAAATGGTATTTTCCATATGTGATTTCATGAATTCCATGGCTTCTACCGGTGTCATATCGGCAATAAACTTGCGAATCAACCAAATGCGTTGCAGCACATCTTTGCTCATCAATAAATCTTCGCGACGGGTCCCTGAAGAAATGATATCGATAGCAGGGTAGATGCGACGGTTCGAGATACGGCGATCCAATTGAAGTTCCATGTTGCCCGTTCCTTTGAATTCCTCAAAGATAACTTCGTCCATTTTTGATCCAGTCTCAGTCAATGCCGTTGCGAGAATGGATAAAGATCCTCCATTTTCAATTTTTCGCGCTGAACCAAAGAATCGCTTTGGTTTGTGCAATGCATTGGCATCAACACCTCCAGAAAGCACCTTTCCAGAAGCAGGGGAAACCGTGTTGTATGCACGTGCAAGGCGTGTGATTGAATCCAAGAGAATACAGACATCATGTCCACATTCCACCATGCGTTTTGCTTTCTCCAATACCATATTTGCCACCTTCACGTGTCGTTCTGCTGGCTCATCAAAAGTTGAAGCGATAACCTCAGCACGAACGCTGCGCGCCATGTCCGTTACCTCTTCAGGACGTTCATCGATGAGTAGCACAATCAGATATACCTCTGGGTGATTTGCAGCAATGGCATTGGCTACATCTTTCAATAACATTGTTTTACCCGTCTTTGGTTGAGCGACAATCATTCCGCGCTGACCTTTACCAATCGGAGCAAATAAATCCATCACGCGAGTAGAAAGAGTTTCCTGCTTGTGACCAGTAAGTTTGAATTTCTCGTCTGGGAAAAGTGGAGTCAAATACTGAAATGGTACACGGTCACGAATATAAGAAGGATCACGGCCATTGATCGACTCAACCTTCACCAATGGAAAGAATTTTTCGCCTTCGCGTGGAGGTCGGATTGTACCTTTAACTGTATCGCCTGTTTTTAAACCAAACAATTTTATTTGGTTTTGGGACACGTAAATATCATCTGGTGAGGGCAAGTAATTGTAATCTGAAGACCGCAAAAATCCATATCCATCTTGAATGACTTCCAACACACCCTCGGCAGTAACAATACCCACCAAGTCATACCCATCTTCCAATTTATCCTCTGTTTTTTGGTGTTGAGCTTGGCGATGTTGTCCTTGATTTTGGTTGTTTCCCTGGTTATTTCCTTGGTTTTGGTTGTTCCCTTGATTTTGGTTGGGATTATTCCGAGGATTCTGGTTAGGATTCTGTCCTTGTTGATTTCTATTATTGTTATTACTATTCAAGCGTTCATTTCGATCACGACGCTCATTTTGTTCATTTACAGCACTGTTATCATTCACTTTTTCTGTCGAAGCAGATGCATCCGAGGGTGTTTCTGTAGTCTTTTCTGTTTGTTCTTGAACTGAATCTTTCTGAGCCAAGTCAAGTAAGTTTCGTCCTCCTTTTTTTACCTCTACATGCACACGTTCAGGAACGACTTCAATTTGCTCTTCTGATGGGATTTGTTCAACAGCAGCCTCAGGTTCAGAAGGAGCTGTCACGCGCTTTTCACTGAATAAAGAAGGTTGTGGCGTTTCTTCGCGTCGAATGCGTTTTCTGTGTGGCTTCTCCTGTGCAAGGACATCATCACTTGGTGAAGTTGCTACAGGTCCTTCTGTAGCTGACGATTCTTCCGGTGTTGATGACGTTACTGCGCTTGATCCACCCAATATCGCTGAGAGAAGTTCAGGTCGTTTCAAGGAATCAGCATCAGAAATTCCATTGCTCTTTGCAATTTCACGAAGATCGGAAAGCTTTTTACGCTCCAAGTCTTTTTTATCCATAAAGAAGTGCTAAATAAATACGATAATGTATAGTGTCAAAAAAAACTGTTTTGAGAAAGCGGGAAAAGATGAATTCCCTTAGATGACTTGGCAATATTACGAAAAAACTTTATTAAAACGGGATATTGGGATTAAAAAAATAATTCATCAATTCTATTTCTCTATTTAGCACCAAAGCAAAATGTGTATCTTGGTCGCATGATTGCACTGCGAAATGTTTACAGCTTGTTTTGGTACATCGTTACCTTCTTGAATATCGGATTAGTTTTTTTGATTGAAGGTGCACTGCCAGGTGTGGATCCAATCGGATTCAAAATTGTCCGTTATGCTCTAATTGCTTTCCTTTTTGTGATTTCCTTTAAGCGAAAGAAGTTGTCCCTGTGGATTTTTTCTTCCATGATTTTGGGAATTGAAGTGGGTATGGACTTCCCTGCATTTGCCTTAGAAACTGAACGATTTGGGAAGATATTTCTTCGTTTGGTGAAGTCACTTGTCGCTCCCTTGATTTTCGCGACGCTTATTGTTGGAATTGCGGGACATAGCAATCTGAAGCAGGTGGGTAGAATTGGTTTAAAATCCATTCTTTACTTTGAGATCGTCACCACATTGGCTTTGTTCATTGGGCTTTTGGCCATTAATGTTTCTCAAGCGGGAGTTGGGGTGAAAGTTGAAGCACGTGAACAAGACAAGGCAAAATCGATTGAGTTGATGGAGCAAAAGAAGGAACACAAGGATCACTTTGTGGAGATTTTCCCTGAAAACATTGCCAAATCCATTGCTGAAAACCAAGTTCTTCAAGTGGTGATTTTCTCTGTGATTTTTGCCATTGGCCTGGGTATGGTGAAGCACGAGAAGCACAAGCAGACGATGTTGAATTTCAGCGAAAGCTTGGCTGAGGTGATGTTTAAGTTTACGGATATCATCATGTATGTGGCACCGCTGGCTGTTTTTGGCGCTTTGGCAAGTACCGTAGCGAAATCTGGGGTTGACATTCTATACAACCTCATGAAGCTTGTTGGGACCTTGTATGTGGCGCTCATTTTATTTGTTGGTGGAGTATTGTTGCCGATTGCCTTGCTTGCGAAAATTCCCATCAAGCGCTTTATTCAGGCCATTGCCGAACCATTGACCTTGGCCTTTGCAACGGCGAGCAGTGAAGCAGCGCTTCCGAAAGCGATGGAAAACATGGAGAAATTTGGTGTTCCTCGAAAGATTGTTTCATTTGTTATTCCAACCGGGTACAGTTTCAATCTGGATGGAACAACCTTGTATTTATCGTTGGCATCGGTTTTTGTCGCCCAAATGTGTGGCATTGACTTGAGTATTGGTCAGCAGATTTCCATGTGCTTGATCTTCATGCTTACGAGTAAAGGTGTTGCAGGGGTTCGCGGCGCTTCCTTCGTTATCTTGGCAGGAACAATCGCTGCGATGGACGTTAAAGGTTTCGATTCAGAACGAGCCAGTGTGATTTTGGCTGTCGATGCACTGATGGATATGGCACGAACGTCCGTGAATGTTCTCGGGAACTGCTTAGCGTCTGCGGTCATTGCGCGGAGCGAAGGGGAGTTGGTGGTGCATGAGGCGGAGGGGTAAATGAACTTCATCCTTCATTTTTAATTCTTCAACCTTCGAAGCTCGAAGAGCGAAGTAGGTAATGCTTCATCCTTCATTTTTATTTCGTAATCATTGTTGTCCGACTAAAACCACCTTTGTGTTTTATCTAAATTACATAGTGTACTTTTGGTCATTTTGAATTATGTTCAGGTTTTGTTCGCTCACCTCCGCTGCGGAAAAGCCGCTGGGGCGGAATATCAAAAGCGAATTTCAGTGAACTTCTCTAGTATTGACAGCTGCGTTATAGCTTAGGAAGCATGTATAAACCACCCCTCGCCCCTCCACGAGGGGATTTTTAATTTTTTCTTACTGAGTGTCAACTCACCAAACATTCATAATTCGTAATTCTTAATTTTTAATCCTTCATTTTTAATTTTCAATCCTTCATTTTTAATTCTTCATTTCATTCCAAAACCCTCTTCAAAAAAATCCCCGTCGCATTACCCTGCTGTTTTACAAGTCCTTCCGGCGTTCCAGCAAAGAGAATGTGTCCTCCGTTTTGACCACCTTCCGGTCCCAAATCAATCACCCAATCGGCGCACTTAATAACGTCAACATTGTGCTCAATGACAATGACACTATGTCCCGCATCAATCAAGGCATTGATGGCAAGAATTAACTTTTCAATGTCGTACAAATGCAATCCTGTCGTTGGTTCATCGAAGATAAAAAGGGTAGAGGGTGAGCCTGGACCTTTGGAAAGGAATGACGCCAATTTAATTCGCTGCGCTTCACCACCGCTCAATGTACTGGAAGATTGCCCAACCTTTAAATAGCCTAAACCAACATCAATCAAGGGTTTAATCTTTTGCGCTATCTTTTGTTCCAACTTGTCTGTCCCTTTTGCAAATAAATCAAAAGCCGCCTGAATGTCTAGATCCAATACATCGGATATGGTCAAATCATTGTACATGATTTCAAGGGTTTCTTGCTTGTAGCGTTTTCCCAAACAGGTTTCACATTGCAAATGCACGTCAGCCATAAATTGCATTCCAACGGTTATTTCTCCTTCTCCTTCGCACATCTCACAGCGACCGCCTTCCACGTTGAAGGAAAAGAATCCGGCTTTGTATCCTCTTGTTTTCGACAAGGGCAAACGGGCATATAGCTCACGGATATCATCAAAAGCTTTGATGTAGGTGATGGGATTTGATCGCGATGACTTGCCTATGGGATTTTGATCGATAAATTCCACCGCTTTCAGTTGCTTTAAATCACCTGATATTCCTGAGAAATCAGCCGTTTCACTGTCCCCTTCGCCCAAGTATCTCCGTACAGCGGGATAAACAATTTCGCGAATGAGGGTTGATTTCCCAGATCCGCTGACGCCACTGATGCACACGAAACTATGCAAAGGAAGATCGACTGTTACATTTTTTAAGTTGTATTGTCGCGCCCCTGAAACAGTGAGTTTATTGTTGGAATTTCGGCGTTTTTTTGGAATTGGAATGGAGCGTTTTCCGGTTAGGTATTCAGCAGTTAAACTGTTTGTTGCGTCCATCAACGCGGCATGATTCCCTTGAAAAACGACCTCTCCACCATATGCGCCAGCCAGTGGACCGATGTCCAATATTTCATCTGCAGCGCGCATGATTTCTTCTTCGTGCTCCACAACGATCACGGTATTTCCTTCATCTCTCAATCGATGCAATACAGAAATAAGCCTTTCGGTATCTTTCGGATGCAAGCCAATGGAGGGCTCATCTAAAATATACATGG
>CAIQQH010000096.1 GCA_903873915.1 uncultured Flavobacteriia bacterium | reverse complement strand
GAAGAGAAAAAGAAATTGCCGCAAGGCACCAAAATAAAATGTAAAGTGTGTGTTTCAAGTTTCCCCAGTCGTAGCTTCAGACCCTGCTGCTGGGAAGAAACAGAAAGGTGGTGGCTGAGGTGCGATAGCAGACTCGAAGCCACAAAAGACCGTCAGCCTGGGCTGACTCAAAGATATTAAGACAAAAGACTAGATCAAACCTCGAAGTTGAAATAAGTCCCTTTCATTCACCGAAGCTCAAAGAGCGAAGGTGAATTGTCCTTCGAAGCTCAAAGAGCGAAGAAGTGTCACTTGTCATGAAGAGAAAAAGAAATTGCCGCAAGGCACCAAAATAAAATGTAAAGTGTGTGTTTCAAGTTTCCCCAGTCGTAGCTTCAGACCCTGCGGCTGGGAAGAAACAGAGTGGACAAAAGACCGTCCGCTTGTGCGGACTCAAAGACAAAAGAGCGTCAGCCGCGGCTGACTAAAAGACTAGATTAATCTTCGAATTGTTCAGTATTACAATTCATTGGAATTCGAAGTATGACCAGTTGCTGAGGTGCTGTAGCAGACTCGAAGCCACAAGAGACAAAAGACTTGATCAAACTTCGAAGATGAAATAAGTCCCTTGTCTATTGTCCATGTGTCACTTGTCTTTTTTGAGATCAAATCCCAGTTTTGGATTTTTCTTCTTGATAATAAGACGTAAGCACAATCACTAAAAAAGGCAGCAATGGCGCTTTGAAGCGCACAAGAACGCCAAAGAGTATGGAAGTAAATCCAGCAAAGTAGGCCAGTATCAGGGCGAAAAAGAAAGCAAAGACCAAAAACTCATGGTTGCGGATTCGCCGAATTCGCTGCATGACGCGTCCTGAAAAAAGAAACCGTACGGTAAGATAAATGATCACTATACTTTCGATTCCGTTTAAAATAAGTGAAACGGACAAGGCTTCCCAAATGTATGGGCGATAAAAACCGGCCAGTACAGAATTTGGAAATGCAAGTGCCATACCGACTGGAGAATAGTCAGTGATTCCGAGATCATACCGATTTGTTCCGTATGATTTGTTGTTTGTCATGTCATCATTGATAATTGCTGCTTCCTGGATGTATTCATCCGCAACGGATGTTTGAAAGAAAAGAAGGATGGATGAAATGGAAATAGCTGCAATCACGATGCGCAAGAGGGATCTTGCAAGGCCATTTGAACCAAATTTTTTCCCAAGTCGCGCACTGTAGGCGAAAAGCAAAGGAGCCAAAACCGTAAGGATCATAAATGAACGTACACGGTACATGACATACAAACAAATGAGCATCACGATCCAATTCTTGATGCTGCTTTGTTTGTCGGGGGAAAGGATTTGGTAAACATTCACTAAGAAGTAACAGACACTAATCCACATAAGGGAGTCTTTAGATATACCAGCACACCAAAAACTCAATGAGGGAATGAAGAAGATGGCAATGGCCAAGATGCGGTCTGAATGCAATTTGTAGGAACGCACCAATTCAAAAAGTCTCCACGACGCATTGGTGGTAATAAATGCAAAAATTAAGGAAAGTAAGATGTAGCCCTTATAGGTTACGAAGGTTAAAACAGAAACGACCTTTGAGACGAAAAAACTTGATGTTTCCCCATAAATTCGAGCGTCTGGAAAACCTGTCGAAATATCAAAGTTTTTCATGTGTCCACCGTATTCGGAATCCGAAAACAGCTCTGTAAAGTACAATATTGGGTCCTTCCAAAACAAATTATTGAGTTTCACCGCCCCATCCCAAAAACCAATAGAATCTCCACCAGCGCCATAGACGATGATGTAAAACATACAATTGGCCATCACAAAAAATGCTTTGAAGAGAAATGCACGAGAATAATACGTGTAATAGTCCAAGTGCGAATTTCTTCGCTTTTTCAAGAAAATAAGAATTAAAATGACGCCGAGTCCAAAAACAGTCGCAAGGATATCGAGTGGGGTGAAAAACTCAAAATTCCGATCAATATAAAATTGCGCCGAACTATTATTCAATTTTCTTTCTTTTTTTCAAAGGTATACATTTTCTTTATCAACGATTATTGGTGGTGGTAGGGCTCTCCGCGCTGTATGGTCATGGCGCGATACAGTTGTTCGAAGAAGATCATGCGCACCATCTGGTGGGAAAAGGTCATCTCAGATAAACTGATTTTACCCGCTGCTTGCGAATAGACTTCATCTGAAAATCCGTAAGCCCCACCAATCACGAATACAAGTGCTTTTCCACCGGCATTGAATCGTGCATTTAAAAATTCGGAAAAGCCAAGCGATGAATAGGTCTTGCCCCGTTCGTCCATCAGGTACAAATGCTCAGCACTTCCCAAGCGCGAAAGAATTTCTTTTCCCTCCAATTCTTTGATTTGCTGCACGGAAAGATTCTTCTGGTTTTTTAAGTCGGGAATTTCAATGCGCTCAACAGCAATGTAATGCTTCAAACGGCCTAAATATTCTTGCTCCCCGTCCTCCAAAAACTTCTTCCCAGTCTTCCCAATACAGATGATCTTTATTTTCATGCCTCGAATTTACACCATCAAGATAAATCAATGGTAGGTCTAACGGCAAAGATTTCTACCAGATTACCTTAACAACTTTATTTAAGGCACTATTTTTGCTAATTTTCGAGCGTCAAAAAAATACGCGTTAGTTATGAGTGTTGTCTATTCTTTTCTTCTTGGTCTCATCTTGAGTGTAAATTTTCAAAGTGATATTCCCTATTCAACCATTGAATATGCCTTTGCGACCAATGATGCGCAAGACATTACTGCACTTGGAAAGGAGAAAATCCTGATCAATATCCTAGGGAAGGAAGGGGTGTACAGCCAATCGCAAGCCAATCTGGTGCTCAAAGATTTCTTCACCAAAAAACCGGGCACTTCGTTCAAGTTCATTTTCAAAGGAAAAGAAGCGTCAGATGGATCCTTTGCCATTGGCACCTACCAAAGCAAATCGGAAGAATTTCGCGTCACCATTCACTTTAAAAAGGTGAGTGGCGATTTCTTGATTGAAAGTCTCTCCATTGAAAAATCCTAACTAGTCATTAGTAATTCTTCATTTTTAATTCTTCATTCTTCATTCTTAATTCTTCATTCTTAATTCTTCATTCTTAATTCTACCTCAAATGCTCTACGAAATCATCGACAACGCACTTCGCGAGGATATCGGCTCAGGCGACCATTCCACATTGGCCTGTGTCCCTGAAGGCGCTCAAGGTTCAGCGCGATTAATCATCAAAGAGGATGGCGTTTTGGCTGGGGTGGAATTGGCGCAAATCATTTTCCACCGCTTTGACCCGAATCTAAAAATCGAAGTGTTTATTCAAGATGGTGCACGGGTGAAATATGGCGACATTGCGTTCGTTGTTCATGGAAGTTCAAGGTCAATCTTAACTACGGAACGTCTCGTCTTGAATTTCATGCAACGCATGAGTGGCATAGCTACACAAACAGCTCGAATCGTTGACTTGATCGCAGATACTAAGACTCAATTGCTGGACACACGCAAAACCACACCTGGAATTCGCTACATGGAAAAGTGGGCGGTGAGAATTGGAGGTGCAGTCAATCATCGATTTGGCCTGTACGATATGATCATGTTGAAGGACAATCACGTTGATTATGCGGGTGGAATTCGCCCTGCCATTTTAAGTGCCAAGGCCTACATTGAACAACACAACTTGGATGTCAAGATTGAAGTGGAAGTGCGCAATGAAGAGGAACTAAACCAAGTGATTGAAGTTGGTGAGGTGCAGCGCATCATGCTCGACAACTTTTCTCCGGAAAGAATCGCAGCGGCATTACCAACGATTCCAAAAGAATTTGAGGTGGAAGCATCAGGCGGCATAACCATCGACAACATTCGCGCTTACGCCGAAACGGGAGTTCACTTTATTTCTGTAGGTGCATTGACGCATAGTGTGAAGAGTATGGATATGTCGTTGAAGGCTTCTTTAAAGTATTGAACATGGAACATATTCTATACAGCGCAGCGGTCCTTTTTTTTTAGTTACTAATTACGAACTTTGGTGGCTCCACCGCAGCGGACACGTGAGGTGCGACAGCAGACTCGAAGCCACGAATGACGAGTTGAGAGTTTCGAAGAATGATCAAGTCCTTTGTCCCTTGTCCCTTGTCCCAAGTATAGTCCTAACATCTTGAAATCTTATATCCTGAAGATCTTTCGAATCAAAGTTGGCCCCAACTCGTAACTCGTCATTAGTAACTCGTAACTTTTTAAAGTCTTAATCTCCTGAAGATCTTTCGAATCTAAG
>CAIQQH010000095.1 GCA_903873915.1 uncultured Flavobacteriia bacterium | reverse complement strand
GTTCTGGTTCTTGCTCTGTTTTCCTCGGGTGGGAGAGTAAGCCCTTTGTCTGTCGAAGCAAATGCGTAGACAGGGATGCCACTTTTACGAAAGCCCCTTCAGCAATGAAGGGGCTTTTTGGTTTTATACCTCTCCCATTCTCAAAAGACTCAAGGATCGCAGCGATAGCAGTGCATTATGTTCTCATCGCTCTCACTCTGTTCCTCACTCTGAAATGCAGTGGGGCTTTTTGTTTATATCCCAGCCCCAAAAGGAATGTAAGTTTCAAAGTAGAGATCAATTCCTCGCTCTCGCTCTGTTCCTCACTCTGAAATGCAGTGGGGCTTTTTGCTTTATACCCCAGCCCCAAAAGGATTGTAAGTTTCAAAGTAGAGATCAATTACTCGCTCTCGCTTTTGTCCCGATCGTTCGGGACTCACTCTCACTCTGTATATCCCGTCGGGGTCGAACAAAACAATGACTATAATCCTTACATTAAAATATCCCTCGCTCTCTCGCTTTTCTAGTTTCTTTAGGTCTCATCCTCATCCTTGCCCATTTCCCATTTTTTATATTCCATGCAACGATTATCCGTATTTTTAGGTCTATTAATAAACACTACCAAAAACTACCTTGATGAAAAATCTATTCGTTGTCGTTCTGCTTTCGATTCTTTGCAATTTCACCTTCGGACAAGGGAGTATTTCACTACAGTGCCCAACGCAAACACCCTATTGCGATTCCTCAGCAGCAAATTGCGATAGCATGCTCAACTTGGCTTTCTACAATGTGGCTTTACCTAGTTTTCCTGCAGGTGACTTAAATTTTGTTTACTCCAATAGTGTTTCGGGAAGCTATGCTTTGATTATGTCTATCAATTGGGGAGATGGTTCAACCTCGACGCATCAAGGAACAGGTTCAACGATTAATGCTGGTATGTTGGCATCTATAACCCCTGCTGCGAATCACCTTTATAATTCAGCAGGTTCTTATCCGATTGTGATTACTTATAGCATCAATGGCGGACCAAATTCAAGCATAAATTATACGTACAATCATGTGCAATGTGGTACATACTATCTGCCAACAACAGGGTCGAATAGTATTGCTTGTGGAACAAATACGATGATTTTCGATGCTGGCGGTAACTGGGGGAATTATGAAAATAATAGCAATGGATATACCGTTCTCAATAGCACTGGTTCCAGTCAAATTCATATCAATGGGGCGTACACCCAGTTGGAGACAAATTACGATTCACTTAAGATTTTTAGCGGTATTGGTACTTCTGGACCGCTTCTCTATGCATATAACGGAACGAGTGGTGGTTCAATTCAGCCTTTTACAACCAATGCAGGCCAACCCATTACTATTCAGTTAAAGTCAGATGGATCTGTTCAAGGTTCAGGATTTGCCGTTCAGGCCATTTATTCAGGAACCTGTGCCAACACTGTAAATTCTTTTTTTGCGCAAGCACAGGTTGATTGCAATGGTGATGGAAATATAGATTCACTCATTTCTATTGGGATTCCGTTGACAATCTACAACAGTACGAATACTTATTATGGAATGACCAACAATGGTTCGTTTCAGTTGAACAACATGGCAGCTGGAACGTACAATGTAACTGTGCTTCCGAACTGGTTGGCAAGTTATGGCTATGTGTTAAATGGAATTACTCCGAGCATCGTTAACATTAATTCTGGCGGAGCTTTTACATTTCTGATATCCCTTGGATGCACCCCAACTTCAACGGTACAATGCATTAGTGGTCAAGTATATTGTGACATGAACAATGATGGACAGATGAATGCTGGGGAAAGTCCAATTGCCAATGCCACCATTAATATTTTATACAATGGAATGAACTTCGTAACCTATACAAATGGTTCAGGAAACTACAATTATACATATACTGGAGTAACTGCAGATTCCTTGGAGGTATGGGTAAATACGAATTGGATGAGTGCTACAGGGTATACATCGAGTGCGCCAATATTTCAAGCCACAACAAGTCAAGGATGTAATTTAGGGGCTCCTCCAGTACCGGTCAACTTTGGTCTAAACTGCACCTCCAATCTTCCAACAAATTGCTATGCTGGTTATGTGTTCTGTGACCTTAATAACAATGGAGTGATGAATGTTGGTGAGTACCCAATACCTTTCGCTCCAGTTTATCTAGGTACGGCAACGAGTGGCAATACGAACACAACCGTATATACGGATTCAACTGGGTATTTCTCCTATTGTGGTCAATTCAATAGCTCAAATACCGTAACGGCATGGCTAAATACCCAATGGTTAGGTTATCAGGGGTATACGGCAACAAATACCGTACTTACTCTTCAGGGATCAACCTTTGCTAATCCAACACCTGGTTATTTTGGGGTGAATTGCGGTGGGACAACTTGCTCAGACCTATGGACAACGGTAACGCCATGGATCGGATATTATCAAAATTCTACAGCGTACATTCGATTAAATTGGGGGAATTACGGCCCTTCAGCTCCGGGTGCTTATCAGCTGACGTTCACTTATCCTGCAGGAGTTACGCTCATTCCAAGTTCAATTCAAAATCCAGGATATACGATCAGTGGGAATACGATTACATGGACATTGAACTCTTCCATGACAAGCTTTTCAAGCAATGATGTCATTAACTTCTCGATTCCAAGTGGTCTTCCAAGTGGAACACAACATTACTTTACTTCGACAATCACGCCTTTGGGTCAAACGGATTGCAGTGATTTAAACAATGCAGGTACACTCCTTCAAATAGTTGGAAATAGCTACGATCCAAATGTGAAAACGGTGCAACGTTCAGACATGTACCAAACCTTACCTTTTCCAGTAGCATATTTGGATGCCAATGTATATGATGATTTAGTCTATACCATTTGTTTTCAAAATACAGGAACAGCACCGGCTCAGAATATCTACATTCTAGATACCTTGAGTAGCTATTTAGATTGGTCAACTTTTGAACTCATTGAATCAACACATCCGATGCAAGTGATTAATCTTGGCAATGGTCAAATGCGTTTCGAATTCCCTCAAATTTGGCTTGCAGACTCTACCACAAATGAACCAGAAAGTCACGGTCACCTTGTTTACAGAATTCGTGAGAATTCAGGGTGTATTCCAGGAACTGAAATTAAAAACACGGCTCACATTTTCTTCGATTGGAATGATGCCATCGTAACGAATACTACTTATAACATCAATGAATTGTTTGAAGGAATGGATGAAAACAATGAGAACAATCTTTATGTGTATCCAAATCCAACTACACACACCTTGAACGTAAAAATCGCTGGTGAATTTGATTATCAATTACTTGATATGGAGGGTAGAAGCGTAATTTCAGGTAAGGGGTCTAACACTGCCCAATTGCAGTTAGAATCGTTTAATACAGGGCTGTATTTGTTCACTGTGAATGGCGAATTTGGGACAAAAACCATCCGCGTCACTAAAGTAAATTAGTGTTTAGATGAAATTAACAGCAGTCTTCTGCGCATTCAGTTTTTGGAATTTTTCGCAAAGCACACCGATTTATCTTGAAGGTGAGACGCAAGGTACCTCATACCATATTACCTATTACGACAGTAGTCAGCGCGATGTACAAGGGGATAT
>CAIQQH010000094.1 GCA_903873915.1 uncultured Flavobacteriia bacterium | reverse complement strand
GATAGTTTGTACAGATATACTCTAGATTATTCACCCCAACTGAATCCCGACTCTACCCTGCTCGGAGCCGAACAATGGAAATGGCTCGAACAGCAATTGCTCGAACCAGCAGATGTCCGTATCATTGGAAGCAGTACTCAATTTGCCACACAATTCAATGGATACGAGACATGGGCCAATTATCCATTTGAAAAAACTCGCTTTCTTGAATTGATTAAACAAACGAAAGCCAATGGTGTCGTTTTCGTTTCAGGTGATTTGCATTATGCCGAACTTTCCTACATCAAACCTGAAGGACTGTATGGAATTTATGACTTAACCTCCAGCGGACTTACTGAGAAGTGGCGGTTTTCAGTACCCAATGAGAATAGGATTGGATCGCCAGTCATGGATAATCAGTTTGGCATGATCCGCTTTGAATTGAATCAGCCTGAACCTGAAATCATCCTTGAAATCGTTGATCGCTTTGGCCAAACTAGAATCCAACAGAAAGTACGCTTGGCGGATCTTCAATTTTAGCTCAATGCTTCAAGTATTTTTTACACGCCTCGTAATTAAACAGTGCGTCTTGAATCCATTTCTTCCTGCGTACACCTAGTTTTGAGACAATATTCTTTAACTCCTTTGGATCGGTTCTTAGATTGTAAATTTCCTCCTTATTCGGCACAACATTTACGCGATGTAAGTAATGGTACTTCCCACGAATGACAGAAAGTCCAACCCAGAATTTCGCCACATCGTTGTTGTTCATGGTGATGATTGATCGGTCACTTGGGACCTTTGTAAACAAGTTGTAGCCAGAAAATCGCTCTTTGTATTTCTTTACATCCTTTTGACTACTTAGACCCAAAATTTCAAGAATTGTCGGTGCAATATCGATGGTGCAGACATTCATCTTCGCATTTGACTTCAAGGTTTGCATATCTTTCCCAGCCGCAATTTTCTCGGGGATATACATCATGAGAGGTACCGAAATCGCTTCAGCATAGTAGCTATCTACATGGCCAATGTTGTTGTGGTCCTTCAGCGATTCACCGTGATCACTAACGAAAATCACTACTGTATTTTTCAATAAGCCCTTGGATTTCATCGTTGTAAACAATTTACCTAACAAATAATCCTGGTACAAGATGCTATTGTCGTATTCATCTACAAAGCGTCCTTTCCATCGTTTAAATTTCTTTGGAACGTTGTAAGGATAATGTGTAGCATTGAATTGGACCACCCCAAAAAATGAGCGCTCGTCCTTTCGTTGAATCGTGCGACATACCTCATTCACCGTATGGACATCGTTGATGCCTAGATCATTAAAAAATGGTTTTCCACTCTTCTCCTTGTACCAATAATGCGCTGGTTTTTGCTGCTCATAAAAGCGGTCAAAACGGTACCACTTCATGCTGTGCGAGGAAATGAAGAAAGTGCGGTAATCCAACATTTTGGCATAATCCCAAAGAAATGGTTGGCTGTAAAACTCCTCAACTGGCTGGTACGGAGCCATCCCTGTTAAAATGGCAGGAACTGCAAGCATGGTTGTTGAAGATGCCGAATAGGGATGCTCGAATACATGAAATTCTTTGGGATGTTCCGCTCGAAACTTCTCCAATTCTGGGGTCGTTTGGCGTGAATACCCATAAGCAGGTAAATCTTGTTTCCTTAAACTTTCGAAAACCACTACGAGCACATTGTAATCGCGCTTTTCCTTAAGTTTTGGCAAATACACCTTGGTTTTCTTTCCTAATCCTTGACCTGTAAAAATGCGTTGCGGTCGATAATCGATGACATGGCGAAGAATAGCTGCTGAAAAATTGGAATCGACCGTAAGGCATTGATCGTACCGTTTAATCATTAGAATCAGAAAGGTGATAAGCAAAATGAATACACCACCAACCCATCGCAATCGATTTCTACGCGCTGAAACTTGGCGTGCAGAAAGGTGAATGATCAAGGCAATGACGATAAATGCCATTGAAAAAATAATAACATCCTCAAGTTTAATGGTATCCCGCAAAAGCACCATTGCGCTGTCGGATAACTTCCTGCAGAAGATCACGCCGCTGCTGAGCGATGTCGGTGCGCGCCAGGGCACGCCGCAGGAGATCTTTGTTCGCATCAACAAGGGCTTGCGTAAGCAGAACGAAGACAAAATCACCGAAGTCACCCGCAAGGCCACACCGTCACTGCTCTGGAGCGGCGCCTTCAGCCAGTTGAGCAATTCAAAGGTCGAGGCGAACTTCGCCGATGAGCGGACCTATACCTGGGACAAGGAGCCGGTGGATAACGCCTTTCACCTCGGGTACGACCTCTCCGTCACGAAGAACTATCCGGTCGAGGCGGCCAACAGTGGCAACGTGGCCTTTACCGGCGATCTGGGCATCTACGGCAACACCGTCATCCTTGATCATGGCCTGGGCCTGTTCACGTTGTATGGCCACCTGAGCGCCATTGACGTCAAGGTTGGCGATGCGATCAAGCCG
>CAIQQH010000093.1 GCA_903873915.1 uncultured Flavobacteriia bacterium | reverse complement strand
GAATTTTGCCGTAGCATATACATAGTCTATCATTTCTGGGTATTCAGACAAGGCTTCACCCACCATTTTTTCTCCTTCGACAAGAAATAAACCGAGTTCATCGCGATTTTTTTTCAAATGCAATGAACGGATCCAATTTATCTTGTTCTTCGATAGTCCTGACACAACTTCTATTTTACTACTTTTGCACTGAAAATAATTACATTGAGCACTGTCAAACTTACATATATTCTCGTAATTCTCCTTGCACTTGTTTCGTGCAGATCGTCGAGATATGTTCCAGAAGGCAGATATCTGATCAAAAAAAATAAAATAATACTTGAAGGAGAGAAGTTTGATGTTGATGATATTGCAGAGATTATTCGACAGAAACCAAATTTTAAAACTGCTGGAGTAAAATTGAAGCTAGCTGCTTTCAATGCCATAGATTCCAGCGCTGTAGCTGAAAAACGCTTCGAAAAGAACATTCGATTGAGAGAAATCAATCAGCGCAAAAAAAATCGACAAAACAAAATCAATGCGCGTCGCATAGATAAGGCAAGGGCTAAAGGCAATGAGCTTTATACGGAACGTATTGTTCCTTTAAAGGACACCATTGAACCAAAATTATTTTTGCGTGAATGGTTCAAATACAAGATTGGAGAAGCACCTATTGTTTTCGACAGTATACCATTCAATAAATCGATCGAACAAATAAGTGCATTCCTTAAGAAGAAAGGATGTTACCGCAGCGAAGTAACAGCAATTGTTGATTACAAAAAACATAAAAAGGCAGTCGTAAATTATTCGGTTCGTACAGGTCCGATTTTTACCATTGACACCATACGGGTATTGTGTAAAAACACCGTGGTTTCAGGGAATTTTAACAATTACATCAAAACATTTGAAGAACATCCACTAAAAGGAAAGCCATTTGACACAGATGTTTTGGATGAATTTCGCACGAAATTGTCGCGATATATGCGAGACAATGCCTTGTATGGGTTCAGTAGTTCACACATCACCTTTGAGGCTGATACGACGTACAAAACAATGACGGCCAATCTGATCATCATTATTTCAGATCGAATGGTGCGTAGCACAGTCAATAGAGATTCGCTCATTGCCATAAAGCACCAAAACACATTGATTGATCACGTTTATTTTCATATTGCAGACACGACATATTACAAAGGCAATTTTAAACGATCCATGAATGTGCTTGGGAGAGATGTGATGGATGGACAGTTTCTTCGAACAACCGACACTTTTCGTTACGAGGAAGTGATGAAGCGAAAGGAAAATCAGCTTGACCCATTCCGCAAAGCGACATTTTTCTACAACGGAAAATTGTCTATTGATCCGGATGTAATTGAGCTACAGAGCTACTTGGAGGAGACAAATTATTACAAGGAATATTATCTTGAGCGCACCTATACCCGCATGATGCAATTGGGAGTGTTCCGGGTAATTAAACCAGAATTGGTAGAAATTGCGGGTACAAATAAGTTGGATGTACACTATTATCTCGTTCCAGCAAGTCGACAAAGCTTTGGTTTTGAGCCGCGTGCAACAAACTCAAACGGTTATCTTGGTGTTTCTGGATCATTCAATTACGTCAACAAAAATCTGTTTGGTGGTGCTGAAAAATTGACATTTACTGTGAGTGGTGGATTTGAGTCGCAGCCTCCCGTATTCGATGAAACCTTGGATGGCGAGAAAATCAAAACTGCGGGACGAAGTTTTAACACCTTTGAAATTGGTCCAAGTCTTAAAATCGATATTCCGGGTTTGTTTCCAGCGAAAGTGACTGCCATGTCTAAACGACAGCGACCGCGAACGGTTATTTCAGCGGCCTACAATTATCAGCGAAGAAGCGATTTTGAGCGCGATATTTTGCAGTTGAATTATTTGTGGCGGTTCTACGGCGGTGAAAAAGGGAAGACCCAAATTATTCAATTGGGGCTTCCGTTTGCATCAGTCGTGAAGTTTGTGCGGATTGATAAAAAACCTGCTTTCCAAGCCAAGCTTGACCAGTTAAATGACCTCTTTCTTAAAAATGCCTACAATGACCAATTTATATGGCAGGATTGGAAAATCACTTTCGAATACAACAACAAAGAAAAGGAGAACAAAGGAAAGGGTTCCTTGTATTTCAATTCAACGCTCGATCCAGCGGGAAATACCTTAGCCATGTTCAAAAAGTTTCAAGACACCATTGCGAATGGACAAAAGACAATCTTTGGGGTAGGTTATTCACAGTTTATCCGCTTAGACAATGACGTCAATGCCTCCTATCCCTTTGGTCAAAAAAGCAGTATGCATGGCCGTTTGCAGTTGGGTGCCGGTATGCCCTATGGAAATACAAAAACATCTATGCCTTACGATTACAGCTTCTTCGCAGGGGGAGCGAATGACAATAGGGGTTGGAGGGCAAGGGCATTAGGTCCTGGAGCATACAAGTACTATCTGGACACAAACAGAACAGTAACACAGATTGGGGATATCCGTTTGGGAGCATCGGCCGAATTTCGTTTTTCTTTGGGCGAAATGTTGAAAGGAGCCTTCTTCGTTGACGCAGGAAATGTGTGGACCTTTAACAAAGATGCGAACCGGATTGGAAGTCAGTTCTCTGCGACTTGGCTCCGAGAAATAGCTGTTTCGGCTGGAGTTGGTGTGCGAATTGACTTGGAATTCTTTATTGTTCGTGTCGACCTTGGATTGCCGTTGAGTAATCCAGCTTTGCCCAATGGCGAGAAGTGGATTTTCACAAAAAACCGCCCTCAATTTGTCAGTGAAGCAACTGCTGTCTTTGGTCCTGATTACATGCAGTATGTGCCCAAACTCTTTATCCCAGTGCTACACTTTGGAATCGGCTATCCTTTCTAGTCTTTAGAGTTACTAATTTGGTGGCTGAGGTGCGCAGCAGTCTCGAAGCCACGAATTACGAGTTACGAGTTGGGGAAATGGTTGGCTCCGCCGAAGTAAGAACCAGTCTTAATATCTTGATGTCTTATCATCTTGACCTCTATTGGGAATTTGATTTCTTCTGGAATTTTTAATTCGTCACCTTCTGAATTCTCGCCTCTAGCGAATGATTCCCAACTAGTAACTCGTCATTAGTAACTATTAAAGTCCCTTGTCTCGTTTTCGAGTATTAATATCTTGGTGACTTATCATCTTGACCTCTATTGGGAATTTGATTTCTTCTCGAATTTTTAATTCGTCACCTTCTAAATTCTAGCATGTAGCGAATGATTCCCAACTAGTAACTCGTCATTTGTAACTCGTAACTCTTAAAGTCCCTTGTCTATCAACGCAGTGGTCGATGTTCCATCAGCATAGCGGTCCATGCTCCAATTAAGACTCCAGGACAGTAAGTTTCGCAAACACAAGCAACACCGTTTTTGCGCCATGATGTGGGAAGAAAATAGTCGCTTTTTTATCTGCTCCTTGTCCTTCAAGTTTCGTCACTTTTCCTTTTCCAAACTGTTTGTGCATGACATTTGAGCCCACCATGATTTCAGAAGATTCAGCGTTTTGACTCTGCTGTACAGCTCGCTCTTTCAGTTCGTCGAGGGATTTGAAATTTGATCCTGGTGAACTCATTGTTTTGTTTAGTCCTCCCTGAAATTGATTGTCAAATCCAATTGTTCTGCCCGTCAGTGAACGGCCTTGTCCTCTTGGTGGCGCTTCGTGCTGCAAGTATTTTTGATCGATTTCGTCGATGAATCTACTCGGTTCGGAAGTGACCAAATTTCCCCAAATGAAACGCGATACAGCAAAGGATAGTGTGCATGTTTCTTTGGCACGTGTCACCGCGACATAAAACAATCGCCGTTCTTCTTCTAAATCGGTGCGTGAGTTGAGTGCCATTTGTGAGGGGAAGAGATTTTCTTCCATTCCAACCAAGAAAACATAAGGGAATTCGAGCCCCTTACTGGAATGTATCGTCATTAAAGTGACATGATTTCTTTCGTCACCTTTGTCTTCATCCGCATCTGTCAAAAGTGCGACATCGATCATGAATTCAGACAAAGATTGATCCGCATCTTCTGGCTGAGAAACCGTAAATTCCTTGATCCCCGAAATCAATTGCTCCACATTTTGGTAGCGTTCTACTTCCTCCGGACCTTTGTCTTTCTCTCCATGCAATTCTTTCAAAATACCCGATGAACGTGCGATAGTTTGCGCTAAGTCATAGGCATTTAATTTGTTGAGCTGAGCTGTAAAACTGGAAATCATGGTAACAAACTCAGAGATCTTAGAGTTTGTACCCGCATTGAATCCAAGAGGATGTTGGTCAATGCTTGAAATGACATCCCACATGCTCACACCTCTATCGTTTGAGGCAATAATGATTTTCTCTAGGGTTGTTTTTCCTATTCCTCGGGCAGGATAGTTGATCACACGCTTTAGCGCCTCTTCATCCTTGGGGTTGGTTGTTAATCGGAAATATGCCAATAAATCCTTGATTTCCTTACGCTGATAAAACGAAAGTCCACCGTAAATTTTGTAAGGAATGTTCAATTTCCGCAAGGATTCCTCAAAGGACCGTGATTGCTTATTTGTTCGGTAAAGGATTGCAAAGTCATTGAAAGTGCATCCCGTATCTTGTTTTAGGTCATAAATCTTTGCTGTAATTACCTTACCTTCTTCATTGTCGGTAAGGGTACGAATCACTCGTATTTTATCGCCAGCAGGATTGTCCGTCCACACATTTTTTTTAATTTGATCTTTGTTCCGTGCAATGACACTATTTGCCGCTTCAACAATCGTTTTTGTGCTGCGGTAATTCTGTTCTAATTTATACAGTGTGAAATCGGGGTAATCATTTTTAAAATTGAGGATGTTCTGAATGTTTGCTCCCCGGAAGGAATAGATACTTTGTGCATCATCACCAACGACACAAATATTCTCGTAAACAGCAGCCAGCTTTTTCACAATGAGGTACTGCGCATAGTTCGTGTCCTGGTACTCATCCACCAAGATGTATCTAAACTTTTGCTGATAGTATTGAAGGACATCAGGGAAATCACGAAGCAAGACATTCGTTTGGTACAACAAATCATCAAAATCCATGGCTCCCGCCTTAAAGCAACGGTTGGCATAGGTTTTATAAATCCGCACCATCTCAGGATGTTTCGACTGAATATCTTCCTTCATTATTTCGGCGTTCATTTCATACGCTTCGGGGGAGATTAAATTATTTTTGGCTGAAGAGATACGATTCAATACAGTACCTGCTTTGTACAATTTATCATCAAGATTTAATGATTTAACGATTTCTTTCAGCAGTCCTTTTGAATCTTGGGTATCGTAAATTGTAAAATTAGAAGGGTAACCCAAACGGTCTGCGTTAAAGCGAAGAATGCGCGAAAACACCGAGTGGAATGTCCCCATGGTGATGTTTTTTGCTTCTGAACCACCTACAATTGTTCCAATCCGTGCAGTCATTTCACGGGCTGCTTTGTTCGTAAAAGTCAAGGCCATGATATTGAAGGGATCGATGTCGTTCTCAATCATGTGCGCTATGCGGTAGGTGAGGACGCGCGTCTTCCCAGATCCTGCGCCAGCAATGACCATTGTGGGCCCATGGATTGCCTCAACGGCGACGCGCTGACTGTCATTCAGTTCCTGAAGATAACTCATGAAAAATTGTGCTTGTATGTTAGTGTTCGTGAAATCCAGTCCTAACGCGAACAGACAAATATAATTAAAAAAAGACGGCGTTTTTGTGTCTCATAAATAGAAAGATACTGACAATTGGATGCCAAAAACTAAGCGATTTACTTGTTGGTTCAACAGAGAATTGTGTACATTTGCGCAATTAAAATCTACGGCACAATGAGTCATTCGATCAAGCCAGGAGTTGCAACGGGAGACGCTGTTCAGGAAATATTTCGCCACGCGAAGCAGCATGGATACGCATTGCCAGCGGTGAATGTAACGAGTTCTAGCACCGTAAATGGCGTCATGGAAGCAGCCGCAAAGGTGAATGCGCCTGTCATCATTCAATTTTCCAATGGTGGTTCACTTTATTTTGCCGGAAAGGGATTATCGAATGAAAATGAACGTGCAGCCATTGCTGGAGGCATTTCGGGTGCAAAACACGTGCATGAACTTGCAAAATTGTACGGTGCAACAGTCATTCTTCATACCGACCATTGTGCAAAGAATCTACTGCCTTGGATTGATGGGCTCTTGGACGCGAGTGAAGCGCACTATGCAGCAAATGGAATTCCATTGTTCAGCTCACACATGATCGATCTTTCCGAGGAACCTATTCATGAAAACATCGAGATCTGCAAGAGCTACCTCGCTCGAATGAGTAAGATAGGAATGACTTTAGAGATTGAATTGGGAATTACTGGAGGTGAAGAAGACGGCGTTGACAACAGCGATGTCGATAGCAACAAGCTCTACACGCAGCCGTCTGAAGTGGCGTTTGCGTATGAGGAACTCATGAAGGTGTCTGATAAATTTACCATCGCTGCTGCTTTTGGGAATGTTCACGGGGTGTACAAGCCTGGGAATGTAAAGTTGACACCGAAAATACTTAAGAATTCACAGGAATACGTTCAACAGAAATTCAATACAGGACCAAACCCTGTTGATTTTGTATTTCATGGCGGATCAGGATCAACGGTGGACGAAATCCGCGAAGCCATTGGATATGGCGTCATTAAAATGAATATTGATACAGATCTACAGTTTGCATTTACTGAAGGTGTGCGCGACTATATTGAAAACAAATTGGAATACCTCCGCACGCAAATTGGAAATCCTGATGGGGAGGAGTTGCCGAACAAGAAATACTATGATCCGCGTAAATGGTTGCGAGAGGGGGAAATCACGTTCATTGATCGCCTCGTAAAGTCGTTTGAGGATTTAAATAATATCAATACGCTTTAATCGATAGAGTACTGTCGATATATAATTTGAAACTATATGAGTTGGTTTAAACGAAATAAAACAGGCATTACGACTTCTACAAGTGAGAAGAAAGAAACACCCGAAGGACTTTGGTTGAAGTGTTCCAATTGTAAGACACTTTTTACTTCAGAAGATTTAGCGCGAAATGCATGGGTATGCGACCGTTGTTCAAACCATGAGCGCATTCCTTCTGAAGGGTATTTTCACCTTCTTTTTGATGATGGGAAATATACCGAGCTCGACGAAAAGTTGACATCGGGTGACCCCTTGAACTTTGAAGACACAAAAAAATATGTGGATCGTGTGAAGGCGACTCAGAAGAATACGGGCTTAACGGATGCAATCCGCACCGCAAAAGGAAAGTTAGATGGTCATGATTTGGTTGTGGCAGCTATGGATTTTGCATTCATCGGAGGGTCCATGGGTTCAGTGATGGGGGAAAAAATTGCCCGCGCCATTGATGAGGCCATTAAGCTCAATGCTCCATTCATGATTATTTCAAAGTCGGGTGGGGCACGTATGATGGAAGCTGGATATTCACTGATGCAAATGGCTAAAGTCTCTGGTAAATTGGGGCAGTTGGCTGAAAAACGTTTGCCTTACATTTCTTTCTTAACAGACCCTACAACTGGAGGGGTAACTGCATCCTTCGCGATGTTGGGAGATATCAATATTGCTGAACCAGGAGCTTTGATTGGTTTTGCAGGTCCGAGGGTAGTGAAAGAAACCATAGGCCGTGATCTTCCAGAAGGATTCCAAACTTCTGAGTTTGTCTTGGAACATGGGTTCTTGGACTATATCGTTGACCGCACAAAATTGAAAGAAACGGTTGGACTTTCATTGAAATTATTCAGAAGTTAATTGATCAAGAAAATCAGTTGAATTTGAATTCTAAACGTTGATTCGGAAAATATTCCTATATTTGCGCGTCGAAAGTCGACATACATAATAATCATTTATACAATATTGGCATGTACTTGAATACAGAAGTGAAGAAAGATATCTTCAAAAAACATGGAGGATCTGAGGAAAACACAGGTTCTACAGAAGGACAAATCGCATTGTTTACATTTCGCATCGCGCATTTGACTGAGCACTTGAAAAAGAACCGTAAAGATTACGGAACGCAGCGCTCACTTCAATTGTTGGTTGGTAAGCGTAGAAGCTTTTTGGACTATTTGAAGAGAAAAGACATCGAAAGATATCGTGCAATTGTTAAGGAATTGGGACTTCGTCGTTAATTTCTACGAACGCACAAATTTTATTGGAGGGGGCATTCGAATTCGTTCGGCTGCCCTTCTTTTTTGGGTAAATGAAGAGTGAAGAATGAAGAATGAAGAATGAAAAATGAAGGATGAAAAATGAAGGAATTAAGGGTGATTCGAAATTTTTAACTCTTCATTTTTAACTTTTAATTAGAAATAATACAAACATGAATATAGGAACAAGAAAGTCAATCATCACCGGAGGCAAAGAGATCTCAGTAGAGACCGGTAAGTTGGCAAAACAGGCAGATGGGTCTGTAGTAGTAAGAATGGGGGACACGATGTTGTTGGCAACAGTAGTGGCAGCCCCTGTAGCAAAAGAAGGAGTTGATTTCCTTCCTTTAACCGTTGATTACCGCGAGAAGTATGCTGCGGCAGGTCGATTCCCAGGAGGATTCTTCCGTCGTGAGGCGCGTCCTTCAGAAACGGAAATTTTGGTGATGCGTTTGGTGGACCGTGCATTGCGCCCGCTTTTCCCGGATGATTACCATGCAGAGGTGCAATTGATGATTCAATTGTTGTCTTACGATGGCGTGAACAATCCAGATGCTTTGTGCGGTTTGGCAGCGTCAGCAGCAATTGCCGTATCTGATATCCCTTTCAACGGACCAATGTCTGAAGTGCGTTTAGGACGTATCGATGGACAATGGATCATCAACCCAACAATGGCAGAAATGAAATTGTCGGATGTGGACATGATGATTGCAGGTACAATAAAAGACATCAACATGCTCGAAGGAGAATTCCAAGAAATCTCTGAAGAAGAAATGGTGGAAGCGATTAAGATTGCACACACAGCAATCATCGAACAGTGTCAATTCCAATTGGATTTGGGAGCGATGATTCCAACTGCAAATCCGAAGCGTGTATATTCCCACGAAACACACAACGAGGAAGTTAAAGCGAAAGTATACGAATTGGCTATGGACAAGTGCAAAGATGTTGCACGCATGGGCTTGGCCAATAAAGCAAAGCGCACCGAATTGTTTGATGCCATCAAAACAGAAGTGAAAGCGTCATTCTCTGAAGAAGAGTTGCCTGCAGTAAGCGGATTCATTTCTACCTACTTTTCTGAAGTGAAGAAAAAGGCGGTTCGTTGGGTGATGTTGCACGAGACAAAACGACTTGACGGTCGTAAATTCGACGAAATTCGCCCAATCTGGGCTGAAGTGGATTACCTTCCAATGGTGCATGGTTCAGCTGTGTTTACACGTGGAGAAACACAATCATTGACAACATTGACCCTTGGTGGTAAAATGGACGAGCAAATGATTGACGGAGCGACGTTCCAAGGAACAGAGAAATTCTTATTGCATTACAACTTCCCACCATTCTCAACAGGTGAAGCGAAACCATTGCGTGGAACTTCCCGTCGTGAGGTTGGTCACGGAAACTTGGCATTGCGTGCCTTGAAGCCGGTTATTCCAGCTGGATATGCGTATTCAATCCGTTTGGTGTCGGATGTCCTTGAGTCAAACGGTTCGTCTTCAATGGCGACGGTTTGTGCAGGAACATTGGCCTTGATGGACGGTGGAGTTCCGATTACAGCGCCAGTTTCAGGTATCGCCATGGGATTGGTTGCTGACGACGGTAAGTTTGCTGTATTGTCCGATATTCTTGGAGACGAAGATCACTTGGGTGACATGGACTTCAAAGTGACAGGAACTGCGAAAGGAATTACAGCATGTCAGATGGACATCAAAGTAGACGGACTTCCATACGAGGTATTGATGCAAGCCTTGAATCAAGCGCGTGCTGGACGTTTGCACATCTTGGGTAAAATCACCGAGACGATTGCAACACCAAATACAATGATGAAGCCACAGACACCGCGTATCGAAGCATTCAATGTGCCGAACGAAATGATTGGTGCCATCATCGGGCCTGGAGGAAAAATCATCCAAGCCATGCAGAAAGAAACGAAGACGAATATTACCATTGAAGAATTGGAAAATGGAGAAGGTCGTGTTCAGATCATGTCGAACAATGGAGATGACATGAACGAAGCCGTTCGTCGCATCAAGCAGATTGCCTTCCCACCACAAGTGGAAGAAGGAGCAGAGTACGAAGGAAAAGTGAAGTCAGTAAAGGACTTCGGTTGTTTCGTAGAGATTATGCCTGGAACAGACGGACTCATCCACATCTCAGAATTCTCTTGGGAGAAAGTTGCGAAGATGGAAGACGTGTGCAAAGAAGGTGACGTGTTGAAATTCAAAGTCGTAGGAAAAGATCCAAAGACCAAGAAGTGGAAATTGTCACGTCGCGTGTTGTTGCCAAGACCAGAGCGCAAAGAAGATACGCCACAAGCGTAAGATAAACGATAGTTTTGAAAGGGTTCAGCGAAAGTTGGGCCCTTTTTTGTTTTGTAAAAACAAATTAATTGCAATGATTTATCGGCCTTTTTTAATTCATATGATACAATAAAATTGATTTATTATATTTTTAAGGCGATTATATTAATTAATTAGTTATCTTTACAGATACTCTTTTTTGTAAATTTTTTTTACATATTTGAACAAACAAAATTAGAATTAACGGAGCGATAACTGCGCTTCACACTGCAAGAGGCAATTTTTCGGAGTTGTCTCTTTTTTTGTTTACACAATCATTCGTGCAATTCTTTCATAGACGTTTTGGCTGAAGATGAATTAGTTCTCTTATTTTCGTTAAAAATTAAATTTTATGGCTAGCAGAAGAATACTGAAGAGAAATTTGAACGGAATGATTTTCGATATCGTTGAAGAATGTTTTACCATTCAATTGTTTGATCCTTCCAAAGCGGAGGAGGCAGATAAAATCATTGATGAGGCAGCAAGCTTTCAAGATGAGATGCTTTCAAAAATCAACAAAGCAAAAACACGTGCAGACTTTCAACCGATTGAGGCTGAGTTTGAAACGGCTGCAGAGAACTTTGTTATGAAGTTGAACGGATTGAATTAATTTCATTCTCGCTTTTCGCGAATAGATTTCTCTCGTATGGAAAAAATGAACTGGAAAGGAATGCTGATTGTTTTTGGCATTTTTCTTTTTGCCTTGGTTATTATCTTGACTGGTGGCAAATCAACGCTATGGAACTCTGTGGCGCTTGGAGGACTCATGATTTTTTTCTGGGTGTTTGAAGTTATTCCGATTTATGTTACGGCACTATTGCCTTTGATCTTATCAGTACCACTTGGTGTGCTCACGAAGGATGATCTTGCTTCTCAATACGGTGACGGCAATGTCTACCTATTTTTTGGTGGATTCATTCTAGCATTGGGTATTGAAAAATGGAAAGTGCATGAACAAGTATCCTATTTTATCATAAAACGTGTAGGGCAGTCCAAACCCCGGATCTTGCTCGGATTCATCATGAGTACCGGCTTCCTGAGCATGTGGATGTCAAACACAGCGACTGCCTTGATGATGTTGCCCATGGCCATTGCGATCAATAATTCGTTGCCCGATCACGGCAAAAAAGGAAAGTTCCCTGTTTTCCTGTTGCTTTCGGTGGCCTATGCGGCAAGCATTGGGGGGATGGCAACACTCATTGGTTCGCCGACCAACACAGCAATGGCGAGCTACTTGATGAATACCTTGAACATTAAAGTTGATTTCGTCACATGGATGTCGATTGGTATGCCGGTGAGCATACTGATGTTGCTTGCCACCTTTGGATTTTTCTATTTTTCCTTGGGTGCAGAGCGAAATACGAACGATCATCAATTTCATTTGAATGTAACACCTTGGACACGAGAACAAAAAATGGTGTCATTCATCTTTCTAGGTGTTCTTGCAGCATGGATTCTGAAGGATTTTATGAATGACTGGTTTGGCTTTGC
The DNA here is from genome assembly GCA_903873915.1 of uncultured Flavobacteriia bacterium. GTDB lineage: Bacteria > Bacteroidota > Bacteroidia > Flavobacteriales_D > Crocinitomicaceae > M0103. The sequence continues at coordinate 4,252 of CAIQQH010000093.1, read as the reverse complement.
TTACCGCGATGAGAACGCTGCGATCCTTGGAGGGATACTGATGTTGGTGATTCCTGGGACCACCGATAAAAAGCCCTTACTCAATTGGAAAGACACAGAAAAATTGCCTTGGGGAATTCTCCTCTTATTCGGAGGAGGACTCGCCATGGCGAAAATGTTCGAGAAAAATGGAGTAATCGATGCCTTGACAAAAGTCTTTACTCAATTCAGTGATATGCCACTTTTTGTGATTGTTCTTATTGTCGTTACCATAGCTATTTTTGTCACTGAAATCATGTCAAATTTGGCCTTGGTACAGATTTTTGTGCCTCTTGTTGCTGCCTTTGCCATGGAGAGTGGACTTTCGGTCGTTCAGCTTTGTGTACCATTGACATTGGCAGCGAGTTGCGCCTTTATGCTTCCTGTGGGAACTCCGCCAAATGCCATCGTCTTTTCTTCCGGTCAAATCCACATACACCAAATGGTCAAAGTGGGATTCGTGCTGAATATCATTGGGGTGATTATTATTACGCTTGCGGGAATGCTTTATTACTAGTTGTTAGTAGTTAGTGATTAGTAGTTAGTTAATCACAAGCGTTTCTACCAAGTATTTACCATTAGAAACAATGTGAACAAGGTATGATCCTGATTGAAGTTGTGCAATGTTTACAGAAGTTGGAGTGTTTAGGTTCGTTTCGCTCATCAATATTTTTCCCGTTAAATCAATGATTTCAAAGGCATAGGTTCCTTGTGCTTTGATGTACACAAGATTCGTTGCAGGATTTGGGTACACCGAAACATCCATTGCAGCAAATTCTTCTAAGCTTACATTTCCTCCAGTGAATGAAAGATCATCCAATAGGAGAGTAGAACCTGGGTTGTTTCCTGAGCTAGCTAGAATCACCAATGAATCAGGAGTGTCCAAGAGGATAATCGGAGATGAAAAGGCTGTATATGCTGTTTGATTTGTAAATGTTTCTGTAACAGAACCGACTGGACTTCCATTCTTTAAAAAGACGACTTGAAGCGCGCCATTATCTCCATTGCTTCCTGAATATTTATAGTAGCCATTGAATCCTGTAGGAATCGCGTTGTATGGACTAGGAATGAATGGATTAGGTAGTGTTAGGTCAATGGCTCCAAGCGAAAGAATCCCTTGAATGGTATCTCCTGTGTTTGGATTGGCTATTGAATTCAATTGGGCTGCGAAATTTCCTGAATGCGCATCTGTTGATTTTAGTACATTTTCAAGGCTAGCCGCAGCAAACAATGTGTTTAGGGTATTCCAATTGTCAGGATTTTCAACAGTAAGTGCATCCCAAGCCTCAAAACTCGGATCAGGAACATTGCTTACAGTTGCTGCGCCATTGTACATTTGAACGTTGTCGATGCGTGCCCATGATACAGGAGAAACCAAGGTTCCAGTCAAGGGGTTGCCAATGGAAAATCCAATGAACAATTCTTGCTGTGGAGTTGATGTGAGGGAGATGCTTCCTTGTGTCCAGGTGGAATGATTTCCTCCAATTGCAGGAAGCGATAAAAATTCAACAGGAACTCCTGCAAACAATCGGATCACAATCAAGTAAACGGAATCACTTTGAGCAATCATCGATGACTTGTATTGGAATTTTACTGTGTTAAACACTGGAGTATAAGGAATTCCACCACTTGGTCCTGTAGGTCCAACCGTACCTTGAAATACGTAGCCACACAAAGTGTCTGGATTCGATCCAACGGCAACGGACCTCAATTCAGCAGAGTAGGTGCCCAACTGAGCATCAGTTGATTTAAAAACGGTTGGAATCATTCCTTGAGGACCTTGATTCGAACTTCCCCATGTTGTAGGGAAATCATACACCGTCGATGGCGACCAATTCTCAAAGCCTCCGTTTTGAAGTTGACCAAATTGTGAAAATGCCGCATTTGTTGTAATGATAAATGCGATGAGTGAATAAATATTTTTCATATTAACTAGATTGAATGCTACAAATGTACATGCTTCAGTTGAATTAAATACTGACTTCGGTCATGAGTTACCAATGAAAAATTAAAGATTAAAAATGAAAAATAAAGGATTTCATGACTTCGGCAATTCGAAGTAAGATCAAGTCCTTTGTCCTTTAGCGCAGCGGTCTATGTTCTATCAGCGCAGCGGTCCATTGTCCAATTAAGAATTACGAATGAAAAATTAAGGATTAAAAATGAAAAATTAAGGATTTGATTCCTTCGGCACTTCGAAGTACGATCAAGTCCTTTATCCTTTAGCGAAGCGGTCTATGTTCTATCAGCGCAGCGGTCCATTGTCCTATAAAACCACATTCGACTCTTTATCAAAGCGGCGGTATGAAATGAAGACAGCTAAAACCGCCAAGATGACCATGACAATAAAACTTAAGGCAACAAGCAAAGGATCCAGCGTTCCAGCGATGAGTTCCTTCGTCGATAACACAATGTTCACAACTGGAATACAGGCAGTTAATCCATTCAATTCAACTCCAGGGAAAAGTCCGACCATAGCGGGAATCACCATGACAATATTCAAAGGAGTGATGATACTTTGTGCCTCCTTAAATGTTTTCGCATAAACAGCGATTGGGATCATGACACCGGCAAAGAATACGGTTAATGGAATGAGTAAGCAATACAACAAGAAAATAAAAGATGGACTAAGGATACTATGAACTACAGCCATAAGTTCAGCATTGTCAATCCCATTCAATGTTTCCATCGACATGAAAAGTCCGAAAAGTGCAGCGCTTGCAGCAAGCAATCCTGAAAGTACTACAACACCCATTTTTCCAAATAGGATTTGCCAACGTGCAACAGGCGTTGTCAATAGGGTTTCAATGGTTCCGCGCTCTTTCTCTCCGGTAAACAAATCAATGGCTGGGTACATGCATCCCATGAAGCAAAATGCAATGAAAATATAGGGGAGAAAACCACCGGCAAGTTTACCAATCATTTCTTTATCGGACGCAATATTTCTGTATTCTGAAACAATTGGATGTGTTTTTTCTTTATTGATATTCAGTTTTTTAAATCTTTCAACTTGCATCTTTTGTTCAATAACACTCATGTATCCTTGTGCACGTTCTTGCATGCCAAGATCTGTCGCATTGAAGTACAATACTATAGGGGCGGGAATCATCGAATCCAGTTGCATTTGAAACTTCGCTGAAACAAAGGATCCTAGTTGTATTTTGTCATTTTTGAGATCTTTTAGCAATGAAACAGTATCGGTGTATTTGACAAGTTCTTTTTTTCCTAAGTCTTCTGGAAGTTTAGACAGTTCTTTTGCTAAGAATCCATCTTTATTTTCTACAATTCCAATTTTAATTTTCTTTGTGGCTGCATCCTCCTGAAAAGATGAAGATACAGAGGTGGTGATGTTAATGATAATCGGAAAGATGAGAATGGGGATCACCAACATCATCATCAATGTTCGTCGATCACGCAGTGTTTCCTTGAGTTCTTTTTTAAATATAGTAAATATCATGCTTATGCGTTTTGAGATTGATGAACAATGCGTATAAATTCAGCAGTTAGATTGTCGGCTTGCATCTGTCCTTTGAAGTCTAACATGGTTCCTGAGAAAAATAATTTTCCTTTATGTATAATGGCCAAGTCATCACACAAGAGATCCACTTCACTCATTATATGGCTTGAAAAGATGACTGTTTTTCCTTGCTCTTTGCAGTTTTGAATCAAGTGAATGATGTTCTCTGCCGTGATGACATCCAATCCGCTAGTTGGTTCATCAAAGACAATGATTTCTGGATCGTGAATCATGGTTCGGCAAATGGACACCTTTTGCTTCATGCCTGTGCTCAACTTTCCAATGCGCTTGTTTTGAAAGTCATGCATGTCCAAAAGAGTGTACAAGTGTTCTTTTCGCTGCGCAATATTCTCCTTTGAAACACCATACAATTCGCCAAAATACTGAATCAATTCATTGGGTGTAAGTCGTGCGTAAAGTCCAGTAGCCCCTGTTAAAAAACCAATTTTACGACGTGCTTCTTGAGGATTTTTAACGGCATCGATTCCACCAATTATAATCTCACCAGAAGTTGGCTTGTAGATGGTGGAAAGCATGCGCATCGTCGTCGTTTTCCCAGCACCGTTTGGACCTAATAACGAGAAGATTTTGCCCGGTTCACAACGAAAGCTTATGTTGTCGACAGCTACCGAAGTTTTCGCATCGGTATTGAGTTCTTTGCGTTGCTGCCGCGTCAGCTCAAATGTTTTGGATAGATTACTTACTTGAATCATATTT
>CAIQQH010000092.1 GCA_903873915.1 uncultured Flavobacteriia bacterium | reverse complement strand
GACCCACCTCTATAACTATTGTAAATCAAGCCCTTTAGACAAAACAACATTCAAGCTAAAACCTCAAAAAGAAGACTCAGTGAACAGCTTCAAGGATACTAGATCTGCGCTCATTTCAAAAGGGTATCTTTCTGAGAAGCAAAAAGACAGCTTGAAAATTGTGGAGGCATTAAAAGTTTTTCAAGCGCAGAATGGATTGAAGTCAGATGGGAAAGTCGGCAAATACACTGCCATTGCATTGAATGAAAGTACCTACGACAAAGTTCTTCGTGCAGCACTGAACTTGGAAAAGATTAGAGTGAAAGTAAAAGATCCCGAGAAATTCATCCGCATCAATTTACCCGAATACCGCTTACGCTATTACGCCCACGACAGTTTGAAAAGCGTACACAACATCGTTATTGGGAAAACTGAAAATCAAACACCGGAGCTGAATTCGAAGATCCGAAGTATCGTGGTCTTTCCTTATTGGAAAGTCCCCTACTCAATCGCAAGCAAGGAAATTTTGCCTGATTTAAAGCGCAATAGCGGATATTTGGAGAAACATAATTATAAATTGTACCGCAATAAAACGGCAATTGACGCCCATCAAATCAATTGGAAACAAATCAAGGAAAACACATTTCCTTACACCATCATTCAGCAACCTGGGCCGAGCAATAGTCTAGGAATCATCAAGTTTGAATTTTTCAACGATTTCAGTGTGTATGTGCACGATACTCCCTCAAAAAGTCTCTTCAGCACGGATGTTCGCTCCTATTCCCACGGATGTATGCGTTGTCAAAACCCCGTTGATTTAGGTAAAATGATATTGGATTATGATTCGCTCGGTACAAAACGGAATGACCTAACTGGCGATTCTTTGGACAGTTTACTTCTTGAAAAGGAAAATTATGTGATCAGGCTCAAAGACCAGGTTCCTATCTTTATTGAATACTCTACTGTTACTGCTGATGTGGATCGAATCGTTTTTTGGCAAGATATCTACAAGCGAGACGAAGAATATCTAAAGTTCTTGAAGAACTAAATCGAATAAAAGGTAACTTTGAAACTTAAACTTCGAGTATGAGTGTTCTTGTTTCGCCTTCGGTCCTTTCCTGTGATTTCGCCAATATTCAACGTGATGTTGAAATGATCAATGCATCCAACGCAGATTGGTTTCACATCGATGTGATGGACGGAGTTTTTGTACCAAATATTTCATTTGGTTTCCCCGTTATATCAGCGATTTCAAAACACGCGACCAAACCATTGGATGTCCATTTAATGATTGCGAATCCAGATCAATACATCCTCGATTTTAAAAAAGCGGGTGCAGACATATTGACTGTGCATTACGAAGCATGCACTCACCTACACAGAACCATTCAGGCGATTAAAGATGCCGGAATGAAAGCCGGAGTGGCGCTAAATCCTCATACTCCTGTGGACGTGCTTCAAGATGTCATTGCTGATCTCGACTTGGTGTTAATCATGTCGGTGAACCCCGGATTTGGTGGGCAGAAATTCATTAAAAATGCTATTTTCAAGGTTGGGCAAGTGAAGAATTTAATTCACCGTCGTGGTAGCCGAGCTCTCGTCGAAGTGGATGGCGGTGTCAACCTAGAAACTGGATTGGAATTGATAAAAGCGGGTGCCGACGCGCTTGTAGCAGGCAGCTTTGTGTTCAATTCGGAAAATCCTACACAAACAATCGCAGACCTCAAAGCACTTTCTTAAATGAAAGAATTTCTGTTGAGAAAATTCGAAACGGAATACTTTGCGCTACAAACACTGATACGATGTGTCGAGGCGCAGGAAGATCAGGTGCCTGAGTTTTCAATCAAATGCATTAGTCACATTATCAATGTAAACCATCGCTGGAACAGCCGATTAAATGGCACGAAACCAGAATCAAACGATTGGGATGTCTTTCCGCTTCACTATTTGGAAAAACTGAACAGCCAGAACTACAGAGAAACCTGTGATTACCTTGAGAAAAAAGATCTGGATAAGCATTTTCTAGTCAGTCCAGAACCCAATGATTCCTTGGGTCAAACAGCGATAGATATTTTATTTCACCTCTTGCAACACAGCGCATACCACCGGGGACAAATTGTGTTAAACTTAAAATCACATGGCTTGAAATTTCCAATCAATGGATTTGTGCAGCTCGAGGATTAATCAAAGTTGATTTTTAAAGGTAACAAAACAGCATTTTATGCGTTTCTTTGTTCGTATGGTAAGAAAAGTCGTTTTTGTTTTACTCATTTCTTTTGCGCCTCAG
>CAIQQH010000091.1 GCA_903873915.1 uncultured Flavobacteriia bacterium | reverse complement strand
CAAGTTCGCATGTTTATTGACATTAGTTCTGAGGACGATTTAGTACGTGAAAATTCAGCCATGATTCAAGATAATTACTTATATCAGGCAGAAATGATTGCGAACAAACTTGTAGCGATCAACTCTGAATCGGCAAACTACAACTACCGTAAAGGATATTTGATGTTGAGGGTTCAGCACAACTATGCTGGCGCTGTTCCATTCTTGGAAAAGGCGGTAACCAATACTGACGTAAACTTCGACTCGTACAGTTCAAGAGAAAAGAGTGCACCAATCGATGCTTTTTTTCACTTGGCAACGTGCTACCATTCTACTGCGCAATTGGACAAAGCGATTGAGTTTTACACGAAATTCGTAGCTGCTTCAAAAACGACATCTGAGTTGGTGAAAGTAGCAAAGCTAGGAATTGAACAATGTGCAGTAGCAAAAAATGCAGTTAACAATCCAGTGAATGTTATTTTAAAGAACGTTGGGAACACCATCAATAGTAAAAATCCTGAATACGCTCCAGTCATCTCGTTGGATGGAACTTCACTTTTCTTCACCTCGAAAAGAGCTTGGGAAAAGGGTAAATCTGACGAATTCCGTGACCCTATCCGAAACCAAAATCCAGAAGATATCTATGTGAGTTACATGAATGAAGATTCATCCTGGAGTGCTCCCAAACGCATTCCATTTTGTCAGCCCGGAAATAACGAAGCCACAATGGCGGTTAGTGTTGATGAACGTAGAATTTACATTTACGAAGATTCAACAGGATCAGGTGACATCTACTACTCTGATTTTTACTCAGGTAAATTCAACAACATTACATTCTATGACGCGCCATCTGTGAATTCTGAGTTCTGGGAAACACACTGCATGGTATCTTCAGATGGTTCACGTATGTTCTTCACTTCTGATCGTCCTGGTGGATATGGCGGTAAAGACATTTACCTTTCTCAACGCATCAATGAAACAACATGGAGTTCACCCGTAAACCTTGGGCCAAGAATAAATGGACCCAATGATGAAGATGCACCTTTCGTTTCTATAGACAACCGAATGTTGTATTTCGCAACAAACGGCAATCGCAGTATGGGTGGTTATGATATCATGGTATGTGACCTACTCGAAGATGGAACATGGTCAGAGGCGAGAAATCTCGGATTCCCATTCAACTCAACAGAAGATGATCTGTTCTACACCACAACTATTGATGGACTTCGTGGATTCATGACTACATCTCGCAAAGGTGGAATGGGCGACAAAGACATCTATGAAATTCAAAATGATTTCCTCGGTGTACAAAATGTAGCTGTCTTTAAAGGAACAATCAAGACAACTGACAACAGCACTCTTCCTGAAGATTTTGCCATAAACGTGCGCTTGACATGTGACGATTGTGAGCCAATGGAACAAAACAGAAACATCTTTCCTCGTTTGCGCGATGGTCAGTTCATGACTGGTCTTAAGCCATGCAAAACGTATCAAATTTCTTACATGAACGCGACAGCCAATGAGGTGATTTATGAAGAAACATTCACAACACAGTGCAACGTGAATTACCAAGAGATTGTTCGCAACTATATCCTTGATGTGAAGAACAAGCAGTTCGTATTCCCGATAGATACAGTGCAGGAAATCGATCCTGTGATTGCCTCAACACACAAAAACGTTGAGTTCATTCACTATTTTGACTACAACAAAAACAAGTTGTTCACGAACCGTGGAGATTTGAAGGATTTTGTGAAACAAGTTGAAAAACAATTGAAAGATGGACGTGAGAAGGTAACCATCAACATCTACTCCTCTTCTTCGAAAGTGCCAACAAAAACGTATGAGTCCAACGAAAACCTTGCGAAAATTCGTGCGGAAAACATGAAGTATGACTTAACAACCTATTTCGACAACATCCCTGAATTGAAAGGCAAAGTGAATGTTGTAATCGTTACTACCCTTGTTGATGGACCAGAGTACAACAAAGACTTTAGAGATAAAGACAAGTACAAGCCTTACCAATTTGTAGGTTTAAAAACAGAATAATACACACTCCAACTATAGAAAGTCCGGTATTGCCGGACTTTTTTTATGACACCAATCCGCTGACTCATGCAACTCAAGCTCACCCGCCCTATCGCCATTTTTGACCTCGAAACAACTGGCTTAAACATTACAAGCGATAGAATCGTAGAAATTGCGATTATTCGTGTAGAAATTGATGGTTCAGAAAGTGAATTCCTGCGTCGCGTTAACCCAGAAATGCCGATTCCTGCTGAAGTCAGCGCCATTCATGGGATTTTTGAAGCTGATATTGTGGACGCACCCAAATTTGCTGAAATTGCAGAAGAAGTGGTTGCCTTTATTGGTGATTCCGATTTGGCAGGATACAATTCCAACAAGTTTGATATTCCCGTTCTCGCTGAAGAATTGATGCGCGCAGGTTCGGACTTTGATGTCGCTTCCCGCCGTTTTGTGGACGTGCAGAATATTTTTCACAAAATGGAACAACGCACACTGGCTGCCGCCTATCAATTTTATTGCGAAAAGCCAATGGAGAACGCGCACAACGCCCTTTATGACGCGCGCGTCACACTAGATGTATTTCGCTCACAACTCGATCGTTATAACACCTTGGAAAACAATGTAGATTACCTTTCCGCCTTCTCGAAAGCGGGAAATTACAATTTACTCGATTTTGCTGGTCGTTTGGCAATCAATGAGCACGGGGAAGCCATGTATAACTTTGGCAAGCACAAGGGAAAAACAATCCGTGAGGTGATGCGCAGCGAACCAGGCTACTACGGATGGATGCTGGATGCTGATTTCCCGCTTTACACCAAAAAGTGTCTTCGCGTCGAAATGGACAAACTGAAAGCCGAACGTGAAGGAGCGAAGAAAGAAGACGACAATTCCGATTTAAATGCAAAATTGGAAGCATTAAAGAACAAATTCAAATAGCATGAAAATCATTTGCATCGGAAGAAACTACGCAGATCATGCAAAGGAAATGAACGCGGAGGTTCCAACTGTCCCCGTTTTCTTTATGAAGCCAGATATCGCAATTTTGAAGAACGGTCAAGATTTCTATTATCCTGACTTCACTTCTGACTTGCACTACGAATGTGAACTCGTTTACCGCATCAACAAAGCAGGAAAAAACATCCAAGCCAAGTTTGCACATAAGTATTACTCGGAAATGACGCTTGGTATTGATTTCACTGCGCGCGACCTCCAACAAGAATGTAAAGTGAAAGGTTTGCCTTGGGAAATTTCAAAATCTTTTGAAAACAGTGCACCAATTTCAGATGTCTTTCAACAAACGGATCGCATTAACCCAAAAGAAATTTCCTTTGAATTGCGAAAAAATGGTAATATAGTTCAACAAGGTCATTCGCAAGATATGATTTTCTCGATCGATGAAATCATTGCCTACATCTCACGGTTTATAACCTTAAAAACAGGAGATTTAATTTACACTGGTACTCCTCAGGGTGTTGGTCCAGTCCTTATTGGCGATGTATTGGAAGGAAGTCTAAACGGTCAATCGATGTTCAGATTCGAAGTCAAATAAGTCACTTGCCTTTTGCGCGAATCACAATCATCACGGTGTAAAGCATGATTTTGAAATCAAGCGCCAAGGAGCGATTCTTCAGGTACAAAAGATCAAACTTCATACGTTGAAGCATTTGATCCACATTTTCAGCATAGCCATATTTTACTTGTCCCCAAGAAGTAATGCCTGGACGCACTTTTGTCAGGTGCAGGTATTGTGGTTCATATTCAACAATCTTATCAATGTAGAACTGTCGTTCCGGGCGTGGACCTACTAAGGACATATCCCCTTTAATTACATTGATAAATTGAGGAAACTCGTCCAAACGCAACTTACGCATGAATCTTCCTATCGGTGTAATCCTGGGGTCGTTGGATGAAGACAGTTGAGGACCACTTTTCTCTGAACCGATAAACATCGTACGAAACTTAATGATTTTAAAAGATTTCCCATTTCTTCCTACTCTTTCTTGAAAGAATAAGATAGGACCAGGAGATGACATTCTCACTGCGATCGCCAAGAATAAAAATAAGGGAACCAGAAGAACTGTCGAAACAACAGATAAGAAAACATCTAAAAAACGTTTGATGGCTTGCTGCCAAACAGGCATTGAGTCGGCATTGACTTCAATCAGTAAGGTCCCAAAAAGGTTCGTCATTTTTACTGACCCCGAAAGGATATCGTACAAATCTGGCAGAATATTCACGCGTATTCCTCCCCCATCAAAGCGAGAAACGATCGACCTTAACTTTTCGTGCTCCGTGCTTTCTAGTGCGATAATCACCTCTTCGACAGGATGATTTCTGAGCACCGTTTCTAAATCATTTAAATGACCAAGGTATGGGAGTCGGTCATCGAGCAGCTTATCTACTCCATTGATGTTGACAAAGCCAATAAATTCATGAATGGACTTGGGCATAGAGATAATTTCATTGTAGATGTCTACGGCTTTATCGCTACCGCCAATTAAGAGCGTTTTAAAACGGTACTTGCCCGAATGGATTCGATTCACAAGGATGGAAGAAAAAACCAATCTCGGAATAAAGCTGAACGCAAAATGAATGAGAAAGAGGAAAATAACCGATCGATAATACTGCTGATATTCGACGATGGCATCATCCAACAATAAAGCAAAAAAGATCGCTACACTTCCTATTAATGTCGCAGCAAAGGACAAATTAAAAATCCGAAGTCGGTAAATGCGTTTGATGTCGTGGTAAGTCCCTTGAAGATAGTACAAGAGAACCCATAAAACTGGAACGAGAATCATCCCCATATAAAAAGATGCATTCACAGAAAATTCACTGTGCTCAATGGATGTTTTTCTGAAATAATAAAAGCAAAACCAAGCTGCCGAAGCAGTAATCCAATCAAGAAGGATCAATACAAAGACTAAAAAGCGATGCTTCATCATTAAAAATGAACGACTTTAATGTTGTCAATAATTATTGTCCCTTCGGAATCATTAGCATCGAGCAGTGCCTGAAAAGACTGCTCGAAATAGGTTGCCATAGGCGAATTGGAAATCATCTCCCTCAAATCAATATAGATTTTCTTCCATTTCACCGATGTTGGACTTTGTGCGTTCAACTGTATGTTTTGATTGTTTTTAATGGAAGATGACGAAACCCCTAAAAGTCCTGTGGTCAATGCATTGGTATTGTAATAATCAATTTCAAGATAAACCTCCTGACCTCTGGGTAAATTTGCCTCATTCACCGATTCAAAGTTTGTGTAGGCAATCCATGATGAATCTACCGCAGTGAGATTGACAAACCCATAAAAATTTCCCCATTTTAAAATTGCAGGATCATTCCCTTGTGACATTTGGGTAATGGAGTTTGGATCATTTACAATCTTTATGGCTGGATCTTCAAAGTCTTCAATGGCAAATCTAACAATGCTCGTATAACGTGTAACAGGGTTCACTTGTAAGGTTTGATTTTGCACCAAGGTGGTGTTTATTTCATAACGCTCCATAAATGGATATACCTTCTTTGTTGCAGAAATTCCATTGTTTCGGATGGCTGGATATATTTTAATATTTACAGAGCCAGACATCAACACAGGTATTTTTACCGTATCACTCACCTGAAAAACCCCCATTAACTTATCATTGACATATACCCATGCATCCGAAAAAGAGTGCGTCAATTCGCCTGTGGGATATTGGGAATTGGAATTGGCAACTAAAGTCCAAGGAGTAATTTCAATCCATGAGGGGTCTGGATTGTTTTTGATGCATGAGTTCAACATCAATCCAGCAATCACAAAAAGAAAAAACTGTTTCATAAGCGTGTCTTTTAACGACAAATTTTAATTGTTATTGTCTACTATGCGTGGAGAATTGACATTTATTTTCTCAATAATCTGATGTGCTACCTCCAATGCCAAGGCGCCTGCTTCGAGCGGTACGGGTGGCACCTCGTCATTCATTATGGACAGTGCAAAGGCATGAAGTTCCTCTTTAATGGCGTTCATTTCAGGCAACTCAGGCTTATCGAAAAGAATCTTTTTAGCTGGTCTACCATTTCCAAGTTCCAAGACCACATCAAAGGGATCAGCCTCCCCTTCAACGTCTTCCATGCGAACTACTTCCAATTGTCGATCGAGAAAGTCAACGCTGATGTAGGCATCTTTTTGAAAGAAGCGTGATTTGCGCATGTTCTTCATGGAAATCCGAGAAGCCGTTAAATTGGCCACACAACCATTGTCAAATTCGATGCGTGCGTTGGTAATGTCTGGTGTGTCACTTACCACCGCTACTCCTGAAGCAGAGATTCGTTTAATCCCCGACTTCACCACACTTAGGATGATATCCAAGTCGTGGATCATTAAATCGAGTACAACAGAAACATCAGTTCCCCTTGGATTGAACATTGCCAATCGGTGGGTTTCGATGAACATCGGCTTGGTTAAATAGGGTACAGCAGCTTGAAATGCAGGATTGAAGCGCTCAACATGTCCGACTTGAACTTTTACATTCGCCTCACGCGCAAGGCGAATGAGTTGACGTGCCTCCTCTACTGTTTCAGTAACTGGTTTCTCGATAAATACGTGACGGCTGTTGCGCAGGGCCTGAACGGCACAATCGTAATGCGCCAAGGTTGGAGTCACCACATCTACGCAATCCACCTGTTCAATCAACTCCTGAATGGAATTGAAACGTTGGATCCCGAAATCGTCAATGACCTTTTGGGCATTTTCATCGGATTGATCCACAAAACCAACCAATTCAAACACATTGCTGAGTTCCTTTAGGAGACGGATATGTATCTTCCCGAGATGACCGGCACCAAGTACACCTATTTTGAGCATTACTAAGCTTTTTCACAAAGTTAGTTATATGCGTAAAGCGAAGGAAATGTTGGGATGGTTGTTTATTAACAACTCTGTATAGATTTATGACAAGGGACACTTCTTCGCTCTTTGAGCTTCGAAGGACAAAGGACCGCTTCGCCAAAGGACAAAGGACTAGGAGATATCAAGACGAGAAGTTAATGACTAATTACTAATGACTAGTGACTAATTATTTTGATCATTCTTCGTAATTCGCGGCTTCGAGACTGCTGTCGCACCTCACATGTCCTCTGCGGCGGAGCCACCAAATATTCAAATTCGTAACTCGTAATTCATAACTCGTAACTTATTAGGAATCACTCAAACCGAATCCGAAACAATAAAATCTTATCGGAGCGCCGTTCCAATTTCCCTTCGAAATAAAACACTGACAAGGGCTGTTTATACCTTTCATTTTTGATCTGTACCAGTTGATCAATAGAAATAGAAATCGGTGTAAATGTCCCCTTTTGCGAACTTGTCAAAAACACCATGTGCTTTGCACTTTCAACATTTAGAAAAGTTTCACAATCGTAACAAGGCGTATCGCGATAATACCTTACGGTTATGGAGTCACCTGGCTGAATGCTGTCCATTTTTAGAACAATTTCATTCGCTGAATACGCATTAAAATCCTGAATTAAACGCTGATTGTAATAGACATGCCATACATCAATGGTGTCTGCTTTGGACAGTGAAGGCACGCAAATAAGGGCTATAATAACTAGAATAACTTTCATCTTGCTCTTCATTTTTGTACTAATTCCCCGACATCTTAATTCCCGCCAAAAATCACTTCACTATACGCATCATTTAGTGCACAAGTGCCTGTGATGCATTCCGCAAACTTATACTTGTAGGCTGTGTAAGCATCCTCACATTCTGAGGTAGGATCATCGCAATTGAATTGGATGGCATTGAATTGAGCGCGTGATTTCGGAACCTGATCGCATGGTGTTGCGCCTCCATAATATTCCACAAAGTTCAAAACATCTGAAGACAGCGTTGTTTGTTGATTGGTTTTTATTTTTCCAAGAAAATACTCCTTCCCTATTGTCTTGTCTTTAATCCAAGCTCCCCAATATGTTCCGGAACTGTTCGACTCCATTTGCCAAATTCTCAATCTGTAGGTGTGATTGACTTTAATCGGAATGCTAATTCTACAGCTTTTTCCAACACCTTCTCCGTCAAAGTCGACAACATATGAATTGGCATCACCTTTAGCTGCAACTGTGGCATTCCAAATGGAAAAGATCAACATACCGGAATTCGCATTGTTATACCCAGTTTGAATGCCAATATAGCCCCCATCCGCGATTTCATTGAATCCAAATGTCAAGGCCCAATAGGTTCCTTTAGCCAATTGAAGCGGTGTTATCTCTTGGTCAATATTGTAATAATTCCCCCCTGCAGCATCGTAAAACAAATACATGTTTCCATACTGGTGTTGCTGGGCAATTGTGGATTTTGGAAAAATAACGATGCCTACAATCAACATCAAAACGCATCTAATCATAACTTTAAGAATAAAAATAAAAACCAATTAACTGTGTTCAACTTCTTTTGTTACAAGTGAAATTAAATTCAACTACAATTCGGCTTGCGCCCAAAAATTGTCTGTATTCACATAAATCACCATCACCTTTTTATCTTTAGCCAAGCGAACGTTGTCCTTCACCACACGGACTAGGCGTTTGCTTTGCCTCCCTGAAAATCGATTCCAATACACCAAAACGGTGTAATCGTAGGTACGCAAATCAGGGAAAGGGGCATTGTTTAATGGATTGACGTGAAGCAGGTGATCATTTAATGTTGTCATGGTATCTAGTTCGACGGAAACTGCGGCAGGAAACTGATCGAAAGTGCCGTAACGGTTCCATCTCAAGTTCGGGAATCCTCCAACGGAGCAATTGACCGAATAGGAACTCATAATCCCCGATGCATCGAAATAAAGTACTTGTAGTGGTTGGAACAGATTCTTTTGGTCTCTTTTGTAGCGCACTGTATCAATGGTTGCGATCATCGCGTAATAACTGCTATCCATCTCATAGCTATCACTCCTCGGAATGCCATACTTTTCACCTTGAACAAGAATTTCTTCGGGGGTCATTCTCATCGGTTTTTTCATGCCCATGACCCCAAGCAATATGGGACTGCAACTCTGAAGTGTTGAAAGGAAAAAAAGTACAAGAAATAGCCGAAACATTCGCGTTGTGCCAATCAATTCAACCGATTTTGCTTGTTCAAATCCACATCTGCGTAATAGGCGGTGTCTTTGTTGGTCAGAAGTTTTGTCAAGGTGGTGATTTGTCCTGTGTGGTAAGAAAAATGCTCGATCACATGAACGACAATCGAGAATCCTGTCACATCAAATCCTTGGACATTATAAACCGTAGTAATCTGTTGTGGATCTAATTCTTCCAAGGTCTGCCGCAGGTTGCTGCGCATATTTTCCAAGAGGAAGACCAACTCGGCTTTTTTAATTTTCGTCTGGGCAACAAATTCTTGGTCGCGATCGCGGTTGTCTGGACGACCGCCTAGACCCGATAAAATCCACTGTCGTGCGTTGCCACATAGGTGAAGAATAAGATTGCCGATGGCCGGTATCCCCTTACTTGGTGACTTCCACAAGTCCTTTTCATCAATCATGGAAATGCACCGATAAATGCGCTCGTATGATTCTTCAAAAACCCGTTTATCAAACTCATCCATCAATAATTTCCTCACTTCCATGGTTTAACGCAATAATTTCATAGCTAAAGTTAAAAAAATGTTTTGAGTGACTTTGAAATGAACATAAAATATCTATCTTTGCCGCAAGAAACGGAGGTTGTAGCTCAGTTGGTTAGAGCGCTGGTTTGTGGTACCAGAGGTCGTGGGTTCGAGACCCATCTTCCTCCCCAAGAAAAGGAGATCGCCTGCGGTTTCCTTTTTTTTATTTATAATTCGGGTATTTTTTTACCCCAATCGATACACACATGAATTACCAGGAAGCCATCGAGAAGCGCCGAACTTTTGGCATCATCGCCCATCCAGATGCGGGAAAAACTACACTGACGGAAAAATTATTGCTCTTCGGAGGTGCCATTCAAACGGCTGGCGCGGTGAAAAACAACAAAATCAAGAAAACCGCGACTTCCGATTTCATGGAAATCGAAAAGCAGCGTGGAATCTCTGTTGCTACCTCGGTGATGGCTTTCGAGTATGGCGGTAAGCAGGTAAATATCCTAGATACTCCTGGTCACAAAGATTTCGCAGAAGACACCTACAGAACACTTACCGCAGTGGACAGTGTAATTCTCGTCATCGACTGCGCAAATGGTGTAGAATCCCAAACAGAAAAACTCATGGAGGTGTGCCGGATGCGCAACACACCTGTCATTATCTTCGTGAACAAAATGGACCGTGAAGGAAAAGATCCCTTTACTTTGCTGGATGAATTGGAGGATAAATTGGACATTAAGGTACGTCCACTCACCTGGCCTATCGGCATGGGGGATCGCTTCAAAGGCGTATACAACATCTACAATAAAAACCTCAATTTATTCTCGGCCAGCAAAACAAAAAAGGCAGATGATGTGGTTTCCATCTCTGAGCTTTCTGACCCCATGATTGATGAATTGGTCGGCAAACAATTTGCAGGCGAGCTGCGCGAAGAAATCGAGATCATCGATGGCGTTTACGACGCTTTTGATCGTGAAAAATACCTTTCTGGAGAAGTTGCCCCTGTGTTTTTCGGTTCTGCTGTAAACAACTTTGGGGTGCAAGAATTATTGGATACCTTCATCACCATCTCCCCCTCACCTATTGGTAGAGAATCAGACTTGCGTTTTATCCAACCGAATGATCCAAAATTCTCCGGATTCGTATTTAAGATTCACGCCAACCTGGACCCAAAACACCGCGATCGAATTGCCTTCCTTCGCATCGTTTCTGGACGTTTTGAGCGAAACAAGTTTTACCATCACGTGCGATTGGACAAGAACTTCAAGTTCGCCAACCCTACGTCTTTCATGGCACAAGATAAAAGTGTGATCGACGAAGCATTTCCAGGCGACGTGATTGGATTGTATGATACAGGAAACTTCAAGATTGGTGATACCATGACTGAAGGTGAAAATATGTTTTACAAAGGAATTCCGTCGTTCTCGCCAGAAATTTTCATGGAACTTGAGAACTTGGATCCATTGAAATCGAAGCAGCTGGACAAAGGCATTCACCAGTTGACCGACGAAGGTGTTGCGCAGATGTTCATTATGCAGCCTGGAAATAGAAAGATTGTCGGTACGGTCGGACAACTTCAGTTCGAGGTCATCAATTACCGCTTGATTCACGAATACGGGGCGAATTGCCGCTTTTCGCCAAAGAATTACTTCAAGGCATGTTGGATCACAACGGAAAATGTCGAGCAGTTGGAATCTTTCAAGCGGGCCAAGGGCAACTATTTAGCGAAAGATAAAGACAACAACGTGGTGTTCTTGGCTGAAACGCAGTTCTTATTGAATATGGCCGAGCAAGACTATCCTGATTTGACTTTCCACAAGACCTCGGAGTTTAAATTGGATTTGAAATAGGTTCATTTCCAATAGATCAATCTCCAATCAAAGCCGAAAAATCAGGAAACTCATCCAATGATTTGATTTCTCCCTTTTCTCGATCTAAGTGGAGAATGCGGTGTTTCTGTCCATTAGTAATGAGCATATAATCTGTTCCTAAGTTAAAATTGTAGTGTGCGATTTGATGTACCACTTGTTCACCCAACACAACCTCTGGCGCCTTGCATTCCATTAAGAAAATAGGATTACCAAGTCGATTAAAAACCACCAGATCGCAGCGCCGGACAAGCCCATTGATATCGAGCGACATTTCACTGGCGATTAATCCGATTGGCACATTTAACTGATTGATTAAGAAATGAATCAGGTGCTGTCTAACCCATTCTTCTGGGGTCAGAACAAGTTGTTTTTTTCGAATGATACAAAATACGCGGACAGACGAACCCGACCGTGTAAGGCGTAATTTAGCGGGTGGGAAGTCAAGTGGAGTAAACATATTCTCTCAATCCTATAAATTTAATCCGCCGAAGCGTTAAAGGAATTTTGTAACATTTCAAAAAATGAATATACAAATTGGGGTTATATCCCTAAGATTAAGAGGTCGATGTCTTTGTATTTCAAATGAAATACCTTTCCGAGAATTTCACTGGTCAAGGTACCTTTGTAAATGTAGACACCACGTCGGAATCCCTGATCGCGCTTGATTAAATCACGACAACCGCCGCTATCTCCCATTTCCAATAAAATTGGAGCGAAGATATTCGACAGCGCAAAAGAAGCAGTTCGAGAGACCCGAGAGGCAATATTTGGAACACAGTAATGAATGACGCCATGCGCTTCAAATGTAGGTTCATTGTGGTTCGTGACGCGTGAAGTTTCAAAACATCCACCTTGATCAATACTCACATCCACCACCACAGATCCTTGTTTCATTTCTTGGATCATTTCTTCAGTCACCACACAAGGCGTTCGACCAAGAGGCGCGCGCAAGGCTCCAATGACAACATCGGCACGTTTGAGCGCTTTTGCAAGAACTTTTGGCGTCAACACACAGGTATAAAGCCGTGTGCCAATGTCATTTTGCATGCGGCGAAGACGAGAAAGCGAGTTGTCAAACACTTTCACCGATGCCCCCAATCCAAGAGCCGCCCGGGTAGCGTATTCACCAACCGTTCCAGCACCAATCACGACCACCTCTGTTGGCGTTACACCAGCAATTCCGCCAAGCATCATTCCTTTTCCAGACGAAAACGACGACAACAATTCGCCAGCAACCAAAATCGACGTTGTTCCCGCAATCTCACCCATGGTGCGAACAACAGGCAAAAGTCCTTCCTCATCGCGGATGTAATCCCAAGCAATGGCCGTTATTTTTTTCTGAATTAATTTCTGTAAAAGTTCCTTGGGTTGGACAGACAATTGAAGCGCTGAAATCAATGTTTGTCCACCCGGCATTAAATCCACCTCTTCTTCTGTTGGTGGTGCAACCTTCAAAATAATGTCGCATTGAAAAATATCTTTTGGGCTAAAACAGATCTCTGCTCCGACTTCACTATAATCACGATCAGTAAAATTGGAACCATCTCCACACTTGCTTTCTACCCGAACCTGATGTCCGTTCGCAATAAGTAAGGCAACGCCTTCGGGAACCAGCGGAACACGACGCTCTTGAAAAGACGATTCCTTTGGGATGCCAATAAACAAACTTCCCTTCTTTCGGGAAACCTCCAACATTTCTTCTTGAGGCATCAGCACACCTTGCTGCATTAGCTTTTTCAGCAATTCTGGATCAGTCTTCATTTGTCAGTAGTTATTAAGCGTGTGTTGTCCTCTAAGCTACGAATATTCACCCAAACGGTGTTCTCCGGAAGTAAATTATCCACTTTTTCGGGCCATTCGACAAAACAATATCCTCCGCTGTAGAACATCTCTTCAATCCCTATGTCGTAGGCTTCTGTTTCATTCTTTAAGCGATACACATCAAAGTGATGAATCCTGCCATACAGCGGGCTATCGTACACATTCACCAAAGAATACGTAGGTGAACCTTCGATTTCCGTGATTCCCATGGCCGCAAGCAGTGCACAAATAAATGTGGTTTTACCAGCCCCCATTTCCCCTTTAAAAGCAAAAATTTTTCGATTGTCAAAATGAGCCAAGAAAGATATGGCTGTAGCTGGTAAATCTTTTAAGGTATGTATTTTAAAATCCATTCTAAAGACAAAAAAACACACTTTTTGAATGACATCAACACACTCTCGAAATGAAGTGTTAACAATGCTTTTTTAACTAATCAAAAATCAGCGTTTTCCAAGCACAATAAACGGAATTAAAATCTCTTCCAAGGAGATTCCTCCATGCTGAAAGGTGTCGCCGTAATAATTCACGAAATGGTTGTAATTGTTGGGATACACGAAAAAATCATTCTCCCGCACAAAGACATATTCTGCCGACATTTTCATCTTAGGCAGAAATGCATCTTGTGGATTCGAAATTCGAAACACTTCCTTCGCGTTGTACGACATATTTCTGCCCGCCTTGTAGCGTAGGTTCGAATTTAGATTTCGCTCACCCACAATTTTTACTGGATTGTTTACCTTAACAGTTCCGTGGTCAGTCGTAATGATCAAACGTGCGCCGAGATCAGCAATTTTCTTCACAATATCGTGCAAAGGCGAATGCTCAAACCAAGAAACAGTCAAAGAACGGTAAGCTGCTTCATCATCCGCCAATTCTTTGATCATTTCCATTTCTGTTCGGGCATGTGAAAGCATATCAACAAAGTTGTAAACGATAAAGTTGGCGTCATTTTCTTTCAATTGACTGAAATTATCCGACAAGCGTTTTCCAGCTTCGTGGTTTGTAATCTTGTTGTAGGACCACTTGATGTTTTTGCCCAAGCGTTTCAAGTTGGCGTCTAAGAATTCCTTTTCATGCATGTTTTTACCGCCCTCATCCTCTTCACTTTTCCACAAGGTCGGAAAGCGTTTTTCAATTTCAGAAGGCATTAGTCCAGCAAAAAACGCATTTCGCGCATAATGTGTGGCTGTTGGTAAAATGGAATAGACAATTTTCTCACTTTCGGTAGTGAAATACTTCGAAAAAATCGGTTCAAGCACTTTCCATTGATCGAATCGCAGGTTGTCTATGACCAAAACGAAGGTTTTTTCTTTGCCAATGAAAGGTGCAATGCGATCTTTCATCAATGTATGAATGAGCTGCGGCGCATCTTCGTCACCGTTAAGCCAATCGGTATAATTGTCTTGAATGAAGCGTGAAAAGAGTTGATTGGCTTCCTTTTTTTGCATTTCGAGAATTTCCTTCATACCCTTGTCCTCGATTTTCTCGAGCTCAAGTTCCCAGAACACCAACTTCGCGTACAAATCAGCCCATTCTTCTGCATCCATTCGACCATTGAGCTGCATACCAAGCTGTCTGAATTCTTGCTGGTAATTGAAATTTGTGCGCTGCGAGACCAACTTGTCTTGGTCGAGGTTTTTTTTGATGCTCAGCAATATTTGATTGGGGTTGACGGGTTTGATCAGATAATCAGCGATTTTGCTTCCAATCGCCTCCTCCATGATGTGCTCCTCCTCACTCTTGGTAATCATCACCACAGGAACAAAAGGTTTTGCTTCCTTGATTCGTGACAAGGCTTCCAAACCAGAGATTCCCGGCATATTTTCATCAAGAAAAATAATATCGTAATTGTTGTCATTGCTTTTTTCAACGGCATCAGCGCCATTGTTCACTGCATCGACATGGTACCCCTTCCCCTCTAGAAAAAGAATATGAGGCTTTAGCATCTCAATCTCGTCATCCGCCCAAAGTATTTTTCCTTGCATTGCCTTTTATTTTTTAGTTTTGATACACTCTTTAAAATTATCGATTTGAGACCGAATCTGAACAGATCCAACAAAAAGAAAATCTTTAACGACCCAGTATATGGTTTTATTTCCATTCCTGATGAGTTTATTTTCGACTTAATCGAACACCCTTACCTCCAGCGCCTTCGTCGAATCATGCAATTGGGCATGAGTCACTTGGTCTATCCAGGTGCCTTACACACACGATTTCACCATGTTTTGGGCGCGATGCATTTGATGACCTTGGCGGTAGCTACCATACGACGTAAAGGCCACGTTATAACCCCAGAAGAAGAACGCGGAGTACTCATTGCTATCTTGCTGCACGATATAGGTCACGGACCTTTTAGTCATGCCTTGGAATACGACATCGTCAATGGGGTGAGTCACGAGGAAATTTCCGGGTATTTCATTCAGCGTTTGGGACAAGAATTTGGAGAACCTTTGGAGCATGCCCTTCTCATTTTCAACAACAAACATTCAAAGCCCTTCTTGCATCAATTGGTGAGTAGTCAACTCGACATGGATCGTTTGGACTACTTGAATCGAGATAGCTTTTACACTGGCGTGAGCGAAGGAATTATTGGTAGCGACCGCCTGATTGAGATGATCAATGTCCATGAAGGCAATTTAGTTCTCGAAGAAAAAGGAATTTATTCCATTGAAAAGTTCATCGTTGCTCGTCGGCTTATGTATTGGCAAGTGTATCTGCACAAAACTGTAGTGGCTGCGGAACACATGTTGATCCATGCCTTGAGACGTGCCAAACAACTTTGTAAAGAAGGAGTTGAACTTTTCGCAAGTCCTGCGTTAGCATATTTTTTAAGCAATGACGTGACCAAAGAAGTATTTAAAAACGACCCTTCGGTACTTGATCGCTTCGCACAACTCGATGATTACGACATTTTGGGGGCTTTGAAAGTTTGGCAAGAACATCCAGACAAGGTACTTTCACTTTTGGCAACACGCTTGGTAAACCGTCAGCTTTTCAAAATAGAAATTTCTCGCGATCCTTTCGGTCCCGACCGCATTCAACTGGAAAAAGAAATCATTCGTCAGCAATTCAACATAGAAGGAGATGATGTAAATTTCTTTGTCTATACAGATATTTTGACCAACAATGCCTACAATCAGAACAAGCAAAACATCAACATGCTAATGAAAAATGGCGAGGTGATTGATTTAACAAAGGCATCAGACAATTTGAACATTTCGGCCTTGGCCAATCCGGTTGAGAAGTACTTTTTGTGCTACCCGGTGTAGTTATTAGTTATTAGTTATTAGTTATTAGTTACTAATGACTAGTTACTAATGACTAATTATCAAAAATTCGTAACTCGTGGCTTAGAATGCTCAGCCACCAAACTCGTAATTCGTAACTCGTGGCTTCGAGTGCATCAGCCGCCAAACTCGTAATTCGTAACTCGTAACTCGTAACTAACCACTCTCTTACCAAAAACTCTTCTGTATTTGTGATTTATTGTGAAAATTTGAGGCATCCCATTTTAGGATTAAGTTTACATTCACTGCGTTTAACTGCAATGTAATCCTGAAAAGCTCATGAGTTTCAAAACACTTCCCCTACTTTTTGCACTTGCTACTTCCACCCTGATTTTGGCTCAAGAAAAAGGCTTAAACCGTAAAAAAGTATCCCCTATCATTCAAAAACACATCGCCAATCTCTATCCCAACGCAACACATATTCGTTATTACATTGAGAGAGAAGATAGTCTAAGCTATATTGAATGTGACTTTCATTTGAATAAAGAAGAATACTCCTTAAAATTTCTGAATGAAAAATTGGTTGAAACGGAACTGGAACTGGGGTTTGATGAGCTTCCATCCGATGTTCAAACTTCCATCATGATTTATCTGAGGAACAAAAACTCAGATTATAAAATTCTGGAATGCCAAGAGGTAAATCCAGGACAAAATGCCATCTACGAAATAAATGTGAAGATTCCTGGTGATCAGTATTACGAATATTTCTTCGATAAAAAAGGGCAGTTCATTCGTCGGAATGAAGAAGTAATCCCTAAAGCCGGCATGTACAAAATCAGGGACGGCACAAGGCCGTCCCTGCAAGTTTTCGTGTTGGCGAAAGACGTTATTCGCTCTTCTTCTTTTGGCCGCCTTGGCCTTTTTTCCGCATGTCCTGCTGCATCTTCTGGTACTTCTCGAACTGCTCAGGGGTCAGGATTGCCTTGAGTTTCTTCATTTGCTCATCCCTGATCGCGGGCATTTTTT
>CAIQQH010000090.1 GCA_903873915.1 uncultured Flavobacteriia bacterium | reverse complement strand
CAACAACGATAATCAAGTCAATATTGAACTCAATGAAGAAACCGCTTTGGGTGTATATTCCAATTTAGCAGTAATCACTCACTCTCAAGCTGAATTTGTTTGTGATTTCATTCAGATGATGCCTGGAATGCCAAAAGGGAAAGTCAGATCTCGGGTCATTATGACGCCTCAAAATGCAAAACGATTTATGCGCGCCTTGATCGAGAATATGCAGAATTTTGAACAGAATTTTGGTACAGTGGATGACTCAAACGGCCCTCCGATGCCTCCAATGAACTTTGGGCCACCAAGCACTATGGCCTAACTTTTTCTCGGCATCGCTTTCTTAAATTTCATACCTTTGTTGTATGAAATTGGTCTCCATCTTATTTGCACTTTTTTTTGGTGTGCTGTCACTAGCGCCGAATATGCAAGGTGGACAGTTTCTTAAACTCAATGAACTTGTAGAACATTACGAGGCCCATCAGGAAGGTCATAAACCATTTTCATCGTTTTTGTCTTTCGTCAAGGATCATTATTTCAACAACTCAACCTCCTCTGAGGATGAGAACAATATGCCTTTTAAATCAACAGTGCTTACTGTAACTACTTTGGCACAAGTCCAATCTGAAATTTCTATCCCAAAGTTTCAGCTTCCCATTGAAACCATAGATATTTCTTTACTCTTTGGGGAACCAAGTGATAAGATTATCTCTGTTTCTTTGAGTATTTGGCATCCTCCAAAAATGGCTTAATGCATACCTGATTGACTAAATAGTCAACTGTTTCATTAATCTCATTTTCCTATGTTAAACAAAATCATACATTGGTCAATCAGCAATAAACTGATCGTTGCTGTTATGACCTTAGGCTTAGTTGCCTGGGGAGTTTTCTCCTTAATGGAATTGCCCATTGACGCAGTTCCAGACATTACGAATAACCAAGTTCAAATTATGACAAGTGCCCCTTCTTCGGGCGCGGAAGATATCGAACGTTTTGTCACTTTTCCTGTGGAACAAACCATGGCCACGATACCAGGGATCGAGGAAATTCGATCCTTCAGCCGCTTTGGTTTAAGTGTGGTAACGGTTGTTTTTAATGAAAGCACCGACATTTATTGGGCACGACAACAGGTGTCTGAGCGACTCGGTGAAGCGAAGAATCAAATACCAGATGGATTTGGCACACCGGGTATGGCGCCGCTCAGTACTGGTCTAGGTGAAATCTACCAATACATCATTCGCCCGAAAAAAGGTTACGAAGATAAATTCAATCCTACTGAACTGCGAACAATTCAAGACTGGATTGTCCGACGACAACTTTTAGGGGTTGAAGGTATCGCTGATGTAAGTGGATTTGGCGGCAAGTTGAAACAATATGAAATCGCTGTTGACTTGGTTCAATTGAAAGGTTTTGGTCTTTCGGTCAGCGATGTGTTTCATGCGGTTGGGACAAACAATCAGAATACAGGTGGCGCGTATATCGAAAGAAATTCAACAACTACCTACATTCGAACCGATGGACTCATGAAGTCAATGGATGACATCGAGTCCACAGTGATCGCACATAGTGAAACTGGAATGCCCGTTCTTGTTAAAGATGTAGCCGATGTAAGGGTTGGTGCTGCGGTGCGCTATGGTGCGCTCACTTCCAATGCTGACGGAGAAGCAGTTGGAGGGATCGTGTTAATGCTCAAAGGTGCCAACTCGTCGAAAGTGATTGAGAAGGTGAAGGAACGCATGGATCAAATCCGTAAAACCTTGCCTGAGGGAATTGAAATTCAAGTGTACCTCGACCGCACTAAATTGGTAAACAACGCCATTTCAACCGTATCAACGAACTTGATTGAGGGAGCTTTGATTGTCATTTTTGTCTTGGTGCTTCTCCTTGGGAATCTTCGGGCGGGATTAATTGTGGCATCCGTGATTCCATTGGCCATGCTGTTTGCCATCTCTTTGATGAACGTCTTTGGCGTGTCGGGAAACCTAATGAGTCTTGGTGCATTGGATTTTGGATTGATCATCGATGGCGCGGTAATTATCGTGGAATCAACTCTTCACTTTTTATACCACAAGGGCAATGTGCGTTTAACTCAAGGTCAATTGGATGAACAGGTGTATCAATCGGCATCGAAGTTCAGTAAAAGTGCAGTATTTGGTCAGGTCATTATATTGGTCGTCTACCTTCCTTTGCTCGCACTTGTGGGGATCGAAGGGAAAATGTTCCGCCCAATGGCACAGACTGTCATGTTCGCCATCATCGGCGCCCTGATTTTATCCTTAACCTATGTGCCTATGATTTCTTCGGTGTTCTTGAGCAAGAATATCGTCGTCAAAGAAACCATTAGCGATAAAATTGTCAATGTCATCAAGCGAATATATATTCCAGGATTGACTGCATTTTTGCGAAACCAGCGGCTTGTTTTTGGCGGATTACTCGCCCTCGTTGTACTGAGTGCAATACTCTTTTCTCGTCTAGGAGCTGAGTTTATCCCTTCGTTGGATGAAGGTGACTTCGCTGTAGAAACACGATTGCCGACAGGAACGAGTCTGACAAAAACCATTGATGCCACTTCCAAAGCATCGGGTATTATCCTGAAAAATTTTCCTGAAGTGAAGCAAGTCGTTGGAAAAATTGGAACTGCCGAAATTCCTACCGACCCAATGCCTATGGAGGCCTGTGACTTAATGATTATCCTAAAAGACAAGGGCGAATGGGTTTCAGCAAAAACAAAGGAGGAGCTTGCTGAAAAAATTCAAGCGAAGCTGGAAGCGTCACTGCCCGGTCTAACCTTCGGTTTTCAGCAGCCTATTCAGATGCGCTTCAATGAACTAATGACAGGTGCAAAACAAGATGTCGTCGTAAAAATTTACGGAGAAGACCTGGATAAATTAGGAATCTATGCACATAAAATCGGCAAATTAGCCACTGGAATCAATGGGGTACAAGATGTGTATGTGGAACAAATGACGGGATTGCCTCAGATGATTGTGCAATTCGATCGAGAGGCACTCTCCAAATACAACATTTCTATCGACGAAGTGAATCGTGTGATCAACATCAGTTTTGCAGGTCAAAGCGCAGGCATATTGTTTGAAGGTGAAAAACGCTTTGATGTCGTAGTGAAATTGGATTCTACGAATCGGCTTTCTGCGGAAGACCTTAAGTCCGTCTCTGTAACCTCTCCAACAGGAATTATGGTTCCCTTGGAAGAATTGGCGCATGTGGAATTTCAAAAAGGACCAAATCAAATCCAACGCGATGATGCCAAGCGAAGAATCATCGTTGGTTTCAATGTGCGCGGCCGCGATGTGGAAAGCATCGTCAATGAACTTCAATCGAAAATTGAAACTCAAGTTAAATTTGATCCTGGTTATTATCCGACCTATGGGGGGACATTCAAAAATCTAGAGAATGCGCGGAAACGCTTATCCATCGCAGTTCCCGTGTCGCTTTTGTTGATTTTCTTTTTGCTCTACCTCACCTTCAAGTCAATGAAACAGGCGGCCTTGATTTTTTCAGCCATTCCGATTGCTGCTGTGGGAGGAATCTTGGCACTTTGGATGAGAGGAATGCCTTTCTCGATTTCAGCAGGTGTAGGATTCATCGCACTCTTTGGTGTGGCCGTATTGAATGGGATTGTTCTGATTTCTGAATTTAATTCATTGAGAAAAGAAGGCTATACAAATCACATACGCATCGTATTAATGGGAACGCGCGTTCGGCTTCGACCGGTGATGTTGACTGCCTTGGTGGCTTCGCTTGGCTTCTTACCAATGGCCATTTCACACGGCAGTGGCGCAGAGGTGCAAAAGCCCTTGGCTACAGTGGTTATAGGAGGATTGATCACCTCAACATTGCTCACACTTTTTGTATTGCCCATATTTTATTTACTCTTTGAAGGTGCCATGAAGAAAAAACGAAATTTGACAAAAACAATCACTACGCTATTTGTGCTTTGTATGTTTGGCGCAAATGCCCAGCTTACGGAAAAGTTGACGATTGATCAGTGTTTGAACTTGGCAGAGGAAAATAATGCGGGCTTTAAAGCAACGCAACTGCAAGCTGAAATTGAAATTCTTAACGGACGGGCAAATGCAGGTCTACCCAAGACGACAGCCAATTTCATGTATGGTCAGTACAATAGCTTTTACAACAAGGACAATAACCTCACGGTAGGGCAAACGATTCCATTTCCTTCGGCGCTTTTGAAGGAACGCCAATTGGGTGAAATCAATGGCTTGAAAGCCGAAGTGTCGAGTTTTAAGTCGTGGAAGGAATTAAAGCTGAACGTGCAAGAATGCTACGCTGACATTTGCTACCTCCAGCAGAAACGTCTTTTATTGCTCGAGCAAGACTCCCTAATGAAGGCACTCGAAGACCGTTATCTCATCAAAGCTGAATTGAAGGCAGTTACAAAACTCGATTTGGCCTTGGTGCAGTCAAAAAAGAAGGAGCTTGAGAATACCTTACTTCGAAATGCGCAAGAGATAAAAACGGCAGAAAACCGTTTGACACTGCTTATCGGTGCAGATCATCCTGTGACTGTTTCAGAAACCAAGTTAATGCCGCAATTTATAAGGTTGAAGGATACGACCATGATCGATCAGCATCCAAGTGTGTTGTTCTATAAGGTATTGGGACAATCTATCGATAAGGAAAAATCTGTAGTGGTAGCCCGGGCATTGCCAGACATCACTTTAGGGTATGTAAATCAAACATTGGTGGGGTCACACTCGGTCATGGGGGTGGACAAGAATTTCGGTCCCTCTTCACGCTTTAGTGCTGGCCAAATTGGTTTGGAATTCCCTCTTTTCTTTGGAGGTGTAAAAAACAAAGTGAAATCCCTGGAAATTCGTGCCCAACAAAATGCACTCGAGGGGACATATGCCTACAATGAGCTTGTTACAGCATTTAATCAAGAGATAGCCAACTATTCGAATTACCTCGAATCGAAGGTGCTTTACGATGAGAACTTACTGCCTCAGATAGTGACAATGCGCGACCAATCTCACGAATTGTTGCAAACTGGAGAAGTATCCATGATTGAGTTTTTGCAAACACGCAAATCAATCACAGAAATAGAATTGAATTACACAGAACTGAATTGGCAAATCAATCGCTCGATTTTTCGCTTGAATTGGTTTACAGAAACATTAATGAAATAAAAAATGAAAAAAAGAGTCATGTTAAGCATCCTACTTGTTGGAATACTAATGGGATGTTCGTCGGAAGTTAAACAGGAAGCCGCTGCGCCGAAAGAGATCAATACGATGGTCTCATTGAATAAAGATCAGCTAAAAAATGCAGGTATTCAAATAGGCAAGGTCAAACTTGAGTCTATCGGGATGACCATCTATGCAAATGGAACAATGGAGGTTCCGCCACAAAATAAAACAGTTATTTCTGTGCAGTTTGGTGGCTTTGTGAAGTCCTTGGATGTATTGGATGGAATGACTGTGCGTAAAGGTCAACGATTGCTTACCATTGAACACCCTGATTTGATTCAATTGCAACAAGATTACCTTGAGGTACTTGGACAAATGGAGTACTTGAAATCGGAAATGGACCGACAAAAAATACTCTTTGATAAGGATGCTGGTAGCGCAAAGACTTACCAGCAAGCAAAAGCAGAGTACCAAATGGCAGCAGCACGTAAAAGTGGACTAAGTGCCAAGTTGGACATGGCAGGAGTAAATATGGGTAGCTTAAACAATGGAACTATTCAGCGGGCCATCAACGTTCTTGCTCCTTTTGATGGCGTGGTGACCAAGCTGTCGGTGAATGTAGGAGCCTATGCCGACCCAGTTGAGCACTTGCTGGAAATCATCGATTTGAAACACTCTCATGCTGAGGTTGTCGTTTTTGAAAAAGATGTGCGCTTCCTTTCCATCGGTCAAAAAGTGTCCTTAAGAATAACAGGCAATGAGGAATTAATTCAAGCGGAAGTATTTCTCATTGGAAAGGAAATCGGTCGCGATCGAACAGTAAAAGTGCATTGCCACTTAAACGAAGAAAATAAGGACATTGCCCCGGGATCGTATTTCAAAGCGACAATCCATGCCGGTGAAAATAAATTGCATTGTGTTCCGAGTGAAGCAATTGTTGAACTCAATGGCGAACCGGTAATTTTTCAGTATGTGAAAACTTCAGGAAATAAGACTTTTTTTAAGCCAATCCCTGTTCGCGTATTAATTACGGAAAAAGAACTCACCGCATTTGAATTCATTCAAAAATCCGTAACTTTCAATGAATCTTTTGTCCTCAGCGGAGCGTATGACATCATGTCGTCCATCCTTGTAAGTGGTGAAGAAGAATAATATTAACCAGAAAATAAAACAAAATGAACAAAATTCTCCTAGTTGGTTTTACTGTAATCTCCTCAATTTTACTTTTTTCAAACTGTGAAAAAGGAGGGAAATGTGGCGTAGCCAATATTTGTCAAGCCGGTGGAAGTAAGAGCCACAATTTCGGATCGAATTGCATGACTTGTCACAAAAGTGGTGGCGAAGGCAAAGGATGCTTCAGCGCGGCTGGAAGTGTATCGAATGCTACACTCACAGCGCACGTTACAGGCGGAACAGTAAAATTCTACACGCAAGCAAATGGTGCCGGTCAATTGATGTATACACTGCCAATTGATTCCAAAGGAAATTTTTACACCACCGAATCAATGAGCCTTACGGGACTTTTCCCCATGATTACTAGTGCGGCGGGTGCTACGGCATCAATGTCTACTGGACTTTCAACTGGACAGTGTAATTCTTGCCACGGCGCATCGACAAGCGGATTGTACCAGAATTAAATTGCAATGGATTTAAGTCACATTCAAACCGAAATTGATGCTTGGTTTCTCTATTCGAAACTGGCAGAGAAGGAGGCGGATCCTATTGTAGCCGATATTTTTCGGCAAATGAGCGAA
Source organism: uncultured Flavobacteriia bacterium (assembly GCA_903873915.1). GTDB lineage: Bacteria > Bacteroidota > Bacteroidia > Flavobacteriales_D > Crocinitomicaceae > M0103. The sequence continues at coordinate 40,964 of CAIQQH010000090.1, read as the reverse complement.
ATTGAATTTTCTCATGCTCAAGCATTTGCGGAGAAAATGAAGGTGTCTATTGATCTCGTTTCCAAACCGTCGTGGCGCGCGAAAACAATTCTTAGAATCGGTAAACTCTTTGGGTATGAATATATCCTCGGAACCTTGCTCGATACTGAAAAAGGATTGGCAGATGCGGTCATGAAGCAGAAGAAAAGCATGCAGATGCCTATTACTGGCGCCGAAGATGCCCATGTTCAAATACTAAGGAATATCTTGGACCACGACCAAAAAGTTTCAGCTTCGCAACTTTCGCGTTTTGAAAAACGTCACCGGTCAGTTGGAGGAAACGCCATTCGCGCTGCCGTGCTCGGTGGAAATGATGGTCTTGTCTCTAATTTTAGTTTGGTCATGGGTGTTGCGGGTGCATCTGCGAATCAAGCGGGGGTAATGCTCGCTGGTTCAGCTGGTCTGCTTGCAGGTGCCTTGTCCATGGCCTTGGGCGAATGGATCTCAGTGAAAAGTTCTCAGGAATTGTATGAAAACCAGATGCAGTTGGAAATGGAGGAGTTGGAAACAAATCCTGAAGGTGAACGAAAGGAATTGAAACTCATTTACATGGCCAAAGGCATTCCTGAAGATCAAGCGGAGAAAATTGTTGACGAATTATTGAAGGACACGAAAGCAGCGCATGAAGTTCTCGTGAAGGAGGAGCTCGGAATCAATGCTGAGGAATTGAAGGGATCTGCCATGGAGGCAGCATTATCGTCGTTTTTCCTTTTCGCCATCGGCGCCATCATCCCTCTCGTTCCTTTTATGTTTACTACGGGCATAAAGGCTATTGTTCTAAGTACGGTATTTAGTGCATTCGGTCTCTTTCTCATCGGTGCAGCAATCACCTTGTTTACAGGAAGAAATGTTTGGTTCTCTGGGTTTAGACAGGTGTTTTTTGGACTTTGTGCTGCAGCTGTCACCTACGGCATTGGAATGCTCATTGGTGTTTCTATCGGTGGATAATTATCCCTCTTAGAAAACAAAAAATCCATTCAGAATTGTTTCGTTTCCGCACCAATCGCGCACGCGCAGTCGATAGGGCAGTGTTCCAATCATCGACGCTGGTTTAATAAATTCAAGTACATCGTTTTTGGAATCGTAATAGACAGGCATCCACTTGCCATTGACTTCTAAATCGTAAAAACGAATGGCTGTTTCAGTGTCTTTAATTTTCCAAATGAGTGATTTTCGCACTGTCGCTTGTCCTGAAACAAAATTCTGCGCAGTGACAAGGGGCGCATTCAAATCAATTTTTAAATTGAAGATGCCCGAATAGGTGGAAGATGCCTGGATACCCTGGGCACTTGAATAGGTTTTGAGAAAGCGCTTTTTACCATCGGCAAGTGTCACCTCGATGTAATATGTTGAATGGTCAGATTGCCAGGAGGGTAAGGGAAATACCACATCGATTGGCCGATTTAATAATGGAAAACCAATTGAATTGACGTCCATTTTAAGTCCCGACATGTCTAAAGGGGAAAGTAAACTCAAGCTTGGAATGGAAATCTTGCACTTGTTTTTTTTCAGAAGTATACCTTCATCCGGGTACAAAAAAGTTGCTGGATAGATGTTCTTTTCAGACATCTGTCCTTTTTCAACGCGAACAATAAATGAAATCTCTGTGGTGTTTTTCGCGGCATCCTGCAATTGAATGTGCATGGGATAATCTTTTCCTGGTAATGCCGAAAGAATGCATTTTTCGTTTGTTGGGTATATCGTCAAAGGATCTGAATCGGCATGAAAACACTTGTGAAATCGTTTCCCTTGCTCAGTATATGCATCATGGTCGCAGTGCGCATTGACCATGCGTGAGGCTTCAAATGAGATGCGGTCGAGTTGGAATGACGCAATCTTTTCTTTCCCATTGCTAATTTTTACGGCGTGTATGCCCAATGAAAAAGTGGATTTATCGGTGTAATCTGTGCCTTCAATGGCAAATCCGATTCCTCCATCTACGCTGCAAAAGTCGGAAGGAATATGGAGCGTGTCTAAGGCCTTTGCCAGAACAGATATTTCTTTTCCAGGAATGGTAAATCCATCGTGGGTAAGTGCGTAAAGCTTTATAGATTGAATTTTTGGTGCCTGATGATCCGCGACATAAAATCCATTTGTCAAGGGATTTAGTGCATCTTGACTTTCGGTATCACGCAATTCAAAATGTAAATGTGGTCCAGATGAATTTCCAGTATTTCCAGATAATGCAATTTGTTCACCTCTCATAACAGGGATGTCGTTAGGCGCCAATCGAACATCAATTTCATTGGCTTTATACCGAAGTTGTATAGCGGTTACCAAGCTGTCGATGCGTGAATTGAATGCTGAGCAATGGGCATAAACACTGGTGATTCCATTGGGATGATTCACATAAAGCACCTTGCCGTATCCCTGAGGTGAAACTACAATGCGTGCAATATAGCCGAGTTCTACGGCCCTAATTCTCAATCCTTCGCGGCCAGAAGTGCGAAAGTCCAATCCCATGTGGAAATGATTCGGACGTATTTCACCAAATCCAGCAGTAAGCTCTGACGACACGTCCAATGGAGAACGAAAGCCAACGAGCTCGACCGATTGCCCAAGCGAAGAAAAATGCCAGAGGCAACACAGACAATAAAGGACTTGTAAAATGCGCATAAGCCCAAAGTTACACTTAAGAAAAAAAATAGAGCACGGAAGATGAAAAATGTTGTAAGTGTGACTTGATGTATTAACTTTGTCTAAAGTCGATCCAAATGACAGAGCGCATTCAACATACTATGAACGAAATTCGAGCGAAAGCGCTTGAAATTCATAATGAGTTGGTGCAAGAACGGACGAAAAATCAAACACTTCATGTACAAATTCTAGAAATAGAAGATCGCTTGAAGTCTGCGAAACTTATTGAAAATGAGTATCTCGCGGCAATTGATCAATTGAAGTTGGATTTGGAAGTGGCTAAAAATCAGATTATCGAAGTTTCCGCACCTCAAAATGAAAGAAATGAGGAGCAGATTGATGAATTGGTGAAAGAGATTGAATACTGCATTGGTCAGTTAAAGAAATAACGAATGGGAAAGTTGTCCTTGAAAGTGATGGTTGCCGGTCGTTCTTATCCACTTACGGTGAATGAGGGCGAGCAAGCACGCGTTACGAAAGCAGCAGAAGACATCAATAAGTCAATAAAAATGCTTCAGGACAGCTACGCGGTAAAGGACATGCAAGATTTACTTGCAATGACCGCATTGCAATTGTCGACACGCTCAGCAGCCGCAGCCCCAACAAAAGCAGAAACTGATTTTTCTGCTCTAGAACAGCAACTTGGAGATTTATCCAAAGAGCTGGATTCGTTAAAGTAATCATTCTTTTTTTCATTCAACTTTGTGCATTCTGAAGATGTATAATGATTTAATTTATTTAAAATGGGAATGGTAATAGGTGTTTTGATAGGTTTAGCAGGCGGTGGCGCAGGTATTTTTGTGCTGCAAAATGTGATCCTCAAAAACAAGCGTGATGCCCTTATTCGCGAGGCGGAATCTGAAGGGGAAAACATGAAGAAAGAGAAAATTCTTCAAGCAAAGGAACAGTTTATGAAACTCAAGGAGGAGCATGAACAAAATATGAAAGAGCGCGAACGACGCACTCAATCGGCCGAAGATCGCGCGAAAGCTCGCGAAAAGACACTCTCTCAGAAAATTGAAGAGGTTAGTCGCAAAGAAAGTGATCTTGAACAAAATCAACTAGAGTTAGAAGCAAAAACGCAGGCTTTCGATTTGAAGCACCAAGAATTGGAGAAAACCCAAGAAAAGCGTGTGGCTGAATTGTCTCGCATTAGCGGAATGTCTCCTGAAGATGCGAAAAACAGTTTGATGGAGGCCCTGAAAGATGAGGCCCGCACTGGAGCCATGACGTACATCAAAGACATTACGGAAGAGGCGAAGTTGAATGCAAACCGCGAAGCCAAGAAAATTGTCATCCAATCGATTCAGCGTGTAGCTACTGAACAAGCTGTAGAAAATGCGGTTTCGGTTTTTAATATTGATTCCGATGAGGTAAAAGGACGTATTATTGGTCGTGAAGGCCGAAACATTCGTGCCCTGGAGGCTGCAACGGGAGTAGAAATTATTGTGGACGATACACCTGAAGCAATCATCCTTTCTTGTTTTGATCCAGTTCGTAGAGAAATCGCACGACTTGCTTTACACCAATTGGTTTCTGATGGTCGTATTCACCCTGCTCGAATTGAAGAGGTGGTGGCAAAGACACGCAAGCAACTTGAGGAAGAAATTGCTGAAACGGGACGTCGCACATGCATGGACCTTGGTATCCATGGCTTGCATCCTGAATTGACGCGTATGGTAGGACGCATGAAATACCGATCTTCTTATGGTCAAAACCTACTGCAACACTCGAGAGAGGTAGCCAATCTGTGTGCAATCATGGCGGCTGAACTTGGATTGAATGTGAAATTGGCGAAACGTGCAGGATTACTACACGATATTGGGAAAGTTCCTGATGATGAACCAGAATTGCCGCACGCGATACTAGGAATGAAACTCGCTGAGAAATATGGCGAGAAACCAGATGTTTGCAATGCGATAGGTGCTCACCACGACGAAATTGAAATGACAACATTGATCTCTCCGATTGTTCAAGTATGTGATGCCGTTTCAGGCGCACGTCCTGGAGCTCGTCGTGAAATCGTTGAAGCCTACATCAAGCGAATCAAAGAATTGGAAACTTTGGCTTTATCGTATGATGGTGTGTCAAGTGCCTATGCGATTCAAGCAGGACGTGAATTGCGCGTTCTTGTTGAAAGCGAAAAGGTAACGGACATGAAAGCAGATGAACTGTCATTTGCGATCTCTCAACGCATCCAAACCGAAATGACCTATCCAGGTCAGGTGAAGGTGACGGTAATCCGTGAGAAACGTTCAGTGAATTACGCGAAATAAAACTCATCATCGCTCGTCATGTTAAAGGATAAACACATACTTGTTACTGGTGGTGCAGGATTTATCGGGTCCAATCTTGTGCAAGAACTTCTAGCACAGGGTGCTCGTGTTCGTGTCATGGACAATTTTGCAACGGGCCGACGCGAGAACTTGACCGAATTTTTATATCACCCCAAATTTGAACTTTTCGAAGCGGATATTCAAGTCGTAGAGGACTGTCAAAAAGCGGTCAAGGGTATTGATGCCATTTCGCATCAAGCAGCATTGGGCTCTGTGCCTCGTTCTATTGCATTCCCACACAATACCCACTCAACCAACGCAACAGGATTCTTAAACATGTTGCACGCAGCGAAGGAAGAAGGAATTAAACGCTTCGTTTATGCCAGCTCATCATCAGTCTATGGCGATTTAGCCATATCTCCAAAGGTTGAAGGTGTTGAAGGCAGCCCACTTTCTCCTTACGCAGTGACGAAGATGTTGAATGAGCAATACGCAGGAGTATACGCGCGCTTGTTCAGTATGGAAACTGTTGGTTTGCGCTACTTCAATGTATTTGGTCCTAAACAAGATCCGAACGGCGTATATGCTGCAGCCATTCCAAAATTCTTGGATAAACTTCTGAAAAATGAAGCTGTGACAATCAACGGCGATGGATTACAAACGCGTGACTTTACCTATGTGAAGAATGCGGTGCGTGCAAACGTATTGGCCTTGACTACGGAACGTGAATTTAATGGATCAGCGGTGTACAATGTGGCCTGTGGAGAGTCATTTACCTTGCTCGAGGTGGTGGAGGCACTTCGTGAGGGATTGTTGCAACGTGGAATTTATTCAAGTGCTGAAGTTGTTCATGGTCCAGAACGTCCTGGTGACATCATGCATTCCCTGGCGAAGATAGACCGCATCACAACGGAAATTGGCTATTCACCCTTGTATACCTTTCCTGAGGGAATCGTCGAATACGTGTCGAATTATCCGATAGAAATTCACTGACATTGATCGTAAAGCGATAAGAAAATGCTTCTGTTCGCTTCTTTACTTCCCCGTTCTGCAATGATCTGTGCATTGCGCTGAGCGACATCCTTTTCATCCAATTCTAGTGCGCGTCCCAAGGCTTCTTCAACATTTCTATCGCGAAGAATGATTCCATTTTCTCCGTCTACTATCCACTCGCGATTCGCCGGCAGATCAGAAACAACAGGAATTGCCCCATAGGCCATGGCTTCCAATAAACTGATTGCGGTTCCATCACTATTTGGTATGGAAATGTAAATGGAAGACTTTAAGTAGTGAGCTCTGTTGACATCAGCCGTGACAAATCCTATGAACGCGAATTGATTTTCGTGAATCTCTGCTTTTGCTTGCGCTTTCAAGGCCTCCGTATTGTTTCCATTGGCACCAATCGTTAGCGACCAATCTGAGTGTTCTTTCAGGAAAGATGCACTGCCGGAAATGATTTGATCAATGTTATACAAATCCTGGTGTAAGCGGTTTGAATAGATGATTTTTTCCTTTTGATGCCTTGTTGTCATCGAAGATATCTCAATGCCAAAGTTGGCAATGGTCACTTCTTTTTTTCCGATTAAACCATGAATGGCTTCTGCCATATAGTGTGCATCAGCTGTAATGAAATCCGCATCCCTCAGTGATTTGTTGACGATGTAGCGGTAAAGGAAACCGCGTTTTGGTAAGAGCAAAACATCACTTCCCCATGTGGTAAGCACCATGGGTACCCTTCTCCTGTTGGCCATAGAGGCAAAGTAACCGTAAGCATTGGCTTGGTGCACATGGATGATGTCTGGTTCGAACTCACGAATCACCTTCTTGATCGCTTGAATGCTTTTGTACACTTTCAAGGGATTTCTCATTTCAAAAGAGACCTTTGTGTGTGGACAATAGTCGATGGTTTCGTTGGTGACAACCATCACCTCAGCGAAATAGTCACGCACTAAGTTGTAGTAGTTCTGAACGTGAACACTGGCACTGCCAATCAGCAATAACTTTTTCTTTTGGTTATTCGACATGTGTTTGATGTGTTGATAGTTGAGAATAAACGGCTCCAATAACAGCAGCGAACAAGACCATTATGGTACGGTCGACAAATGGATTGTTGGTCAATGCCGCCACCGACAATAATACAATACACAAGAGTGCAGGGTAGGTCTGTTCGATTTTCTTTGCCTGAAAAAATGTTTTTAGGGGAAGGAAGTAAATGAGTAAATATCCCATCAGACCAAATATTCCGTAGCGCCAAGCCATCAAAATATACTCGTTTTCGGAGTATATTTTTTGTGAGTAGAAATACGCCTTGTTTCCACCGTAGCCGAGAAGTGGCTTTTGAAGGATCATCTCCCCGAGCAATGTCCAGGCCTCCCAACGTCCTCGAGCTGACCCAGTTTGGAGAATATGTCCGTTGAACAGGTTATTGCTGTAGAGCGAATAACGAAAGAAATCCGTTGCCATCGACCAAGACAGGAGATAAACCACACTTATTCCAAGCAAGAGGCTGGTCCATTTGCGGATGGTGAAGTGCTGCTTCAATAGAAATCCTGCTACGATGAGGATTACTCCTAAGCCAAGAATAGCGGTTCGAGATTGACACAGAAACACCATGAGCACCGCGACGAAAAACCACCACAAGGTATTCGTCCGCTGTTTAATAGGTAGAAAGGCAATGCTAAAGAATAAAAAGACCAGTGCGTTGATGTTGGGATTTCCCGCGAGTCCAACCATTCGTTTCACAGCGGGCTCTTTGAGAGAATTCAGCCCAAAGTACTCGATGTGCAATCCACCATTATAGTATGTTGCAATGATGTGATTGAAATCAAAAAGATTGAAGAAATGAAGCATGTTGAATCCAACCAAGGCAATGAACATCGGCTTGAGCCAAGTACGCCCAAAATCAGCCACAGGGACCAAAGTAAAAAACGCGACAATCAGGGAGAATTTGATGAGTTTAACTACCTCGAATAAATCTTGAATGACGAAGATTCGGCCATTGACTACCATCGATACTAACATGATGAGAGCGAAAACGGCGATCCCGATGAAAAGCAATTTTCCTTGCACCTGCTTACGTTCAATGAAAACGTAAACAGCAAGAAAAGGCAGTAAAAAATCAATCAACTGAATGGCGGGCCATGAAGATTTCAGGTGTAAATCGGGCAGAAAGAGAACCGAGCAAACAATGAATCCACCGAATAAAATTTTCAGCCGATCAGCCATTGCTCCATTCATCGTAGTATTGTTTCAATTCTGGGTGTTGGGAAATGACCTCTTGGTCGCGTTCTCGCGTATCTCCAACAACGACAGCAGGGTTTCCAGCTATAATAGAGAAATCCGGAAAATCACCTTGAACATAACTGTACGCAGCGACAATACAGCCTTTACCAATGCTCGTGTTGGGCATGATTGTGGAGTGTGGTCCAACAAAGGTGTATTTACCAATGTGCACGCTCCCCGTGATGTACCCAATCATTTCCTTTCCCGCATAGGATTTTCCGTACAAACGAATGGATTGATGACTTGAATGCGAGGTAATGCTGATGAAACTGGTAATCTGACATCCCTCTTCGATGCGTAAACCATGGCTTGCTTCGATGAAATTGTGGTGCCCGATATACACGTTTTCAGCCAAGTCCAGTCCGTGGATCTGGTCGATGAAGGTCGAATTGGAAACGCGTGTACGCAAAATGGGTTTTCCGTCACGGCCAATGAAAGGGCTAATCATTCGCGGAGAATAGCGACTAAACCAGCGATTTCGAAGTTGTCTGAGTAGATTGCGTATCACGTTTATTGTTCAGTTTCAGTGGATGTAACATGTGATGCATCTGCTTTTTTCGCTAAGACAAACACCCATTTGTACAACCAAATGTAAAAGATAATTTCCAATAACGAGAGCAACATAAATCCATACTCGAGTTTATGGAAGAAAAATCCACCAATAAAGATGCTTCCTAAAATGATTGAGTTGCCCACCAATGCTACGCCAAACAGTTCTTTTTGCTTGCCAACAACCACAGTGACTTGCACCACTGGACTGACCACAAAATTCAGAAATAACCATGGGGTGAGTATCCGTGCGAATTCTCCTGAAATGCGGTAATCATCACCTAAAATGATTCCGAATAAATCTGGACCAAAGAAAACAATTGGAAGGAAAATTGGCAAAGCCAAAAAGGAAAGTCGGCGCACTGTGGCATGCATCAAAGGCACCATTTTCTCTTTGTTGGCATACATTTCAGCGGCGCGTTGAATGAAAACCTGACCGAAAGCACTTCCAATCATGGTCAGTGGCAAGGTCAATACCCGAATCGTCATGCTGTATAAGCCAAGAACAACCTCAGAAAACATGTAGGATACCACAAAGGTTACTCCTGAGTTTTTGATCTCATCAACGAGGGCATGCACGGCATTGATTTTTGGAAATTTATCATGTTCCTTGGCGAGTCTGCGCATGGATGCACCATTTATCTCTTTCAAGAGTGAACGGTCTTTTGAGATAAAGGTCCTCACAAACTGAATGGTTCCAAAGGCATAGCCCAAGATTGAGCCAACCACCAAACTGTTCATGCCCCATGCTCGAACACCATGAAGCATTCCTCCTTTGGCGGAAAATAAGGCCTTGAAAAACCCATTTGAATGTCCTACTTCCCAAAACCCTCCAGCATACATCCCCCCGAAAAGATTTATTCCTGCTCTAGAGGTGGCTTGCGTGACGGAAGAAATTGAGGTTGCTCGAAATCGCTTTTTACGATTGCTCCAAAAAGTCAGCGTTCGGTATGCTGCACCAAAGAAAATAGTGAGTGGAAGAAAGATCATGATATTCGACAATTCTGGAGTGTCGAAGAGATCAGCTACTGGGAAGATCAACACCACAGCCGTCAACAAAAGGCTTAATCCTGTGAGAATCATAAAGCTTAATGCGAGAATGTTCACCGCATCTTTGTCTTCTTTGGGTAGCAAGATGGCGGTCTCATACCTGCCGGCAGCAACGACCATAAAGAAGGTCGCAATGGAGCTGTATAGCGCGAAAACACCAAACTCTTCCACGGAAAATAAGCGACTCAAAATGGGGGTGATCAGCAAGGGAATCAGCTGCGCAATCATGTTGCCCGTGAGCATCGTGATCACATTTTTCGAAAATTCAGATGTTGGAAGGTATTTTTTCATAGCATACTGCCCACCCGGACGAACCATTGCAAAGGTAATGCTTCGTTTGGTACAACACCCTATTCAAAGCGATTTGCTGCAAGGAACGCAATTTTGACTGATTTAGTTTAACTTCGCTTGGGATTTATGAAGAATTCCTCCATGACAGCAGCCATTGTGAAAATAGCCCATTTAAGTAGCGCGCATCCGCCGGGTGACATTCGTATTTTTCATAAAGAGTGTGTTTCCTTGGCGAAGCATTGGAACGTTTATCTCGTGGTGCCAAATTGCGAAAATGAAATTTCCAAAGGCGTTGAATATGTGAATGTTCAGAAAAAAGGGAAGGGGCGATTGATGCGGATGATCAGCACCACAAAAGCTGTGTATCACAAGGCCCTCGAACTCGATGCAGATATCTACCACATTCACGATCCAGAACTCTTGCCTTACGCCCTGAAATTGGTGCGCAAAGGAAAGAAGGTTATTTATGATGTTCACGAGGATGTGCCGAAACAAATCATGGATAAACATTGGATTCCAAAACTGTTCCGCGGAGTGGTTTCCTCCCTGTTCAAGCGCTACGAACACTACGTTGCAGCGCGCCTTACTGGAATAATTTCAGTGACCCCCATCATTTGTGAGCGCTTTCGTTCAGTCAATGGACATGTCGAACTTGTGGCGAATTACCCACTTTTGGAAGAGGGGTTAAATTTAAATCATCAAGAGGGGATTAAAGTGCCACGACAAATCTGTTACATTGGAGGTTTATTTCCAACACGTGGAATCAAGGAACTAGTTCAAGCTTTGGAGAATATTGACGCTACATTGGTTTTGGCAGGAACCTTTTCTCCGGCATCTTTCGAGGCGGAAGTAAAACAGCTTCCAGGTTGGAAAAAGGTCAATTTTCTTGGTCATGTTGGTCGGTCTGACATAATGAAAGCATTGACATCTTCGCGCTTAGGTGTTGTCACCCTTCATCCAACTCTTAGCTACGTAGAGGCACTTCCCATTAAACTATTCGAATACATGTCCGCAGGAATCCCTGTGCTTGCGTCTGATTTTCCCATGTGGAGAGAGATCATCGATTCGGCAAAATGTGGCGTGTATGCAAACCCTCTGAATCCAAAGGACATTGCCAAACAAATAAATTATTTGCTTGAAAATGAAGATATCGCTGTGCAGATGGGTAAGAATGGCTTGAAAGCTTTTCATGAAACCTACAATTGGTCGGCGGAAGAAACCAAGTTGATTGCATTCTACCAACAAATGTGTGCAGCGCTATGAATTGTTTGACTTACGCCAACGTTTACCGCATTTACTTGGGTGTTTTTTCATTCCTGTTTTTTTGTCTCCCGCAATTGACATCTATCGGCGCAATTCTGTTTGTCCCGCTGGTGGCCGTTGGTGTTTACCGAAAGGAATTGCGGTTTCATTTTCAATGGCCAGCGCTACTTTTATTGTCACTTTATCTTATTTATCTCCTCGGAATTTTGTTTACTGACAATATGTACCTCGCATCGCGTTATGCTGAAAACAAGTTGTCTTTTGCGCTCTTTCCGCTGTTGTTTTCGTTTCGGCCTAATTTTACCCTGCGCTATGCATCACTCCTGATTGGAAGTGCACTCGGGATCTTGGTGGCATCGATCCTTGGAATTATCAGTGCGTATGGATGCTATTCTGCTGGAGGGGATTTGCGCACATGCTTTACAACAGTATATATTTCAACACTCCATCATCCTACGTATTTCGCCACATTCATTGTCTTGGTTGTTGTAGGGCTGTGGTGGGCTCATGTTCGAAAGGAGCCTCTATTTAAACGTTCATGGATTATTCCATTTTCTCTTTTTGCGCTGGTGATGTTTACCTTGTGCCTGTCACTTTCAGCCTTTCTTTTTCTTGCAGTAGTTTGTGCCGCATTCGTGTTGCGTTGGATTCGAAACACCTACGGGAAAAATGTGTTTCGTGCGCTTTTGATCGCTTCACCCGTTGCTATTGTACTTTTTCTATCCTTGATGCCAGGTTTGCGGGATGACGTTGATGTAACTTACACCTCCGTTCAAAAGTACTTTCAAAGTCCAAAGGGATTTATCTCTGGCAAGACGGGATACAAAACAGGTAATGAAGTGCGACTGGTGATGTGGACGGTCACCATGGAAGAAATAGCTTTACATCCATTAGGAGTAGGAACTGGAAATGTCGATGCGCACCTCAGTGGCCGATTGAAAAAATACGGTCAATTGGATTTGGCTAAAAAGGACGAACACGGCGCGATTCAGTACAACCCGCACAACCAATTTTTACAAACAGGACTTGAAATTGGCGTCCTTGGATTGTTGGCTCTGCTGCTTGTTGTAGGAGTGTCTTGGCGAATTGCACGGCAGCATAAAAACTACCTTTTAATGGCAGCATTGACAAGTCTTGTTTTAAATAGTCTATTTGAATCTATGCTGCAACGTCAAAGTGGAATCGTTTTTTATAGTTTTTGGATTTGCGTGCTCGTGATGATGTCCACACCATACCTCAAGGAAAAAGTCAGCGAAGAATGAAAATCAGTGTCGTCATACCTTGTCGCAATGAGCGCCAATACATTCGCGAATGTGTGGAGGCAATCTATGCGTCTCAGTTGCCAGTGGGGGCAGAAATACGCGTGTTCGTAGTGGATGGAATGAGCGATGATGGGACAAGAGATGTTGTTTCAGAACTGAAAGGAGTGCACTCAACGTTGGAACTTGTCGATAATACCATGCAACTCACACCATATGCCTTTAACTTGGGAATTCATGCTGGAGGCAAGGTGGATTTTGTTCAAATTGTTGGGGCACGTCATATCTTAAGTGTTGATTATATCTCGACATGCATTCAACGCCTTCAAGATCCTTCAACATGGTGCGTAGGTGGACGAATTGTCAATGAATATGTCAATGAAACAGGACGCATCATTTCAAAAGCGATGTCATCGTCCTTCGGTATGGGCATTGGGAACTTTAGAACACTCGAAAAATCAGGTTTTACCGATACCGTAACAAGCCCAATGTATCCCTACCGTGTTTTTGATGAAATCGGCTTTTTTGATGAAGAACTCATTCGCAATCAAGACGATGATTTCAATTTTCGTGTGACAAAAGCAGGAGGGAAGATTTGGTACGAGCATGCCATTTCCTTGAAGTACTATGTGCGGGCCGATTACAAAGGATTGTGGCGACAGTTTTACCAATACGGCTATTGGAAAGTATATGTGAACCGAAAACATGGCGCTGTGACCACACTTCGGCAACTCGTTCCACCTTTGTTTGTGTGTTATTTGATCTTGGCCTTGTCATCACTTTGCTTTGATGGGTGGATTAAAGTCGTGGCTTTTATACCGACAGTTCTTTATACGATCCTTGCTTCATTGGTCGCCTTTCAGTTGAGTGATCGCTCCAAAGATATTTTTGGAATCATGCGTACCTTTCCAATTCTACATATCAGCTATGGTTTAGGCTATCTTGCGGGAATCTTCCGTTTCTTGATTCTGCAAAAAAAACCAACGGACAAACAAAAGCGCCTTTCTCGATAATCCGTAATTTCAACCAAAATTTGAATTTCAACACATGATTCCTTTTTCACCCCCACGTATCGACCAAAAAGTTATTGATGAAGTCAGTGCAGCTTTGCAAAGTGGATGGATTACAACCGGACCACGCACCAAATTGTTCGAGAAACGCATTACCGAGTACTGTGGATGTCAAACGACCGTTGCGGTGAGTTCATGGACCATGGGCATGCAGGTGTTCTTGCATTGGTGGGGAATAGGTCCTGGTGATGAGGTGATCTTGCCCGCCTATACCTATTGCGCTAGTGCCAATGTGATTGTTCACTCGGGCGCAACACCTGTGATGGTGGATATTGACGAAAAGGATTTCAACATCTCACTTGCCGCCATAGAAAAGGCCATTACACCGCGAACGAAAGCCATCATCGGAGTTGATCTTGCTGGATTTCCCTGCGACTTCGATCAAATCAATGCCTTGGTAAAACGTGACGATGTGCGTGCTCACTTTCAAGCTTCTTCTGTACAACAAGAGAAATTGGGTAGAATCGTAGTGATCGATGATGCTGCACATAGCTTTGGCGCCACATTAAATGGCGTTCATACGGGTGCTTTGTGCGACATTACCGCATTCTCCTTTCATGCGGTGAAGAATTTGACTACTGCAGAAGGTGGTGCTTTGTGTTTTCACTTGCCTGAACAGTTCAATCACGAAGATATTTATAGAGAATTCTGCACCTTGATTTTACATGGTCAGAATAAGGATGCCTTGGCAAAATCCCAAAAGGGCAATTGGCGTTACGATGTCGAAGAGCCAGGATTCAAGTGCAACATGACCGATCTTCAGGCAGCAATTGGCTTGGTCGAATTGGATCGTTATCAAGAAAATTTAGACCGACGCAAGGAGATCTTCGCAGCGTACGATCAGGCATTTACGGCTGAAAATTGGGCCATTACACCTGTATATGTCTCAGACACCAAGGTGAGCAGTTACCATTTATACCAATTGCGTATCGATGGGGCAAGTGAAGAACAGCGCGACGCCATCATGCAAGCGATTTTTGATCAAGATGTTTCGGTGAATGTACATTTCTTGCCACTTCCGACATTGACAGCTTATAAGAAGCGTGGTTACGACATCAAAAATTACCCAGAAACTTGGAACAAGTACCACAATGAGATTTCTTTGCCTGTTTATTATACATTGACGGATGAGCAGGTGCAGACGGTGGTGTATGCTGTGAAGAAGGCGGTGGGTGCAGTTAAGAATTAAGAATTAAGAATTAAGAATTAAGAATTAAGAATTACGAATTACGAATTACGAATTACGAATTACGAATTGAATTTCATAAAAATTTGAAGCGACCAGTAGACATTGTTGTAAGCCTTATTGTTCTCTTGGTATTCCTACCAGTTGGCCTTGTCATGTCCGTTTGGATTGCCTTTGAATCTCGTGGGGGTGTGTTTTACCGTCAGGAGCGTGTAGGTAAGGACGGTGTTCCTTTCAAGATGCTGAAGTTTCGCTCAATGAAGAAGCATGCAGACCTCGAAGGCACTTTGACTGTTGGGATGCGCGATCCTCGCATTACGCGTTCGGGGTATTTCATTCGCAAGTGCAAACTGGATGAATTCCCTCAATTTATCAATGTGCTAAGTGGTGACATGAGCATCGTTGGTCCTCGTCCTGAAGTGCAGGAATATGTGAATTTGTATTCACTAGATCAGCGCAGAATTTTATCGGTTCGTCCAGGAATTACAGATTATGCTTCACTAGAATTCTTTCATGAAAATGAGTTGTTGGGCAAGTCCATCGATCCAAAGAAGACGTACATCGAAGAAATTATGCCGGCAAAAATTGCCTTAAACATGCAGTGCATCGAGCATCCAGGATTGGCTCAAGACCTCAAAATCATGTGGCGTACATTTGTGAAGATCCTGCCTTCGGCTAAGCACTGATCAGAAAGGCCATTCCGCAGCCGATGAAAATGGAAATCAATTTCAATAGGTTGAACTTGTGATTTTCACTGGTCTCGAAGATAATGGTTGTCGAAATGTGAAGGAACATACCAACCACCACAGCGAGTATTACGTGATAGTCTATGCCTTGTAAGATATCCACACCACACATGCCCAGAAGTACACCGAGTGGAGTCATGATGCCAAATGCCATGAGTACCATCCAACTTTGAATTTTCTTCAATTTGGTATTGACCAAGAGGGTCATTAAAGCAATCGCTACAGGAAGTTGATGAAATAAAATACCGAGAAAAAGGGAGTTTCCATGGTCGTGGTTGTGACCAGAGTCTACCACATTACCAATAAGTTGATTTCCTAACGGAATTCCTTCGAGGACGGAATGAACTGAAAGTGAAATGAACAAGCCCCAAGGCATTTTTTGTCCTGCATGCACGTGAACATGCCCGTGTTCAATTCCCCCGGAGAAGAATTCTAGCAGCAACTGAACTAAAAATCCGAGTAAAATAAATAGACCGATGGACGAGTCCGCATCATGGTATAAATCTGGGATGAAGTGAGTAAAGGCAATTGAAAGCAGAAATCCACCACTAAAGGCCAGCAAAAGCTTGATGATTTGCGCCTTGTTGGTTTGGTGAAGATACGTCACAAACACACCGCCAAGGGCAACGGAACCAATCAAACTACCGAATACTATCCATTCCATGTTAGCGCTTTCTTGCAATCAATATGAGTCGGTCTGATGATTCAGCCACGTAAGGGTTCAACTCAAAGTCCCCAAAAGTACGAATTAACTCAAAACCACAGGCCTCGAGCAATGCGCTAAAATCTTGATCCGTTATAGCTTGCACACGTTCAGTGAAATGAAATGCTTTGCCAGAATCGCTAAATTGAATGTCTTTGAAGATGTGAGTCCCGTCATAGCGTCGTGAGATATGAAACGTGGTACCTTCCACTTCCTTTGTTTCCTCCTTAACTAGGGTGTTGACGACGCGAATGGCGTTCATGAAGTCAATGACGAGAAGACCATTTGGATGGAGCATGTCATGAATGGAGTTCAAAACACGCTTATTGTCTTCGGTTGAATCAAAGTACCCGAAACTTGTAAAAAGATTCATAACGACATCAAAGTACTTTTCGGAAATAACCTCGCGCATGTCGTGAACCACAAATGACAAGGATTCATTGGAATGTTCCGCAGCATCCGCAATGCTTTTTGGCGCTAAGTCTGCACCAATGACGTCCATTCCACAAGCATTTAGTGTAATGGAGTGACGACCTTTTCCGCAGGCTAAATCCAGCACAGACTGTCCTGGTGTCAACCCAAGAAAGGCAACAAGATGCTCCACAAACCGTCTGGCTTCATGGTCATCTCGATTGCTATAGAGTCTATGATAAAATGGGGAATCGAACCATTCGGCAAACCATTCTTTATTTTCCATGCGACAAAGATACGATTCTGTCGTGTGTGGATGTTACTTTTTGGGTACACCTTGCTGAGTGACTCACAATTATGTATATTTGTTTCACAAGATTTTTGAACGTGTCTTTATCCAACATATACCAATTGTATCGCTCCATGGAGGAGGAGAATGTCATTCTCTCGTTCAAAGGCATCATCACGGCAGATTTGCTCACTTCGGTATTGCACCTTATGGAAGCGAAAATGGAAACGATGGAAGAGCCTCCTCAAACACGAAAGCGTGTATTCAGTATTTTGGTGGAATGCCTTCAGAATATTTATCATCACTTGGACGACAATCCAACAGAAGCCGATTTTGAAGCTCACAATCGTTCGGCGGTCGTTTTAATTTCTAAAGTGAACAATCAATTTCTTATTCGTACCGGGAACTGCATCAATATTCCAAAGATCATGGAGCTGAAGGAACGTTTGGATATGATCAACTCCTTGGACAAAGACGGTTTGCGCGAGATGTATCAAACGAGCTTAAGCGAAGCTGCTATGTCACCAAAGGCTACCGCAGGATTAGGAATGATTGATATTGCACGCAAATCGGGAAACAAACTCGATTATGAGTTCTTGGAAATTGACTCAAAAATTGGGTTTTTCTGCCTCAACATTTTAATTGATTGATTCATCATGTCATTGACAGCACTGCATATATCCCCAACTGCATTTACCCCTGAAGTAAAATTCGACCCGATTGCTGGTAAGTTTGAAATTAAAGGCCGATCAATTCCTGAAAATGCACATGAATTTTATAACCCTTTGATCGACTGGGTAAAGATGTATTCAGAAAATCCTGCAGATTCAACATCTGTGGATGTTTATTTCGAATATTTAAATACGTCTTCTTCGAAATCGTTGATGCACTTATTCAACATCTTGGGTACAATTTCAGGAAAGCAGGTAAGCATCAACTGGTTACATGCAAAGGATGACAATGCCATGAAAGAAGCGGGTGAAGATTTTAATACCATCATCAACTTGCCTTTCAACATCGTAGAAACGGACACGATTTAAGTCGTGAAAAGAATAGGGCTAACGGGTGGTATTGGTTCGGGAAAAAGCACCGTTGCGCGAATTCTCATAGCCATGGGGTATCCTGTCTATTTTTCCGATGACCGCTCAAAATCCCTAACTGATACGCATCCTGAAATTCGACAAGGACTGACTGAACTCATAGGCAATCATATTTACAAGGGCAATCAGCTCGATCGTTCCGCATTGGCATTGGCTATTTTTTCCGATGAAGCATTGCGGGTGAAGGTCAATCAACTCATTCATCCCATTGTGCGTTTGGACTTCGATGGCTGGGTGGACGAGCAAAACCATGAAATTGTTTTTAACGAAGCGGCAATTCTCTTTGAAACGGGAGCAGCAGAACGCTTTGATGCAATGGTCTTGGTGACTGCACCGGAAGAGTTGCGTATTTCACGGGTAATGCAACGTGACCAATGCACACGTGAAGAGGTCGTGAATCGCATCAATCACCAATGGACGGATGAACAAAAAATCAAATTAGCGGATGCCGTAATCGTCAATGATGATGTTCAACCCTTAATCAAGCAGGTGGAGCTCATGCTGACGCAATTGGCTTAATTGATTTCCTCGTAATCGTCGAAATCCTCGTCCTTTTTTGAACTTGCTTGAAATCCAGCACTTCCACGAATAAATGGCCCTCCTGAGATGATATACATCAAGCCATTGGCCATTTTGAAAATCATAGTGATCAAAAAGAAAAATCCGATCACCTTGAAGATGAACCCAATAACCGGAGTTTTTTCTATGCCGATGATGCTGTCGTGAAACCAATCACTGATTGGATTGATCGAGAGATCTTTGAAAAAAATAAATCCAACAAAACAGAGAACGGAAAGCGATATAACACCGATTTCTGCTTTCAGGTTGAAGTTTTTAAACCCCATTGGCAGGCCATTTCCCATCATCCCGAACATCTTTGCTTGCTGCTGATTGGATTGAAGCTTCCCCACAAAATACATGGTCAACACCAAGGCCGCTAGTCCGAGTTGATAATAGCTTATTTCACCTCCTTTTAAGTCAAGACAAAACAGAAATGTGACGTCTGCGAGAAAAACATATTTAATGGCTTTGATGACGTATTCTTCGATGACTGTTTTCTGTTTGTTCGTGCTTGCAATCACCAAGATGAATTCAAAAATCCCCCAAATAAATCCATAGATGGCAAATAAAACACCCATCCGGAAAATAAAATTCAATAATTCCATGGGCACAAATGTCGAAGATTAATCGGAATTATCATAGTGAATACTTGTTATTTCATTCATTTGCTGTGGCATTTCAGTTCAAGGGCCTTTATGTACCTGCAATTCATTATTTTTGATTGGTAAAACTTAGCCATGAAAAACACATTTCTATCTCTCGTTCTTTTTGTTTCGTCCATTTTTTCGCTCTTCGCAGAGGAGGGGATGCTCATTCCTTCCATCATTGCCGCATTCGAATCAGACATGCAGGCCAAGGGGATGAAATTGACTGCCGAGCAGATTTACAGTGTGAATCACTCCAGTTTAAAAGATGCCATTATTCACTTCAATGGAGGGTGCACCGCCGAATTGGTTTCGTCACAAGGATTGTTACTGACAAACCACCATTGTGGCTATTCGCAAATTCAATCGCATTCTTCTTTGGAAAAGGATTATTTGAAAAACGGTTTTTGGGCGAAGAACTTTTCGGAGGAATTGACAAACCCGGGGTTGACCGCTACGCGCATGGTGCGAATCGATGATGTAACTGTTGGTGTTTTGGAAGGTATTCTGCCGAGTACGCCACAAAACATTAGAGAAGCGACTATTGCATCAAACATCGATAAACTGATCCGTCAAGCAATGGCTGGAACACATTATGAGGCGGAAATTAAACCCTTCAACTACGGAAATCATTATTACATCATTGTAAAAGAAGTATTTAAGGACATTCGTCTGGTTGGAACACCCCCAAATTCAATTGGAAAATTCGGAGGAGACACCGACAACTGGGTGTGGCCGCGTCATACAGGTGATTTCTCTGTGTTCCGCATATATGCCAACAAGGAAAATATGCCAGCGGTTTATTCAAAGGACAATGTGCCGTATACACCTCTTCATTTTTTACCAATTTCATTCAAAGACCGTAAGCCAGGAGATTTCACCATGGTGTATGGCTTCCCAGGTGAGACCGAGCAACATGTAGTTTCAGATTATTTGAAATTTATCATGGATGAGGAACGACCTGTACGAATCGGGATGCGTGAAAAATCATTGAGTGTGATTGATGCGGCCATGCGTGCTTCAGATGAGGTGAGAATTAAATATTCAGCCAAGCAAGCAAGCATTGCGAATGCCTATAAAAAATGGATCGGACAAGTAGATGGATTGCGCCGCTTGGATGCCATTTCAATCAAGTTGCAGCGTGAAGCAGAATACAATGCGATGGCAGCAACTACCGATGAATGGCAACAAAAATATGGCGGTGTCATCGGACAGATGAATGCCTTGGTGGCCGAAGGCAAGAAATGGGAATTTCAACAAGCCTTGCATTTTGAATACCTGTATTACGGTGCTGAGTATTTTAAATTGGCAAGGGGTATTGAAGATCTTGTGCGCAATTACCAACGTTATGTAGAGAAAGGGGAGTTGAATGTAGCCGTTGAAAAACTAATCAAAGGTGCTGATGGTTTCTTTAAGAATTACGATGCAACGGTAGATCAGCGCATTTTCGAATTGTTGACCGACGAGTACCGCAAGCATTTGGTGACTTATCCGCTTCAATTGTGGGAGGTGGTCAATCAGCAGAATGCAAAGGACTTGGCCTTGAAGATTTACACAAAATCCATTTTTACAGACAAAGCGCGTTTCGTTGCCTTCTTGCAAGGATTTAAAGCTTCGTCCTTGAAGAAAATCACAAAAGACCCTGGCTATGTCTATTTCGAGGGGATTTTTAGCGCCTACCGAAATGAAATCATCCCATACTTTCAGGATTTTGATGCCAAAATGAATGATTTACTCAAAACCTATGTCGCCGGAAAATATGAGATGTTCCCGAATGCGAAACATTGGGCCGATGCCAACAGTACACTTCGAATTACCTATGGTCAAATTGAAGGATCTTCCCCTGCGGATGGTATGATGTACACTGAACACACCACCTTGGACGGAATCATTGCCAAGAACAATTCTGGAAATCCAGATTTTGAACTTCTGCCGCGCATGCTTGAACTTCACAAATCCAAAGACTATGGCGATTATGGTCAGGACGGTGAATTATGGGTATGCTTTACAGGTTCGAATCATACCACAGGAGGGAACTCAGGATCACCAGTGATTGATGCCGAAGGAAATTTGATGGGCTTGAATTTCGACCGAACGTGGGAAAGCACCATGTCGGATTACATGTTCGATGCCAACCGTTGCCGCAATGTGGTGGTGGATATTCGCTATGTCTTGTGGGTGATGGACAAGTATTCAGGTGCCAAACACTTGGTCGATGAAATGGTCCTTGACCGCAATTAAAGAAAATTGAGACGGTTTATACTAACAATTCTTGCCTTAGCTCTGCTTTCAAATGCGCTCAACGCGCAACTTGCGACAGCTGACGACAGAACCCTGATTCAATCCTTTGGTGAAGATTTTCTCTGGGGAACCTCATGTTCTGCCTATCAGATTGAAGGTGCGTGGAACGAAGGTGGAAAATCACCCTCCGTTTGGGATGAATTCACGCACCGCGGCGGGAAAATCTATCAAGACCAACACGGAGACACGGCGGTAGATTTCTACCATCGGTACAAAGAAGACATTCGCCTCCACAAAGAATTGAACTTTAAGGTATTTCGCTTTTCAATCGCATGGTCGCGTATTTTGCCAGATGGTACGAGCGAAATCAACCAAGAAGGCATTGATTTTTACCACAAGGTCATTGACGAGTGTTTGGCGCAAGGCATCGAGCCTTGGATTACCCTGTACCATTGGGACATTCCTCAAGTGTTGGAAGATCAAGGTGGATGGACAAATCGAGCAGTTGTGGAATGGTTTACAGAATACACGAGGGTCTGTGCACGGGCGTATGGTTCAAAAGTTAAGAATTGGATGGTGTTCAATGAGCCCGCAGCCTTCACCAGTTTAGGTTATCTGGTAGGATATCATGCTCCAGGGAAGCGCGGGATTTCCAAGTTTATGCGTGCGGCGCATCACACCTGTTTGGCGATGGCAGAAAGTGGACGAATGATCCGTAAGATGGTTCCTGACGCACGCATTGGTACGAACTTCAGTTGTTCCTATGTCGAATCCTTTGACGGGATGAAAAAGCACGACAAGGCCGCGAAACGCATGGATGCGATGCTCAATCGATTGTTTATTGAACCAAGTTTAGGGATGGGGTATCCTATTGCTGATTTTCCGGGATTGAAACGCATTGAAAACTACATGTTGCCTGGTGATGCCGAGAAATTGAAGTTTCACTTTGATTTTATCGGACTACAAAATTACTTTCGGGTCGTGGTGAAGCGGAGTTTGATACCCTTGGTGTGGGGAAATCAAGTCAAAGCAGAAAAGCGCGGAGTACCTGTGAATGAGATGGGGTTTGAAATTTATCCAAAGGGAATATATCAAGTGTTGAAACAATTTGATGCGTATCCTGGCGTAGACCATTTGATCATCACAGAAAATGGAGTGTGTGTTGAAGATTATGTCGAAGACGGACACGTTCATGATCAAGCGCGCATTGATTTCTTTCGGAGTTACTTGGCACAAGTGCTTAAAGCAAAATCTGAAGGAGTTCCTGTGGAGGGTTATTTTGTGTGGAGCTTGACTGACAATTTCGAATGGAGTGAGGGCTATCGTCCACGCTTTGGTCTGATCCATGTTGATTATGCCACACAAAAACGAACCATCAAAGATTCCGGATATTGGTTTCGGGAATTGCTCCAAAAATAAAATGCGACCCAAGGAGCCGCATTTAACTGTTTCATTTATCTTGCTTAAACGTGCAATGCTCGTGCTTCTGTCGCATCGAGTGCCGCCTCTTTAATTGCTTCTGAGTAGGTCGGGTGAGGGTGACAGATACGCGCCATATCCTCCGCTGATGCACGGTATTCCATGGCGGTTACCGCTTCCATAATTAAATCCGCAGCACGTGGAGCAATCATATGAACTCCAAGTACTTCATCCGTTTCCTTGTCCGCAAGGATTTTAACCAATCCTGCGGTGTCCATACTTGCACGTGCACGGCCGAGTGCTTTGATTGGGAATGAACCTACTTTATAAGCTACCCCAGCAGCTTTCAATTCTTCTTCTGTTTTTCCTACTGAGGCAACTTCCGGCCAAGTATAAACGACACCTGGAACAAGATTATAGTTGATGTGAGGTTTTTGTCCTGCAATGTGCTCTGCGACAAATACTCCTTCTTCTTCCGCTTTGTGCGCAAGCATAACACCTCGAACAACATCACCAATGGCGTAAATGTTTGGAACGGCTGTTTGCAAATTGTCGTTGACATCAATTTGTCCTCGATTGTTTACGGCCAATCCTGCAGCTTCCAAATTCAACCCTTGGGTAAATGGTTTTCTTCCCACCGCAACAAGGCAATAATCCGCTTCGAAGGTGACTTCCTCACCTTTTTTATTGAGTGCCGTCAAAAGAACAGATTTCCCTTTGTTCTCTACTTTCTGAACGCGGTGTTCGAGATTGAATTTAAATCCTTCTTTCTTCAGTACGCGAGTCAATTCTTTCCCCATTGCGCTATCCATCGTCGGGATAATGGAAGAAGCGAATTCAATCACTTCGATTTCAGTACCGAGACGTCCGTAGACAGAGCCCATTTCCAAACCGATTACCCCGCCGCCAATGACCAACATTCTCTTTGGAATTTCAGGTAGGTTTAATGCTTCTGTGGAAGTGATAATGCGCTTTTTATCAGGTTCCATTCCAGGGAAATAGTTCGGTTTTGAACCCGTAGCGATGATGATATTTTTAGCGCTCAATGTTTGTGATTTTCCGTCTGCATCAGTCACGATAACGGTGTTTTTATCAGCAAGTGCGCCAACACCTGTGTAGACGTCAATTTTGTTTTTGTCCATGAGGTATTTCACACCAGCACACGTTTGACTCACCACTTCGTTTTTGCGCTTGATCATCTGGGCGAGGTTGGCTTTTACATCTTTTACCTCAATACCATGTTCACTAAAATTGTGAACCGCATTGTGGTAATGTTCAGAAGAGTCGAGGAGAGCCTTCGAAGGAATACATCCAACATTAAGGCATGTTCCACCCAGTGTTGTATATTTTTCGATGATGGCCGTTTTCAATCCAAGCTGTGCGCAACGAATTGCAGCAACATATCCACCAGGACCCGAACCAATGATTGTAACATCGTATGAACTCATGATTAATTTTTTTACAAAGGTAGAATTCTCAACTGATTGTTTGGGGATATGGGCAATAAAAAAGGGTCTACCGAAGCAGACCCTTTCAAATTTATTTGCGGTGTGAATTACATTTTGATGAATTTCACGGTATCGTTTTGTTTTCCAGCAACCAATTTCACAATATATGTACCACGTGGTAGATCAGAGGCATCGATTTTCAATGTTTGTGATCCAGCAGGCATGTTCTTGTTATTGATGGTTTGAACAAGTATTCCTGAAATATTGTACACCATCACATTTACGTTAGACGATTGCTCCAAGTTGAATGTTAAGGTTGTCATTTCTGTTGTTGGGTTAGGATAGGTCTTCAATTTTGTTTTGAAGATTTGGTTTCCATTTCCGTCTGCATCACCAATTCCAAGGTAAGCAGCTGTACTCCAGATCCCACGACCGAATGATCCGATGTAGATTTCCCCTGGACGACGGTTTCCTTCATCCCAAGTTCTCCATGACTGGCGGACTTCATATACTGGTGTTCCTTCGAATCCTGCAGAAGCATTGGACCAAGTAGCACCACCATCTTCAGTTACGAAGACACCGCTTGCAGTACCAACTACAAGAATGTCTGAATCGTCACGATCTATAATTCCATCGTATACCGCTACGTTCGAAGGAGTGGTAATTGCAGACAGTGCAGTGAATGTAGGTGTTGCAGATGTAGCGTTTAATGAACGACGAGTAACACCTCCAAATCCTGCGAAACAAACGATATCATTCTTATTGTTGGGATTTACAGCTATACCTTGATAGTTTGAGGTTGTGATTTGCGTTTTCGTAGTATACGTCGGTGGAGTGGCTATAGGTGTTCCTAACCAACCGACCTTAGACTCAAAGTTCGGATCGGAGGTGTACGACGATCCTAGACCATCAATGCGATAAACACCAGCACCAGCACTGATATAACAATGCTCAAGATTACGAGAGAACTCGATGTCAATGTTGTTGAACAATCCACCACCAATGTTGCGAGCGATGTTCACCCACATTTGGTCTGCTGCTGCCAAACGCAATGCATTACGCGTTCCCCAAAGTTCACCACCATTTGCATTTACGTAAACGACAAACCATGACTGATATGGATCTTGAATACGTAAGGTATCCCAAGCTACGTTATAGGCTACAGTATCAATACCTAAACTTAGAACTTCACCCGTTGCGCTATTTTCGCCGTAGTAGTGCGTGTACGTTCCAAGGCTTCCAACGACAACAGTGTCAGCACCCGTAGGGAATTGAACCAACAATGAGTCACCAACAATCGGAGGAATACTTCCAGAAGCAGAGGCAAACGGTGCCCATGAGAAGTTTCCAAGATAAACTGTTTGACCATTGATTGCATTCACAATACTGACGTCAGTCACTGTGAGTGAGCTGCTGTAGAACAAGGTATCATCAAAAGTAATCGGAGCTGTCGATACATATGTCATACTGTCACCAGTTGATGCACTAGGAATCGAAAGAGAAGATCCAGTTGGATAATCCTTAGTTGGTATGTAAGTAACTGAATCTTTAGAAGCAAGATCATAGTATTCAGCCAAAACAAATTCAGTGTGGAAAGGGTGGAATGGACTTCCATCTGTTCCACACGGATCATAAGTTCCAGGTAGAGTAGGCACGAAGGATGTAAATGTTTGTCCTTTATCTCCTGAACGAGAAATAGAGTTGTAATATACAGAAGAGAACATGATGCGTGGGTTGAAGAATGAGATCTCACATTCGAAACCATCACCTCCGCCTACTTCACGGAATTCTTGGAATGTAGAAAGCGTATGGTCGTTGTATAAGGTACCATTGTCTTGCGCACCACCCATAACTGCTCCGTCGCGGTCAAAGGCAATTCCATAGAACTGAGTTACATTGTACCCTCTATTTGAAGGGAACCAATTTGCACCTAAATCATCTGTAATTCCAATTCCTCCATCGTTACCAATATACAAGCGATTCAAGTCATCCCACTTCATTTCATGGTTATCGGCGTGAGCATATTTTGGAGTGTAAGGTGGGGTAAACCATAAGGTCAAAGGCTCAAATCCTCCAGATGGCGGATTGTTAACCGTCATCTTCCATTGCCAAATATCAATACCACCGATTAACAAACGCTTAGGATCTGTTGGATCCACAGAAATAATTGAGTTGTAAGTACCTTGATCACGGTAAATATCCAAGTTACTTGGTGTACCTGAAGCACCTACAAATTGCGACCATGTTTGTCCATTGTCAAGGGAAATATTCATTCCAATTAGGTTTCCATTCGTGCGTGATGCATAGACCGTGTACGAACCATTCAATTTCGTTGGAGAAATTGCGTACTCAATGCGACCAGATCCTGTTGGAACCAATCCTGCACCTGTACCAGATTTGTCAGCCCAAGTTGAACCGCCATCATTCGAAACCCATGTTTTGTTTGAACCAACTGCAGCAACCAATACTTGACTGTCTTTTGATACTTGAATGGTGTTACATACTCCAGAACCTACGGGTACCGCAGTAATCGAAGCGTCACCCATTTTCCATTTTTTCAATCCAGATGTCGTTGCCATCCAAACATAATTGTCAGTAACAACATCCGAACATCCAATTTCAGTTGAATTTGAAGTTCCCGGGATCACAGCCCAAGTTTGACCCTTGTCCGTTGAGTACCAAACACCGTTACCGTTCCCTCCTTCTTGGTTGGAACCTGTAGCGACGAACAACACACCGTCAGGTGTCATGCACATGCTAGAAATATAAGGTGATGCACCAGCAGCAATGTAGGAATCAACACGAGACCAAGTATCTGCGCGATTGATAGTTTTGAAGAGACCTCCAGAAACACCTCCTGCAAACACCAAGTTGCGATCTGAACGATCCACTTGAATAGCACGTGTGCGACCACCGATGTTATCAGGTCCTTGTTCCATGAACGAAATGTTCTTGTTTCTTGGAGCCTTCAGGATTTGCTTCATAATCGCTTCGAGCTTGGCAGGTGAAATTCGCTCACCTGTCGCTTCGTCGATGTAACGAGCCTCCATCCATTTTCTGGCGTCTTCGGCTGATTTTGCTTCTAAGGAAGGAAGACCATTTTGAGCATAGTCACCTTCGTTATTAAAGATTTTCCAAGGGGAAACTGCCATAGTTGCAACGAATGCAATGACACTTACTGACCCGATTATTATGTTGTTGCGCTTCATAGTTTGGCTATAAAATCATAAAAATTAGAAATGCGATCACCAAATTAACAAATATTAATGAATAAATGTTTCAATTGTTCTGCACTTTTTTGAATGGACAAAAATAAGAAATGAAATGTAAGAAGTCAATGTAGAGTGGAATATTATTTTCGCATGACTTCATTTAACTTTTTAAAACAAGTGTTTTTCTGCGTGGTAAGATGAACGCACCAGGGGACCACTTTCTACATATCTGAAGCCCATCTCTAGACCAAGCAAACGGTATTTTTCAAAGCGTTCGGGGGTTACAAATTCTTGAATTGGCAAATGTTTTGGGGTGGGTTGAAGGTATTGACCTAAAGTTAATATATCCACTTGAACACTGCGAAGATCTTCCATTGCTTCTATGATTTCCTCGTCTGTTTCGCCTAAGCCCAGCATAACGCCAGATTTTGTCCGCATTCCTCCTTTTTTCAAACGGAAAAGTACCTCTAAACTTCGGTCGTACTTGGCTTGAATTCGAACTTGCTTGGTCAATCTTCGGACGGTTTCGAGGTTGTGTGAAACAATTTCTGGAGCCACATCGATGATGGCTTGAAGATTTTCCCAGTGTCCCGCAAAATCAGGAATCAATGTTTCTAAGGTTGTTCCTGGTGATTGGGTGCGAATGGCGCGTACGGTTTGTGCCCAAATGGTTGATCCCCCATCTTTTAAATCGTCTCTGTCAACGGAGGTGATCACGGCATGCTTAACGCGCATTGTTTTTACACTGTTCGCAACGCGTCCTGGCTCAAATGGATCTGCCTCTTCTGGTTTGCCCGTACTCACTGCACAGAACCCACATGAGCGGGTACAGATATTTCCAAGAATCATGAAAGTTGCTGTACCTTCTCCCCAGCATTCCCCCATGTTTGGACAATTGCCACTTTCACAGATCGTGTGTAACTTATGCTCATCAACCAAGGCGCGCACCATGCGGTAATTTTCTCCCGTTGGAAGTTTTACGCGCAACCATTTCGGTTTTTTTATCCGAATCTCCGAGTTGTCTTTTTGGATAGATTCACTCATTATTTCTTGTTTAAAGCATCTTCATTCTATTTAACCATTGTCATGAATAGTTGTTCGCAATGACTTGCAGTCTACGAAAAGCCCTATCTTTGCACACGTTGAATAAAATAGACGCACAAAAATACGATTAAAAGCACTTCTGATGGTTACTTCCAAAGTAGAATATCTCGGTCAATTGCGCACAGAATGTGTTCATCTTGCTTCTGGTACACGTATTATAACGGATGCACCTGTTGATAATCATGGAAAGGGTGAGGCATTTTCACCAACTGATTTAGTGGCAACGGCATATGCATCGTGTATGATTACGATCATGGGAATTTATTGTGAATCTCACGGGTTTAGTTTTACGCATGCGTATGCTACAGTTGAAAAGGTAATGTCTTCGGCCCCGCGACGCATTGGTCAATTGATTGTGCACATTGATTTGACAGGTAACGGTTGGGACGATGCCATAGCAGATAAAGTAATTCGCGCAGGAAAGGCGTGTCCGGTTGCTCAGACATTGGGTGACAATGTAGAAGTAGATATAGAATTTAAATGGTGATGATGGAACAAAGACAACGATTTGAGAGAAGGAAAGATCCGGAGGATGTAATTTACGGGGTGAGATCTGTGATTGAGGCCATTGAAGCCAACCGCGAAATCAACCGAATTCTCATTCTTAAGGGAATGCAGAAGGAGTTGTTCATGGAGCTCAAAGAATCGTTAAAAGGGAAAGATTATCCGCTACAATTTGTGCCAACTGAAAAATTGGACCGCATTACAGCTGGAAATCATCAAGGTGTAATTGCTTATGTCGCCCCCATCGAATATGCTGTTATTGAAACTCTGATTGAAGAAAAACTTGAAAAAGGGGAGAAGCCACTTATTCTTGTGCTCGACCGAATCACAGACGTGCGAAATTTTGGCGCGATTGCTCGAACAGCTGAATGTCAGGGTGTAGATGCCATTTTAATTCCATCAAAGGGCTCTGCTCTAGTGACTGCCGATGCGGTAAAAACATCTGCCGGTGCCTTGAATCGCATTCCAGTATGCAAAACAGATGATTTGAAAAACAGTTTATTTTATTTGCAGCAATGTGGATTGCGTATCGTCGCATGTTCGGAGAAATCGAATATTCCCTTGTACGAGGTAAATCTTCGTGGCCCTGTGGCCATTATACTTGGTTCAGAGGAAAATGGAATCACCTCAGACTTGCTGAATTTAGCGGACATCAAGGCGCGAATTCCTTTGCGTGGAGAGATTGCTTCCTTAAATGTTGGTGTGGCTGCAGGAATGATCCTTTACGAAAAGACACGTCAAGAACTTCGCGACTAAAAGCTTTCCGAAAATCAAGATTTAAAAATCCAAGGCAACAAGGCTGGAATTTGATTGAGTTCGCGAATGCGCCATTCACTTGATGAATCATCAAATCTATATTCAGGGTCAAAGTGTATGGTATGCATGCCGACCGCATTGGCACCCAAAATGTCTACTTCATAATCGTCACCAATCATCACAGATTGACTTACGTTGCAATTGGCTAAGCGCAAGGCATGATGGAAAATGTCTTTGTCTGGCTTATTTTTACCAATATCTTCTGAACAGATCAATTCTTGAAAATAGGGAGCCAATCCACAGTTTTCAATCTTAACAGTTTGTACTTCTCGAAATCCATTGGTAATCATGTGAAGTTGGTACCCCGATTGTTTTAATTCTTGAACAGTCTCAATGGCATTTGGGAACATCGCCGTTTGGATAGGAGACAATTCCACATATCCATCTGAAAATCGTTCAATGATTGTTTCGTCGTGTACGCCGAAGCTGGCTAGGGCTTTTCTAAATCGATCGCTGCGCAAAACTTCTTTACTCATCTTTCCTTCGCCATAGAGCTTCCAAAGTAGGGTATTGTGCTCCTTGTATTCGGTGTGAAAGGCATGGAAGTCTTCGATTTCCAACTGCAACTTCAGATCATGAAACAGAATGTGAAGGGCTATTTCAGAATTCTTTTCAAAATCCCACAGTGTCCGATCAAGGTCAAAAAAGAGATGGATGTCCCTCACGGTTAAAACAATAGGTAAGCGACACTTGTCATGATGAGTGAATTTATTGCCATGCCGAGAACAATCAATGGAAATGTTTCATGTTGTTTCCCATAGAATTTGGCAACAATAATACTCCCTATGGGCACGGACAAAAAGAACGGTGCCCAAAAGCAAATGCCATAAATCCCAAGTTTATGTTTGATACGGATGATGAATTTGTTGGTTTTGGAAAACTTCTTTTTTACCGGAATAGCAAGACCTTGGCGTTCCATTTCTTCATGTTTTTTAACTTTTCGATTGTGTGAGATCTTCATCACCAACTCACTAAAAAAGTAGAATATGGCAGAACCAACTGCACCTCCCGCAAAGGCCGCAAGGAATGTTTCCCAGAAAGGAAGTCCCATGCCATTTCCAGCAAAAGGAGCAAACAAGAACTTTACCGTTGCGGTAAAAAAGACGGTCAAAAGTGAGCCCCAAGCCATAATCCTTAATATTTTTCTCCGTAAGCCAAGTCACCTGCATCACCCAATCCCGGGACAATGTACGATTGTGCGGTTAGCTCAGCGTCGATTGCTCCGACCCAAATATCTGTCGTGTCTGGTAGATTTTTTCGAACAAATTCCAAGGCATCAGGTGTCGCAATGGCTGAGGCAATGATGACTCGCTTCGGTTTTCCTTGCTTCAAAAGTGCTTTATACACAGCCACCATAGAAGCTCCTGTGGCCAGCATTGGGTCGCTAATAATTACGATGCGGTTTTCGAGGTTTGGCGAGGCCAAGTATTCGACATAGATCTCAAAATCTTCAGCCGTCGTGTGTTTTCGGTACGCTGAGATAAAAGCACTTTCTGCACCATCAAAATAATTGAGCAATCCTTGGTGCATCGATAAGCCAGCGCGCAAAATTGTAGCCAATACGGGTTGTTCTTCGATCAATGTAGTATTTGCTATGCCGAGGGGCGTTTCCACCTCTGCAGGGATGTAATTTAATGTCTTTGAAAGTTCATAAGCCAGCACCTCGGAAATGCGTTCCATATTTTTTCGAAAACGCATCGAATCTTTTTGAATTTCTGCACTTCGAATTTCTGCAATGAAATGGTTGAAAATTGATTGTTGAGAAGAGAGGTTGTGTACCATAAACTGAGATGCTTTGGCATAAAAGTACAGATTTTCAAAAACTTTAAGCGACCAAAATTGTATTAATATGGAGAAAGCAGGCCTTCAGTAAAAAGGTGCGCTTTATTTTCGGTAATTTTGCCACAATGTCTGAGAAAAAAAGTCTGAATTTTTTAGTTTTCAAACGCTTGTTGGCGAACACAAAACCGTATAAAAGGATTTTGTTCATGTCCGTGGCATGCACTATTTTTCTATCTTTTCTTGGCCCACTGCGCCCCTTGTTAATTGGACAGATGGTTGACCGTTTCATGGTGAAGTCCAAGCAGCCAGATATGTTGGTTATCTGGACATTCATGATCATTGGCTTGCTTATTCTCGAATCGTTTCTTCAGTTTGCAGGCATGTTTTTCTCGAATCTTCTGGCCCAATCGGTCATCAGAGATTTGCGCACACGAATTTTCGGACATTTACTTCGATTTCGCATGCAGTATTTCGACAAAACACCCATCGGTTCCTTGGTGACGCGCGTGGTGTCTGATTTGGAGGCAATAACAGAAGTGTTTTCGTCTGGAATTTTAGAAATAGCAGGTGATTTTCTCGCTTTAATCGTTGTGCTTTCGTTGATGTTCTGGACCAATTGGCAATTGACCTTGATGACCTTGTTGCCCATTCCATTTTTGCTCATTGCCACTCGCATTTTTGCCCGTGCCATGCAGAAGTCGTTTCAGCTCGAACGAACGCAGGTAAACAAATTGAACACCTTTGTGCAAGAACATTTGTCAGGAATGTCCATCGTACAATTGTTCAACCGCCAAAAACAAGAATACACGGTATTCGAGGAAATCAATAAGGGACATCGGCAAGCACATGTGAATGCTGTTTGGGCGAATTCGATCTTCTTTCCAATAGTAGAAATGTTGAGTTCCTTGTC
Organism: uncultured Flavobacteriia bacterium; assembly: GCA_903873915.1. GTDB lineage: Bacteria > Bacteroidota > Bacteroidia > Flavobacteriales_D > Crocinitomicaceae > M0103. The sequence continues at coordinate 8,172 of CAIQQH010000090.1, read as the reverse complement.
GATTGCTTTCTTGATTGTTTGGGGCGCCGTTATGGCAGGCGGAAACTCCCAAAAAGAGGTGGAATCGATGTACGGGCAGATTTTTTCCTTTACCTTATGGATTGGCCAATTGTACCGACCTATACGCATGTTGGCCGACAAGTTTAATGTGCTTCAACGCGGAACGGTACGTGCCGAACGGGTGTTTGAGATTTTAGACATGGAAGAGTTTGTCCAAGAACAGGGGAAGAACAACCATTGTGCATTTGCAGTACCCATACGTTTTAATGGTGTTTCATTTGCCTATACGGATGAGCAATACGTGCTCAAGGACATCAATTTGGAGATCAACCCAGGAACAACTGTAGCTTTCGTAGGGGCAACAGGTTCAGGTAAAACCACCATGGTGAATCTGCTCGGTCGATTTTATGAATACAAACAAGGCACAATTCATATTGGCGATGTCGAATTGAGGGACATTGAATTGAATTATCTGAGGAGTAAAATCGCCGTTGTACTGCAAGACGTGTTCTTGTTTTCCGACAGTATCCATCGGAACATTACCTTGGGTTCACCTGATATTACACGTGAACAGGTAGTGCAGGCAGCCAAGGCTGTGGGGGCTGATGAGTTTATTTGTCAACTTCCAGGAGGATATGATTATGTGCTCGGTGAGCGCGGAGGAGTGCTGTCTGTTGGACAGCGCCAATTGATCTCTTTCGTTCGTGCCTTTGTATACAACCCAGAAATTTTAATTTTAGATGAAGCGACATCGAGCGTGGACAATGAATCTGAGGTATTGATTCAAAAAGCAACGGAAGCCTTGACGAAAGGGAGAACATCCATTGTGATTGCTCACCGTTTGTCCACGATCCGCTCGGCGGATTTGATTGTAGTCATGGACAAAGGCAGAATTGTAGAGCAAGGCACCCATACTGAATTATTGACTAAAGAAGGATATTACCGCAAGTTGTATGACCTGCAGTTCTCTGAAGAGGATATAGAAGAATAGAAGATGACGAGATTGAAGATAGGCGGTGTTCCTGAGCATTTCAACTTGCCATGGAGAATGGCGATTGAGAGAGGAAAATTTGCAGAGGTGGGCATAGATGTCCATTGGAGCGACATGAATGGAGGTACAGGGCAGATGATTCGTGGTCTTGAATCTGGTTCCATAGATGTTGCCGTATTGCTGACAGAAGGGATCACGCGGGCTGTTCTTCAAGGATTAAAAGCACGCATCGTTCAAGTGTATGTAAAAACACCCTTGCAATGGGGGATTCACGTTCCTTATCATTCAACTATTGAAGATGTACACGATATTACCCATCCAACTTTTGCTATTTCGCGCGAAGGTTCGGGTTCACATTTAATGGCGTATGTGTTGGCGGATCGTGAAAAATGGGAAGCGTCTTTGTTGAATTTTAATGTAGTAGGAGATATTTATGGTGGACTTTGGTCCCTTCAACACGATCAAGCCCAGGTTTTTTTGTGGGAGAAATACACGACATTTCCTTTTGTAGAGCAGAAGAAATGTAAACGTGTAGGAGAGGTGCTGACACCATGGCCATGTTTTGTGATCGCCGTGCGCGAGGATGTATTGGAAAGTCACAGTGCACTTATTTCAGAAATGTGTAAGGTTGTAAATAGCAGCGCCCAAAACTTAAAAAATGATCCTTCTGCTGCTGAGGTGTTCTCATGGCGCTACAACATTCCATTAGAGCAAACAAAAATGTGGTTAGCTGATACGGAATGGAATGATCAAGAGGGCATTCAAAAAGAAGATTTAGAAGGTGTAGTAAACACACTGACTCATCTTTCACTGATCTCAGAAGTACAAGCCGAAGATTGGGAAGGTAAATTAATGATGAACAACGAAAAATAAATTGACGAGAATGAAAACAGGAGTGCTACTTATCCAACTCGGAACACCGGATAGTCCTAGCGTAGGAGATGTTCGTAGGTATTTATCTGAATTTTTAAATGACCCTCGTGTCATCGACATTCCTTGGCTGGCTCGGAAAATATTGGTGAATGGAATCATCGTGCCTTTTCGAGCGCCAAAATCCGCGAAGATTTATAAAGAATTGTGGGAGCAAAGCGGCAGTGTATCGCCATTGATGACACACACGAAGCGTCTTGTCGAATTGGTTTCCGATCGCTTTAAAGGACAAGATGTGACCATAGAAATGGCAATGCGCTATCAAAATCCATCCATGGACAAAGTGTTGGAACGCATGCACAAAGCCAATTACGATCAAATCATCATCATTCCACTTTTTCCTCAATATGCAAGTGCGTCGACAGGTTCCGCCGTCGCTAGGGCTATGGAAATCATTCAAAAATGGTGGGTCATTCCAGAAGTGAAGATTGTGAGTCAATTTTGGGATCACGAGGGATACATCGATGCTGTAGTTGATCGGGCCAAGCAATTTGATTTCAAAGAATACGATCATATTTTATTCTCTTACCACGGATTGCCTGAACGTCAAGTGGATAAGGTATATGAGGACACAGACCTTTGCGGAGATCAGCCGTGTGAGAGTGAAGTGAATGAAAAAAATAAGTTTTGCTACAAGGCGACAAGTTACGGCACCACACGATTGATTGCAGAGCGTTTAGGCTTGAAAGAATCAGACTATACAGTTTGTTTTCAATCGCGCTTGGACAAGAAATGGTTGACTCCTTTTTCTGATAAGGTCGTAGAAGAATGGGCGAAAAAAGGCGCGAAGAAATTGTTAGTTTTTAGTCCAGCTTTTGTAGCCGATTGCTTGGAAACCATCATTGAAATTGGCGGCGAGTACCAAGAGATCTTTGAGGAACACGGCGGTGAAAAAATTCAACTAGTCCCAAGTTCAAACGATCACCCAAGGTTTGTGGACTGCATTGTGGAGATGATTGAAGGGAGAATTAATAATTAATAATTAAGAATTAAAAATTAAGAATGAAAATTAAGGATTTCATGCCTGCGGCAATTCGAAGAATGAGTAAGTCTTTCGTCTTTTGTCAAAGAGTCCTTTGTCTTAATATCTTGAAATCTTAACATCTTGATGTCTTTCGTCTTCAAGCGCAGCGGTCCCTTGTCCTTCGAAGCTCAACGAGCGAAGAAGTGTCTTTCGTCTTTTTGTCTTTTGTCTTTAAGCAGGAGTTTCGTACTTTTGCACGCTGTTAAATACGAATCAATTTAAATTATGAGCAATACAATGGAAAAATTGTCCTACAAAGTAAAGGATATCAGCTTGGCTGATTGGGGACGCAAAGAGATCAAACTTGCTGAGGCAGAAATGCCCGGTTTGATGGCCCTTAGAGAAGAATACGGAAATTCAAAGCCTTTGGCTGGTGCGCGCATCGCAGGATGTTTGCACATGACCATTCAAACGGCTGTATTGATTGAAACATTGATCGACTTGGGTGCTGAGGTTTCTTGGTCTTCTTGCAATATCTTCTCAACACAAGACCATGCTGCTGCGGCGATTGCTGCTGCTGGAATACCAGTTTATGCATGGAAAGGAATGAATGAAGAGGAATTTGATTGGTGTATCGAACAAACAATTTTCGCATTCGAAGGTGGAAAAGCCTTGAACATGATTTTGGACGATGGTGGTGACCTTACAAATATGGTATTCGACCGTTTTCCTGAATTGACAAAAGACATCAAAGGCCTTTCTGAAGAGACAACAACTGGTGTTCACCGTTTGTATGAGCGCGTGAAGAATGGTACTTTAGTGATGCCAGCTATTAACGTTAATGACTCAGTTACGAAGTCTAAATTTGACAACAAATACGGTTGTAAAGAATCATTGGTAGATTCAATTCGTCGTGCGACAGACGTCATGATGGCTGGTAAAGTGGCTGTAGTTTGTGGATATGGTGATGTTGGAAAAGGTTCAGCTGCCTCATTGAAAGGAGCTGGAGCTCGTGTTATTGTTACGGAAATCGATCCAATTTGTGCGCTTCAAGCGGCAATGGATGGATTTGAAGTGAAGCGTTTGGATTCAGTGGTACATTTGGGTGACATCATCGTTACAACGACTGGAAACAAAGACATCGTGGTTGGACGTCATTTCGAAAACATGAAAGACAAAGCAATCGTTTGTAATATCGGTCACTTCGACAACGAAATCGATATGGCATGGTTGAACTCGAACTATGGTTCAACGAAATACACGGTGAAGCCACAAGTAGACATCTACAACGTGAAAGGAAACGAAATCATTATCCTTGCTGAAGGACGTTTGGTAAACCTTGGCTGTGCTACAGGTCACCCTTCTTTCGTTATGTCAAACTCCTTCACGAACCAAGTATTGGCTCAATTGGAGTTATGGGCAAACAGTGCGAGTTATGGCAATGATGTGTACATGCTTCCAAAACATTTGGATGAGAAAGTAGCGCGTTTGCACCTTGCGAAGATTGGTGTTGAATTGGAAACATTACGACAAGATCAAGCAGATTATATTGGAGTGGCAGTTGCCGGACCGTACAAAGCGGAGCACTATCGTTATTAAAATTGTATAGAATTAATGTGAAAGGGCGATCCAAAGGGTCGTCCTTTTTTTTTGTTAAACTTTCAGCGTGAGAATGAGAACAAGAGCATGTTTGGGTGTGAGAGCGAGTAGTCGATTATTAATCAGCGAAGCGGCCGATAAATCAGAGTGAGAATGAGAACGAGAGCGTGTTTGAGCGGTCTATATTCTATCAGCGAAGCAGTCTATATTCTATTCGCTAAGCGGTCGATAAATCAGAGCGAGCGTGAGAGAGAGAGCGTTAGTAATTCACAAGTCTTGATATCTTAACATCTTGCTGTCTTAAAGTCCTTTGTCCTTTAGTCCCAAAACAAACCCCCTCCGTTGCCGAAGAGGGTTTTTTATATAGACGCTTCTCGCTATCTGAATACATCAGGAAGAAAGAAACGAGTAAGAGTCCGCCAGTGACGGACTCTATAAAGGGTTGGGGTATAGAACCCCTTAATTATTAATTCTTAACTTTTAATTTTCAATTCAGAATTACATCATCCCCGGCATTCCACCAGGCATTCCTCCCATTGAAGGGTTATTCTCTTCTGGTTGATCAACCACCACACATTCCGTAGTCAACAACATGGCTGCGATGGACGCCGCATTTTCAACAGCGATGCGTGTTACTTTCGTTGGATCGATAACTCCAGCGGCATAAAGCATTTCATACTTTTCAGTACGTGCATTGTATCCGAAGTCGTCTTTTCCTTCTTTCACTTTCTGAACGATGACAGCACCTTCACCTCCAGCGTTGGCAATGATTTGACGCAATGGCTCCTCTACTGCACGCTTCACGATTTGAATCCCAGTGAGTTCATCTTCGTTTTCGCCAGTCAATGAATCCAATGTTTCGATCGCACGAATCAAAGCAACACCTCCACCAGGAACAATTCCTTCTTCCACAGCAGCGCGTGTTGCAGCCAATGCATCGTCTACACGGTCTTTCTTCTCTTTCATTTCAACCTCCGTTGGTGCACCCACATAAAGCACAGCAACGCCACCAGCTAATTTCGCCAAACGCTCTTGTAGCTTTTCACGGTCATAGTCAGACGTAGTAGATTCCATTTGTGCCTTGATTTGTCCAACACGCGATTGAATATCAGCGCTCTCTCCACCTCCATTTACAATCGTTGTAGTGTCTTTATCAATTTCAATTTTCTCTGCTGTACCAAGCATTTCCAAGGTTGCGTTTTCAAGTGTGAAGCCACGTTCTTCAGAGATTACCGTTCCTCCAGTTAATATTGCGATATCTTCGAGCATTGCTTTTCTTCTGTCCCCAAATCCTGGAGCTTTTACGGCTGCGATTTTCAATGAACCTCTCAATCTATTCACGACCAAGGTGGCCAATGCTTCACCGTCAACATCTTCAGCAATAATGAGAAGACCACGACCAGCTTGAACCACAGGCTCTAGTATAGGCAACAATTCCTTCATGTTTGAGATTTTCTTCTCACAGATCAGAATCATTGGTTTTTCCATTTCCGTGATCATCTTTTCGGTATTCGTCACGAAGTAAGGAGAAAGGTATCCGCGGTCGAATTGCATTCCTTCCACAGTTTTCATATCCGTTTCGGTTCCTTTGGCTTCTTCCACTGTGATCACACCGTCATTACCTACAATTTTCATTGCTTGAGCGATCAATGTTCCGATGGCTTCGTCGTTATTTGCAGATATTGTTGCGATTTGCTTGATTTTATCGTTGTCAGAACCAACTTCTTTTGACATTTTTTTCAAGTTGCGAACCACTTCAGCAACACCTTTATCGATTCCTCGCTTGAGGTCCATTGGATTTGCTCCAGCAGCGACATTTTTGAGTCCCGCAGTAACGATTGCTTGTGCGAGGACTGTCGCAGTTGTTGTTCCATCTCCGGCAATGTCAGCGGTTTTAGCAGCCACTTCTTTCACCATTTGTGCCCCCATGTTTTCAACAGGGTCCTTCAGCTCAATTTCTTTTGCTACAGTTACTCCATCTTTAGTGACGTGTGGTGCACCGAATTTTTTTCCAATGACCACATTCCGTCCTTTAGGACCGAGCGTTATTTTTACTGCATTTGCTAGAATATCTACGCCTCTTTTTAATTTTTCGCGTGCTTCAACGTCGAAATATAAATCTTTTGCCATTGTAAAATGTGTTTAAAAAGTAATTAAAAAATACCGTAAATATCCGACTCACGCATGATGAGATAAGTCGATCCATCAATTTTAATTTCTGTCCCAGAATACTGTCCGAAAAGCACTGAATCTCCTACTTTAACAGTCATGGGCTCATCTTTTTTGCCTTCTCCAACGGCTACGATTGTTCCGTTGAGTGGCTTTTCTTTTGCCGTGTCAGGAATAATAATCCCACTCGCTGTTTTCTGCTCTGCTGGTGCAGGCTCAACAAGAACTCTGTCTGCCAGCGGTTTAAATTGAATTGACATAGTTGTTTGATTTTAATGTTAAAATTGCTGTTCAGCCAAGGTCGAATTTTATGCCAATGCAGTAAAACCGACATTTTTGCATTCTATGGATTGGGTAGTAAAAAAAAATGTCAGCATGCATGACATACTGACACAATATATTGTCGCAAAACAGGAATGATATTATTTATTCCCCTGAGGTTGACTTCCGTTGTTTTGTCCTTGTTCAGCTTGTTGTGGTTCTTTTGCTGAGGTATCAGGTGATTTTGTGCGGACGGATAGTGTAATACTCAAAACCATAATGATTCCAGCCAGGGACCATGTCGCCTTGTCAATGAAATCATTGGTTTTTTGAACACCACCAATTTGTTGAGCTGCACCAAAATCTGAGCTCAAACCTCCACCTTTCGGGTTTTGAATGTACACGACAAGAATCAATAATACACTTGCCAACATAATGATAATCGAGAATAATGAATCCATCTTTATGAATTTATTTTTTTGTTAAGTTCTTCTATTCGGGCTGCAAAGAAACTCTTTTTTTCTGGATTAGCCAAGATTAATTGCTCGTAAACGAAAATTGCTTTCGGATAATTCCCTTGTAGTTCGAATATTTTACCCAATGTTTCACTCACAGGCATGTGCTGCATGTCAACGCTTTCCTTGGCTTTCTTCTCTGGAGAATAAAATGCGCGCTTGGGCTTGTCCTCGATTGCTGCTCTTGGTCTGGAAATTTTTGGTTCATTTTCAATGAAGCGATCTAGGATGTCATGGAGTTTTGATTTGTCTTCTTCGATGTCGATATTGGATGGTTGATTTCCAACCCTAAGCCAATCGGAAAATGAACGATCTTGCGTATGACCTTCCTCCTCGTTTTCATCCTCTTGCGTTGGATCGTCTTGTTCATCAGATACATCCTCCTCCTCAGGCGACAACTCTTCGAGTCGATAGGCAGAAGACATTGTCTCAGCCAACATCCTTCGTTCAAATTCATCGATTTCAACATCTTCGTGCTCTTCTTCTATTACAGTCGCTTCTGATTCAGAAGGAGTTTCATTCTTTGGCTCAATCTCCACTTCAGCACTGGAAATTTCTTCAGTAAGGGTGCCAAATTCACTACTTGAGATATTTAATGGGATAAATTCTGAGTCATTTTCATCATCACTGTCGTCAAGCTCTACTGAGGTGATATAGTCAGTATTTTCAGCAGGTACCAACGCATTTTGCTGCTCTTCAATTACCGCTTCTTCGACGGAATTCGTTGTGTCTATCTCATTGTT
>CAIQQH010000089.1 GCA_903873915.1 uncultured Flavobacteriia bacterium | reverse complement strand
GATTTTACAATGGCAAAAATTTATGCCCTTGATGCCGTTAACAACTCATTGGAATATGATGGTAATTATGGTTTCGACCACAGTTTATTTCTAAATAATTTAGCAGCTATTTTATATTACTCAAATGACATTTCTGGCGCCATAAAGTATTTTTTAGAAGTAGAGAAAATAAGGAAAAGTATTATCTCAGACCAAGACCAAAAAGTTGCCAATATCCAAATAAATATCGGTGAATGCTACAGGAAGTTAAAAGAATTTGATTTATCCTATAAATATTTAAATAATGCACTTGACCTAACTAGAAAAAACCTTTCCTTTCATACAAAAGAAGCTTCTTCAATTGAGACAAATATTGGATTATTATATCAAGATCAAAACGATTTCTCAAGAGCCATTTATCATCACTACAGATCTGTGGTGCATAAGAATGCATTCTTAAATTTGAACGATGTTAGTTTTGCTGAAAGTTATTTTGAAATAGCAACTTGCTTTCAGAAATTGCATTTTTATGAGGTAGCGATAGTAAATTATAATTACGGTCTAGGCATTCTTAAACATCCTCATTTTGTATCGAGAATTGTCGACTGTTATTTAGCCCAAAAAAAATATAAAAAGGTGAGATACTACCTAAAAAGGTACATACGAGATTTCAATGGCACATTTAACAGTAGTAAATATTTTAACTCACTCATTTTAAATTATTTAAATTTGGTAAATGACGATCTAATAAGAAGGGATAACTTGACAGATTTAATTATTAAAGAACTGAATGACCGATAACCACCTCCTCTTATATCGTCTCGCGGAGCTCATGCTCGCCGGACAGCAACATCAGTTGGCTGTGGATCGTTTGTTCGAGGACGAGCAGATAGGTGAGTTCGTAAAAAGCATCCAGATAGACTCTCCTTATCAGCAGATGTTGCTGGAAGGGGTACTCACGGAAACCGTCAAAGAGGATAAGCTGTGCGTCAACTTCACGGTTGAGGGTTATTTTCATTTCGTGTTAGGAGAGGTGATCTTCAATCATTCCTTGGGTAAAGACTCTGAATTCCTTAAAGAAATCATTGAAAGCAACAAACTGAACGGAGCGTTGGAAGGAGTCGAACAATGCCTTATCCGTGATGTAGAAGACGATGTTCTTTCTCGTTTGATGTGGCTGATTGATCAGGGAGGGGAGATTCGTAAAATATGTATCAAGGCGCTTTCCAGCTCTTTACTAATGGTTGAAATGCCTAAGATAGAGAATAGGGAGAGTTACAACAAAATTGAATTGAAGCAGGTCATCGAAAAACAATTCATCGAGTTGATTAATATCCGTATTCGTGCTGTCCTAAACGAATTATTTGCAGATTACACGCAGGATGACAAACTGGTTTTGCAGGAAGTTTTGAAGTTTCTCGATAAAATCCAATCTGAAAAAATTCAATTGATTCAAAAAGAGTTGTTGCTTCAACTTAAAGATTGGGCTTCAAATGAGAGAAATGAGCTGCTTGAGCTTGTAATCAATGGATATACGCTGTTCGATGAGATCACGAATAAAGCAATACTTTTAAGTATTGAAAATGTGGTTTCAGACAATGAAAGTTACGACTACTATTCATCAATTGGAAAGTGCTACAGTCATATTGGTGAATTTGAAAAGGCCATAAAGTACTTCGACAAAGCATTGAAAGTTGCCAATTTACCCCGAGAGGATGAGATAAGAATTAAAGGTAGAATAGGGTCTTTATACAATAGTTGGTCCATAAAAAAGTACAATAGGGAGCTCTCATTAAAAGCAATTGAATTTCAGACAGATGCATTGGAAATGGAAAAGGACCGGCATGGAAATCAGACGGAACTGTATGCTACTCAGCTCAATAATTTGGCAAAGTCGAAATTTACGTTCGTGATGTTACAATGGGAAAGAGAATTTTCAGATGATGAGATCTTAAATCATTTTCAGGATTCATTCGACATTATATCAAAGATTCAGGGCAGGTATACAGCAAATATAGCTGGTAGTCTTAATAATATTTCAATGTTTTATGCCAAGACTGGAAATAATGAGAAAGCCTTAGAGTACGCACTTAATTCGCTTCAAATTGCTGAAAAGGTATATTCAAAGGCTCACAAGAACATTGCTCTTCTGCTATTCAATATAGGCAACAGGTATGAACTATTGGAAAATTATAATAGCGCATTACACTTTTATAATCGATCAAATTACATCGACATCTGTCTCAGTTCTGTGGGTAAAAACGTTGATACTATTGGTGCAATTCAGCGTTGTGTTCATCGTTTAAAATTAGAAGCTGAAAAGGATTATTATATATTCCTTTCAGATGGGTTTAAATACTATGAAAAATACAGTAAAGCTTATCTGGATAAATTTGGAGAAAAACATATTAAGTCAATTAATGAATTTATTCCTGATTTTCAAAGTGATGAAATTGAGGCCCGCTATGAGGCATTAAATAGAGTTTACAAGGCCTCTTTGGATATTTTTGAACAAGTAGAGGAGAAGCCAGATGAAGATCTGCACAGTATTAATTTTGGAATCGCGGTCACATCCTTCCGATTGGGGAATCTTTCTGAAGCTATTTCGATCCTGGAAAGCACTTTTGAAAAAGACAAAAAAGGAGGATATCCGCATTACCTTGGTCTTATTTATGAGCAAATCAATGAAACTGAAAAAGCGCTTGATTTGCACATACAAGCAGCTGAATTAAGAAAAGAAAGACTAAGAGAGTATCATCCGAGCACAAGAGAATCAGTAGAGAATGTTATTCGATTGAGCAATCAATTCCCTAACGTGAGTATACCTCAATGGATATTAGACCTCAATGACCGCTAACCACATGCTCATCTATCGCCTTGCAGATCTCATGCTCGAAAAACAGCAACATGTGTTGGCTGTAGATGACCTCTTTGAAGATGAGCAAATAGGAGAGTTTGTAAAAAGCATTCAGATAGACTCACCTTACCAGCAAATGTTGCTGGAAGGCGTACTAACAGAGTCTGTAAAAGAGAATAAGCTTTTTGTAACCTTTACCGTGGAGGGTTACTTCCATTATGCATTGGGTGAAGTGATATACAATCAGTCAACAGGTCGAGGTTCTGAATTCTTACAAGATATCATAGAAAACAATAAACTCAATGGGGCACAGGAAGGTGTGGAGCAGTGTCTGATTAGGGATGTGGAAAACGATGATCTATCGAGGTTGATATGGCTGATCGTTCAGGGAGGGACTTCTTTGGCGGTTTGCAGTGTGCCGCTTGCACATGCGTTCTTAAAGGTGAAGGGGAATCAAAAAACGGACGATGAGGTAGAGCGGGCTCAACGAATACAGATTAGAAATGTAATGGATTTGCTTTTGGCTGAATCTACAGAAAATGATATTAGCGTACTTGAGAAAGCGTTAAGTCATCTTGAGAAAACACAGAAAAATAGTGTGGTATCCTATGTCTATCAACAAATAAATAGTTCAGTTCAACCAGATAACTTAAAAAAAGCTTCACTTTATTTAAAATCATTAAGATTTATTCCTCAGTCAGAAATGAGACCTAAATTGGAGTATTTTGAAACCTTCAACGTCGAAAAAAAGAAATCAGCGACTTATGCTCGTTATCTCGAAATGCTTGGCCGTATGTTTATTAACGATAAAATTGCGGATTACAAAAAAGCAATTACTTTATTGAATGAAGCATTAGAAATAAACCTATTGAGGTATCCCAAATCGTTCGGGGTAGTTGCAATTAATTATTCTTCAATTGGTCTAGCATATATGTCCAGCGGGGATTACGATAAATCAATTAATTATTATAAAAAAGCATTAAATATCCTATTAGAGAATAATTATAGAGATCTTTCATCAACATATGAATGTCTGGCTTTAGCGGAATTGCAAAAAAAGAATTTCACCTCTGCATTAGATTATTTTGACAAGACATTAAAAATAAAAGAAATGAACCTAGGGAGCAAACATTCAAATGTTTCTTCAACCCTAAGTGCAATAGCACTTACATATACCAATTTAGGAGATTCTAAAAATGCACTAAAATATTGGATAAAGACTCTTGGAATAGAATTAAATATAAATAATCACCGCAAGGAACATAATGCGATTTTAAATAAAAAAATTGGTGATGAATACTTTAAAATTCAAAATTATTCATCGGCGAATAAGTATCTATTGGATTTCTGGTATTATTTAAAATCAATAAATTCTATGGGTGAAAAATTTCTTAAGTCGACGAATAAAATATTAAAGTGTTACAATTTTATTGGACTTGAAAAATATAAATCTTGTAATTATTCAGAATCAATTAACATATATAATTCTGCTTTGGATTTGATGTCTGGATTGAAAACTAGCCAATTTAAAATTGCCGATGTTATATATTTTAATTTGGGAAATGCTTATTACAAAAACGCTCAATTAAAACAAGCGAAATTCCATTTGTACCAAGCTTTAAAGATTAGAATTAAGTCCATCGAAAAAAATCCTACTCCGGTTGGTAGATCTTACATCTGTTTAGGTAATGTAGAAGTTTCTTTAGGAAACCACAAAAAAGCAAAAGAACATTATCATAAAGCTCATGCCATTTTTCTAAAGGCTCTCGGCGTGGAACATGAACACACAAAATTAATGACAAAAAAACTCAACGAACTCAATGACCAATAACCACCACCTCTTATACCGCCTCGCGGAGCACATGCTCGCAGAACAGCAGAACCAGTTGCCGGTGGATCGTTTGTTTGATGATCAACAGATTGGAGAGTTTGTGAAGAGCATTCAGATCGATTCACCCTATCAACAGATGTTGCTGGAAGGTGTGCTCACGGAAACGGTCAAAGAGGATAAGTTGTATGTCACCTTCACCGTTGAGGGGTATTTCCATTATGTGCTGGGGGAGGTGATCTTCAATCAGGACATGGGTAAAGATCCTGAATTCCTGAAAGACATTATTGAAAACAATAAACTCAATGGGGCACAGGGGGGAGTGGAGCAGTGTCTTTTAAGGCAAGTTGAGCATGATAATCTTTCAAGTTTAATTTGGCTTGTAGACCATGGGGGTAAATGTTTGGATGTGTCTGCCTTTGCTGTAGCTCATGGAATGCTAATTAATTCAGTCGAAATGATTATATCGGAGCTTCTTAAAGAAACAACTGATAATGATATAGAGGTTTTGAAAAGAGTAATTAATGGTTTAGAAGCTTTGAATGAATTCAAAATTATTGAATTCATTTATCAAGAGATTAATAGAAAAATATGTCCGGACAACTTGGATAAAGCAACTTTATATTTAAAATCCATTAAATATATTGATCAGAAATCCCAAAAGAAAAAACTAGATTGGTTAGAACGAATAATTAGAAATGAACCAAAACTTGATGAATCAGATATATACTATCTTCTTTTAGGTAAATATTTCGAAGAAAATTCGACTTTTGATAAAGCCTTAAAATACTTCAATAGAGCATTGGCGATTAGAAATAAAAAATTTGGGAATGTTCATAATATGACTGCCGGATGCCACTTTTCATTAGGTAATACTTATATACACAAAGGTGAATATAACAAAGCGATAACGTATTTGAGAAATTCATTAGAAATATTATTAAAGATTGGTGAGATGAATTCATTTCTCGCAAACAATTATAATAGTCTTGGATTGGTTTATAGTTATAAAAAGGAAATTGATGAGGCAATTCGATTCTATGAAATGGCTCTGGATTTAGATTTAATATTGTTTGGTAGTCACGCCCCGGAGACGGCAACAGTATATTCAAATTTGGGGCTGGCTTGGCGATATAATAAAAACCGAGATTTGGCAGAGTACAATATTGAGAAATCCCTAGCTATTAGATTAAAGCTATTTGGTGAAAGACATCCTTCAGTAGGTGTTTGTTACAACAATCTAGGAGGAATTTGTAAAGATAACGGGGACTACGACAGAGCTTTTATTTACTATAGTAAATCATTAGTAATTGATTTAGAGGCATTAGGTGAAGGAAATACTTCGGTGGGTATTTCGTACAATAATATTGCGAATATTTTCAAAGAAAAAAAACAATTCAAAGAGGCAATCGAATATTACCAAAAGGCTCATTTTATTTTTCTCAAGACACTCGGAGAAAAACATGAACACACAAAATTGCTTGCAAAAAAAATCAACGAACTAATTGACCTCTAATCACTCCGTCTTTACTGCCTTGTGGAGCTCATGCTCTCATAACAACAGCACCAGTTGCCGTTTGGTCGTTTGTTCGATGATGACCAGATCGAAGAGTTTGTGATACCCTAAAGTTATTTCAATTATAGAAACTAAACGTATTTCTTTTATTGAATCTGTTTTCTTCGAAAAAGCCAAAACATTATGTTAGTTTACGCCAGCAATGAAGCAATATTTTTCACTGGTTTCTTGTTAAAAAAAATCCGAATCGGGAGTTGGAATGAAATAATTTTTATATTTAGAAAAAAAATGTGATACATACTAGACATTGATTCCAGTATCCATCACCCCCTCCAAGTCCTTGTAAAAGTTAGATTTTTCGACCTTATTGGTCACAAAACAAAACGAGAATGAGAGCGAGAGCGTCATTCTCGTTTTTGTTTTTCTTCATTCTCATTCTGTTTCTCGTTCTTTTTGTCGTATTCTGTATACTCCAACACCCCCTCTAAATCCTTATGTAAGTTAGATTTCTCGACCTCCAGGGTCACAAAACAGAGTGAGAGTGAAAAGCGAGAGCGGTTCACTCCACTCTGTTTTTTCTTCGCTCTCACTCTCCTTCTCGCTCTTAAATCGAAATTATTGTTTAAACTTTCCCAATCCAAAACGCGTTTTGATAAACGATGGTGAATGAAAAACCGAGAACTGCTTTTTGCAGTTCGTGGGTTATATGCTTGCTATGCGCAAAACGAAAGGATCATTTATCCTAACTAATAACTTAGAATCAAGCAATGGGTAATACAAAAATCACCATTTTTTACTTCTGCGAAAAAGTGCTTACATCCATTGCACGTTCTCTTTCAGGATCTTAAATCCCACCGAGGGTCACTTATTTTTAAACCCTTGTCGAAAAATGGACAAGGTTTTTTTAGTACTGTTTTCTCAATTTCATCTTCAATTTTAAAAAGTGCTTCTGCAAGAAAATGAACGTAAGGTGATAAACGCGTCTTTGTCTTAATATCGCTAATTTTTAAAACGTATAAAACTGTATATCATATAAATAAATTCTAAATCAATTAATTTATCCACCCTTTTTTTTTAAAAGAAACATCAAAATCTACAACTAAAGTTGTATTTACTTTCTGTTTCACAACACCTAGATTTGCATTTAAATTCTTATCAGGTACATATGAAAAAACAAATTTTTCTTTTCGCTACTTTCTTTGCAGCTTTTGCGGCAACTGCTCAAGAGGTAGTTTCCTCTCAAGGTCAAACGTATTCCAACGCAAATGGAAGTATTGATTTCACGGTTGGAGAAGTGATTATCAACACAGGTTCGAATGGAACGAATGACCTTACCCAAGGTTTCCATCAAACGAACTGGAACTTTTTAGGAGTGGAAGATTTTGCTCCTGATTTTGATGTCACAATTTTCCCCAATCCAACACAAGACGTTTTGAACATCAAGACGAGTGTGTTTGAAAATGTAACATATACGCTTTATGATGCACAGGGAAAACTTGTAATGCAGGACATTTTTTCTGCAGAGCAAACACCTATTCAAGTTAGTCAGTTAGCTCCAGGGGCATACTCTCTTGAATTAATTTTCGAAAACAATAATAATGGGCCGCTGAGCTCGTCGAAGGGGCCGAAGCGTAAGACATTTAAATTGGTTAAAATTCATTAAATCATCAAATAACACAAATTATAAAATCATCAAATCATGAAAAAAATAATACTATCACTCGTTGCAGCAGCGACACTTTCATTAAGCTCTTTCGGTCAAGCGCCAGAAGGCTTCAACTACCAAGCAGTCGTTCGTGACGCTGGAAATACAATTGTTAACAACCAAGCAGTTGGCATGCGTATGACGATCCAACAAGGTTCCATTGGTGGGACGGCGGTTTATTCCGAGACATTTGCAACAACATCCAATGCTTATGGTTTGGTAAACCTTCAAATTGGTTCGGGTACAAGCTCGGATGATTTTTCTGCAATCGATTGGTCAGCAGGGCCTTTTTTCATGGAAACAGCCATTGATTTAACAGGCGGAACAAACTATTCTGTAATGGGAACAAGCCAATTGATGAGTGTACCGTATGCGTTGTACGCTAAAACTTCAGGAAATGGTCAAGGTCCAGCGGGTCCTCAAGGAATCCAAGGACCAGCAGGAGTAGTCTCTGACGGATCAGCCGCAGGAAATACACTATATTGGGATGGAACATCTTGGGTTACGAATTCCAGTAATGTTTTTAATAATGGGGGAAATATTGGGATTGGAACGATTGTACCCACAGAAAAACTTGAAGTTGAAGGTAATATGAAACTTAACGGTACACTAAATGACATGCGAGTAGGAAACATTGGATCTGGATTGTACAATGTTGTTTTTGGGAATAATGCTTCCAACTATGCATCTAACGGTGACGATAATACGATTATTGGAAACAGTGCAATGGTAAATTCAGTCACTGGAAACAACAGTGTTGCCGTTGGTGCATATGCATTAGGCGCCAACATTTCTGGCCATACAAATGGGGCAGTTGGATGGGGTGCTTTAGCTAATAATACAGTGGGTATTCAGAACAATGCCCTTGGATGGTTGGCATTACAATCAAACACTACAGGAAGTCAGAATACCGCAATAGGTAATTATGCTGATGTTGCTTTCGGAAATTTAACCAATGCCACAGCAATAGGTAGTTCTGCATTGGTAGATGCGAGTAATAAAATACAATTAGGAAACACGGATGTTACCTTAGTAAATACGAGCGGTTACTATCAAGGTGTTGGCTTTAAAACACCAACAGGCACATCAACACAATATTTGATGGCGGATGGTAGTGTTAGCGCTGGTGCAGGTGTAACAACAGCTGGTTCAGGTATAAATGTAACAGGTGCTGGAACGGCAGCAAGTCCTTATGTAGTTAGCACAACTAGCCCATGCGGTTTAGCTATAGGGCAAACTTACCAAGGTGGAATTATCTTTTATTTAGATGCTTCTGGATGCCACGGGTTAATTAGTGCGCCAACAAACCAAAGTACAGGAATTCAATGGTACAACGGAAGTCATACGAATACTACAGCTTTTGCAAGTTGCGTTGGTTGTGGTGATGGAAATACATCAATGATTGTTTTCAATCAAGGAGCGGGTTCTTATGCAGCAAAATTATGCTACGATCTATCAATAGGAGTTTATTCAGACTGGTATTTGCCGTCAAAATATGAACTCAACTTAATGTTTCTAAACATAGGTCAAGGAAATGCCCTTGGATTAGGAAATGTTGGCGGTTTTACTGGCGACTACTATTGGTGCTCTACGGAGGCCTTTCAACTCAATTCGTGGTCTCAGGATTTCGGCAATGGTCTCCAGCAGACCAACAATAAATACGACACTTACTATGTGCGCGCTATTCGGGCTTTCTAGCCCTGAGCCTGTCGAAGGGTTAACTACTTGCACTGAGCTTGTCGAAGTGTTTATCAATTTAACTATTTTTTATAGTGGGTGGTTTACCGCGTAGCGGTCAATTTTTAAAGATGGAGGGCGTGCCCTCCATCTTTCTTTTCAAAAAATACAAGTTGTATTTTTTTTCTTGTTTCAAATTCGTTTGCTTGACGTGAAAAATTTAAATGACTTTTAATGTAACCCGAGACATGTTAAAAAAGCCCTTTTTCTTCTTAATTTTATTGTTGTGCAGTTCCTTTACTGTCAATTCACAGAGTGCGCGTATATCAGCTCAAAAATCGGTAATATTAAATGACACCATTGCGCCAGATGATGCGATTAATATGCTTTATTCTTATAAAAAATGGGGGGCTGAACCAATTACAATAAAAGAATTGGTTCAGATAAAAAAAATTATCACCGACCGAAAGAGAAAAACACAAACGCTAAGAGATCAATACTTTATTTGTCTTGTGGATTGCAAAAGATTTGCGCAGTCAAAAAAAATAGGTAAAGCATTGTATTGTGCAAATTCCTTTTACAAAAAGGTGAAAGCGTTGAAAAATGATGAGCAATTGATGAATGTTTATCAGTTGTTCGCTACAATCTATGAAGAATCAAATATGATTGATGACGCTTTGAAATATACACGGCTGCTCTATGCATTGAAATGTAAAAATAAGTCAGAAGCTGAGATTATAGAGTTCAGTCATATATTTATTTGGAAGTTTTTTGCTTTTGGTCGTTACAAAAATAGTGTTGCGATATTAAATGAAGCTCAGAAAATGGGCGAAGAGCGACTGAGCTATTTTCAAAGACATCCACCTCCGAATTTTACTTATATTGCCGATGATTACAAGGTCAATATCATGGCACTACTCCGGTTAAAGAAATGGTCAAAAGCTATCGTTGTTTCCCGAAAAGCTTTTAATTACTATCGCTTAGACCTTACAAAAAAGGAAGATGTATATTTTAATTATCCCCGAAAATTATTAACATATATAGCCGTCTCTCATGCCCATTTGAACAACAAAGACAGTGCGTTATTCTATATGAATAATCCCATTATGTTGCAAAGATTTTCAACGGATCGAAATGTGTACTTAACAGAAAGAAAGGCGTATTTGGATGCTGACGAACTCATGGAGTTAATCAATATTTTGACACTGTTAAAAGAAGATAAAAAAGCAGCAGACTTGGCTTATAAAGCAGTTTATTCCCAATATAAATTTAAAAACAAGGATTTCCGAGATTATGTGCTAAGTACTTATGCAAGGGTGTTTCAGAAGGTGGGAATGTATAAAGAAGCAGCGGAAGGGTATAGGTTTTTAGCAAACATGACCGATTCAACCAATCAGGAAGAAATCAAAACACTTATTGAAAAACAAACAGTTCATAATCGCATTGAACTTGCTAACATCAATGAAATAAATGCCAAAAAAGATGAGATTGCCAAGAAAAAATTGGAGAAGCAAATTCTCGTTAGAAATGCATTCATTGTTGGGTTTTCATTGTTCTTAATTTTTTCAATTGCTATTTTCTTTCAACGCAATAAAATAAAAAAAGGAAAAAAATTAAGTGATGAATTGCTTTTGAATATATTGCCTTTTTCTATCGCAGAAGAATTAAAATTAAAAGGAAAAGCCGAATCAAAACTAATTAATGAAGTTACTGTTCTATTTACAGATTTTAAAGGTTTCACCCAGCTGTCAGAGCAATTTACAGCGCAAGAGCTTGTTGCTGAAATAAATGAATGTTTTTCTGCATTTGATAGAATAATGGAGAAATACAACATCGAAAAGATTAAAACCATTGGTGATGCCTACATGGCCGCTGGTGGTTTACCTACCGCAAATTTAACCCATGCATTGGATGTGGTGAATGCGGCTTTCGAAATACAGCATTACATGGATGAGTACAAGAAAGCGAGAGAAAAGCAAGGAAAATTGTTTTTTGAAATACGCATTGGTGTTCATTCAGGACCTGTAGTTGCAGGAATTGTTGGAATTAGAAAGTTTGCTTATGATATTTGGGGAGATACAGTTAATACAGCCAGTAGAATGGAAAGTAGCGGTGAAGTTGGAAAAGTCAATGTTTCTGAATCTACTTATAAGTTAACTCAAGAAAATTTTAAGTTTGAATATCGCGGAAAAATAACTGCTAAGGGTAAAGGAGAAATCAATATGTACTTCGTAGAGCGCAACATTCAAACTTCTGAGGAAGAGCAAATGAATGGCTAAAAGTTTTAATTTATCAGAAGATACTCGATGGGCAAATTTTACCTAATTATCACATTTTATTTATTTATTATAATACCCCCCTGTAGAGCGCAGTTTGAAAAAAATCTTGAAACACCTACTTACACTGTAGAAAAACAATTTATTTCAGTTAAAGATGGTCTTGCATCTAGGGAGGTCTATTGTGTTGTGCAGGATCAGCATGGATTTATCTGGTTTGGGACAAAATTTGGGCTGAACCGATATGATGGGAAAAATGTCAAACTGTTCACAACCCAGGACGGGCTATCTTCCAATATCATTGTTAATTTGTTCGTCGATAATAACAATCAGTTGATTATACAGCATGGACTTAGATGGGCTCCTGGCGTTTCAAGTGGCAAAACAGATGTGCTCGATGTTAACACATTTAAAGTGATTCCTTATAAAAAAGTAATACATCGTTCAAAAGCAATCAAAAAAAAAAGGATTTATAAATATGTTGATGATGACATTATTTATAGGATTAAAACAATTGACGGAAATAATATTATAAATAAAAAGCTACTCATTGGAATAAACTCCCGCATTTACATAATGCCAGGGAATAAGGCACAATTGGTCTACTCCGAAAAGGAAGGTCTTTATTATATTGAGGGTGATCTAACGATAAAAGTGCTCAATAATTCAGATCTTTTTGCAGGCGACCAAGGCCGCATAAATTATTTTCTAAAGGATGCAATGGGAAATGTTTGGATCTGCATGCCCCAAGGTGTTTACAAGATAAAATACAAGAGAAATCAATTCAATTCTTATTTCACAAATGCACAGCAAAGTTTATATCCTTGGCCACAAACAAGAGGCATTTGTGTAGATATAGATAAGGATGGTCAGAAGACAGTTTTTGCAAATGTAATGTCATCGCTATTTTCCAAAAAAAACAGTTTACAACAAACGATAATTGCCTATACATGGGCTTTAATATGCAAAAAGAATATAATTTATGCGTTTGGAAGTCAGTTTTATGAAATTGATAAAGAAACACTTAAGCCTATTCGAACAATAAATTTGTTTAATTCGCCTGAAGATTATTCAACATGTGTTTTTCAGTATTCAGACTCAATTATATATGTAGGGGCCTCTAACTCCCTTTTTGCTTATAATCCCTTCACTCAAAATAAATGGGTACTTCAAAAAAGTTCAGGGAAAATTCCTGATATCAAAGATGTTTACAGGATTATAAAAACATCAAAAGGTATCACAGCTGTGGCTGAAAATGGCATTTACATCATTAAAAAAGGGAAAATAACCGAATATTTTGGCCATCAAAGTAGAGACAAAAACAAGTATCTTCCAATAACGTCTACCCTTGATATACATGAGGATCAAAATAAATGTTTGTGGATTGCAACAAATGGAGATGGTTTGATTAAATGGGAATGGAATAAAACAGGTGCAAATCAAAAAACCGTTACTTATACCATGCAGGATGGTTTACCCTCTATGATTCTATACCGCATCGAAGAAGATAATTCCAATAATTTATGGGTGAGTACAGACGACGGGATCATGAAATTTAACAAAAAAACCGAAAATATTTCTTTGTTTACACCCGAAGATGGACTTCCTCATCATGAGTTTAATCGGACATCCTCTTTCAAATCAGCTGATGGTTGGCTTTATTTCGGGGGGATGAATGGTGTGGTTGAATTTAATCCTAATGATTTCAGAAAGAATAATGAAAATCAGC
Source organism: uncultured Flavobacteriia bacterium (assembly GCA_903873915.1). Lineage (GTDB taxonomy): Bacteria > Bacteroidota > Bacteroidia > Flavobacteriales_D > Crocinitomicaceae > M0103. The sequence goes on along the minus strand of CAIQQH010000089.1, from coordinate 21,890 downwards.
ATGTACCATTTCATATCTTAGGAATAACAAAATTTTCGATGGATGGAACAAGCATGCTAAGCTGGTCTTTGAATAAATCCAATCAAAGCATTATCTATTTACCTTCTGATAGATTGATTAAAATTGATTTTGCAGTGTTAGATTATGTTGAAGGCAAAAAAATGTACGCTTATCGCATAAATGGTGTTCAAAATGAGGAATGGATTTATACAAAAGAAAGTAGCATTAGTATAGGAAGTCTCCCGTATGGATCTTATACCATAGAAATTAAAGCACAATTATCAGATGGGACATGGCTAAAAAATACCCTTAAAATTCCAGTTGATTTTGTTCCACCGTTCTATTTAAAAACCTGGTTCGTTGTTCTAGTCGGATTGATTTTTATCTGTTTGGTGATAAGTTTGATCCGATTTAGAAGTAACCGATTGAAAAAACAAAACGTCAAACTAGAAACCATAATTGCAGAAAGAACCGAGGATTTAAATATGGCGCTGGAAGATAAAGATATCCTTTTGAAAGAATTGCATCATCGGGTAAAAAACAATTTACAGATTATAACAAGTTTATTAGAGTTGCAAAAAGATCAATTAACAGATGAAAAAGCAATTCAAGCATTGAATGAAGGACAAATTAGGCTTACAAGTATTGCCTTGATTCATCAAAACTTCTACGGAGGAACAAATTTGGAAAAAATCTCATTTTATGCTTTTTTAATGAATCTAACAGCCCACTCAAAAGAACTTTTTGAAAATGATAACAGAATAATCGAATACATTATACATCCGAATGAAATTAACATTGATATAGATACTGCTATACCATTAGGATTGATTGTGAATGAGTTACTTACTAACTCCTATAAATACATACCATTGGTCCAAAAGAAAAAAAGTGTTGAAATTAATTTGCAGACTATAGATGATGGCAACTACGAATTGACTTTTAAAGACAATGGACCAGGGCTACCTGCTAACGTAAATCTTGATAATTCTCAAACACTGGGATTAAAATTAATTCGTGGCTTATCTCAGCAAATTAGAGGTTCCGTCACCTATCATTACGAACAAGGAAGTGTGTTCACCATAAATTTTAAAGGAAAATCAAAAACGAAGTAAACGTGTTTATGAAAAAAATGAAAGTTGGCATTGTAGAGGATGAAATGATCATAGCAGAAACCATTGCTTTGGCATTAAAAAAGTTGGGTTATTTGCCAACACAACCTGCTTTTTCGTATGAATCAGCAATCAGTATGTTAGAATCAGAAAAGCCTGATATTGTGTTACTTGATATCAACTTAAATGATGAATTAGACGGTGTCGACTTAGCCCATTACATAAATGCCAATTATTCACTTCCAATCATTTTTTTAACAGCTAATAGTGATCGTAATACTATTGAACGTTCGAAACAAACGCGCCCAAATGCTTTTATAGTGAAACCATTCAGTAACGATGACCTTTTTTCCGCTATAGAAATAGCACTTTTCAACCATGAAATGCGAACGGTGGATAATATATCCAAAATTAATTTACTACAATCTGCATCAATAAAATACCAAATTACTAGCCGTGAAGAGGAAATTATTCTTTTGGTTTCGCAGGGATTTCGTCATAAAGAAATTTCTAAACAACTTTTTATATCAGAAGCAACTGTAAAAAGGCATTTATCCAATATATATCAAAAAGTAGGCGTTCAATCGAGTATTGATGCATTGAATAAACTACAAGAAGGTTGAAATAAAGTTGTATCCTGCAATTCTCTCAGTAGGTCATTTTTTTATTTCTTTCCAATCAATTAGCCCCTCTAAATCCGTGTAAAAGTTAGATTTCTCTACTTCGGAGGTCACAAGTTAAGCTAAAAGTCCCATTCCATATAGGTTTGGGGCTTTTTTTTATGGTTAAACCCCAAGCGGAGAACATGAAGGAATTTTAGGCGTTCCCCCTTTATTTTACTGAGTTTAGAGAAAAAACGAAAAGTTAGAACTATAACGCAGTTATTAAGTGTTTTTCACTTAAATTATATTATTTTAAGTGAATTTCACCCTGATTACATAAATTTCACCTACCTTGCACTTAATTAAATTTCACCGATTAGTATGAATATTAAGCGTTTTTCCTTGCAATTACAATGTGCTTAGTTCCAATTTCGGAAGCCGCGTGTTTTTTGGTTATCGTGAAATTGAAAACCGTAAGAATGATGTTGAGATCTTGTTCTTTAATCAACCTTGGGGACCCACTACCCTTCTCATTGGTCACACAGTCGCGCAAGAGGAGCGGCAAAAACTAATGGAAAGATCGAATTCTCAGGAGAGAAAAAAAGAATAAAACTGCATAGGCTTTCAGTGAACATCGGTAGTATTGGTCACAAAATCAAAGCACTTTATAAGCTACCTCAACTTACTCTGCAAACTGCTCCAACCGCCACCATTGTGTACATTTTGGTAGCCTTTCGATTGTAATATGTTCTTTGCCGATGCACTGCGCATGCCGCTCGCACAACACGTAATCACGGGCTTGTCTTTCTTGATTTTCCCCATGCTTGCCTGCAAACTTTGGAGGGGAATGTTCACAGATCCTTTTATGTGTCCGCCATTGAATTCCGCTGGTGAACGAACATCAATGATTTGCGCCTTGTTTCATGATTTCTTTGAAACCGTCTTTTGGCCGTCTTTACTTTTTACCCATCAAATCTTCACACTCAACCTCACCATAAAGTTGGTTCCAGCTTGTGGGAAGTAGAAGTTCTCATTGATGCGTGTGCTTGCTGAAATATAGCCCCAGGTATACCCATTGTTGCTGTACCTTACATTGAAAATGTTGTTGACTTGAACTCCCAACTTGATTTCACGAAGGCCCCATTTCATAATCGTATAACTCATCACGGCGTTGGTAGTCGTATACGCATCCATCTTGCGGTCGTCGGACGAAGTATTGTCTAGGTATTGTTTGCCAACATGTTTTAGGGTGAGTGTCATGTCTAAACCTTCGATGGGCTCGTAACTTAAGCCCGCTGCGGCAACAAGGTTCGGGGAAAAAGCAATGTCCGTGTTTTTGTGCGCAATGATGTCCTGAATCATGTTGCCGTTCGCATCGTAATTGTCGTAGTTGTCCACGTATTCATTGAAGGCGACGATTTTGTTTTGACTTAAGGTCAGGTTTCCAGTAACGCTCCACTTTTTATGCAGCATGTATCCCCCGTCCAATTCCACGCCTAGGCGGTAACTTTTCGGAACATTCACGCGGTTGTAGGCACCAACATCGTTGATTTCTCCCGTCATAATCAACTGATTCTTGTAGTACATCACATAACCATTGGCATTGACAAAGAGCTTTTTACTTTTAAACCGGTAACCGAGTTCTATATTGTTTAATTCTTCAGGTTTTGGTCTTGAACTCTCGGAACTTTGGGTAAAATCGTCGCGCATTGGCTCGCGGTGCGCCATGGCAAAGGAGGTATAAAACGTTGTCCGATCAAAGACCTCAAGACTAACACCGACCTTTGGGTTGAAGAAAAAGTAATTCACATTGACCTTCATTGGCATCAGACTGGAAAAATACTGATCGACGCCGTTGTACGTATAATTCACCCCACGGACTTGTAGGTCTGTAAACAAATTAAATTTCATGTCACCATAGAACTTGTTGAATTTCACAATCTGATAATACGCACGCGCATAGGCGCTGAATTCAGATTTTACCGCATGATTGTCGTAATAGCGCTGTCCAATTTCACTCTGCGATGCTTGCCGCGCCCAAATGACTTCGCCAAAATGTCCACCCTGGTATTGGTTGACAGAACCCCCAAAGGTCATTTTTAACTTATAGCTCTTTGAGTAGTTCAACGCGAACACTGTCCCGTAAAAATGGTTATCTAGCCAACGGCGTCGAATGAGGTCGGTGGTAGAAATGGTATCGGCACCTATGACAACAGGATTAAACCCGTAAAGGGAAAAATCCTGGTTTCTTTTGTACTGTTCGTAATAGCCCTGACCGCGCGTGTAATGTCCTGAAACAGTCAGTTGGGCATACTGGCCCAACATGCGTCTAAAGTGCAATTGATAATGGTCTTGCTTGTAATTGTCTTCCTCGTTCTTGTAGGTGTAATAATTGTATTTGCGCGGGTCAGAAGCAAAGAGATTTACGGAATCCTGGGCGGTCTCGTACATTCCACCGGGATAATGATTGTTTTGATAATGTGTCAATAAGGCATTTGGATCGCCTGACAATTTTGCTTCTGGAATTCCCCACCACGATTGATAGGTCACTTCCTTGCCGCTAAACACATTCGCCGTAAAGTAACTTTTTCCCAAGGCCAATGTTCCGGATAAATAATACGACCTCAAATTCGCCGCTGCACGATCGATATACCCGTCGGATGAAATGTTTGACAGGCGCGCTGTCATTGAAAATAGGTTGTTTATGATCCCAGTTCCTGCTTTAATGGTATTGCGCATGGTCATAAAGGAGCCGATGGAGTTGTCCACTTCTGCGAAGGCCTTTTTGTTGTTGTTTTCGGTCTCAATGTTTAAACTTGCGCCGAAAGCAGCGGCACCGTTGGTCGACGTTCCCACCCCGCGTTGAATCTGTATGTTGTCTGTGGATGAAGCAAAGTCTGGCATATTCACCCAATACACGGCATGCGATTCTGGGTCGTTGATGGGAATGCCATTGATGGTCACATTGGTGCGCGTCGGGTCAACCCCTCGGATACGAATGCCTGTATAACCCACACCTGTTCCAGCATCAGACGTCACCACCGCGGAGGGCGTAGATTCCAATAAATACGGAAGGTCTTGGCCATAATTCAATTTGGAAAGCGTCTTTGTGGGCACATTGGTAAAGGTGGTCGGTGTTACGCCAATTGCCCGTTTTTCTACGATCAATACATCTGTAAGGTCCTGAACTCTAAGCAAGGTAATGGACAGTTTTACCACTTCACCATCCGGCACCGATACCACCACCTCCTGTCTTTCGTAACCGACACCAGAAACCGAGAGTGTACATGCCTTCATCGTGGGAATGCGCATGCCAAACGCCCCAAATTCGTTAGTTACCGCACCTGTGTAAGAATCCTTGATCACGACATTGGCCGACGGCAAGGGATTCCCCGAGTAGTCGTAAACAACACCAGTAACATTGTTTTGTCCAAACGTAAATGCCATTCCGAACAGACAGAAAAGTGTATTGAGGAGAATAAATCTTGTTTTCATCTTTTTTCAAAATAAAACAAGAACAAGGGGTAAATTCCTGATGGTAAACTGTAAAACTTGTCACACGGAACATCCGTGGCTGTCATCTTCCCTCCGCAGGCATTATCCTGAACAGGTTCAATGGGTATGATCTCAGCCCGAAAAGTAGGGCACCCCTTAGAGACGGTATAAAATTACTGATAGATTTGGATTGCGTTGCGGCTTTTCCTTATAAATTTTTCCCGACCAGCACTGAGAAAATATCATCACATGTCATAAGTCGCTCATCAACTGAACCTTTGAGGACAGTAAACGGGAAATTTAAAGCGACAAGTTTCTTTCGATACAGGTCAAACAAGACCATGCGCTGTTCTGGGTGTTCGCGCAGAGGATCTGGTTCCCATGGGAGATCTGGATAACACAAAAAATAATGGTCAAAATTTTGAGTCATCAAGGCCTCTTCAATAAAAGAATTGGTTCGGCCAAAACGCACTTCAGACCACACCTTGAGCACCAACATTTCCGTGTCGGCAATAAGAATTCCATTTGTTTCCTTCCACAGCGCCCACTGACCTTGAGCGATCGTCAGCAAATCGGCTTCATCGTAGTGACCGTTCCGCTGCTCCAAATACGTCCGCGCAAATTCTTCCAAATAAGTTCCATCCACATGCGTGGCAAATCGTTTCGCAATAATCGTTTTCCCGGATGATTCCGGACCTGTGAATGCTATTCTTTTCATTTTGGGAATAAACGCTATTTCTCTATTTTTAATCCTTCATTCTCAACTTCCATTCCCGCAGGCATCCCGCCACGGCGGACTTTAAAGCAAATTCCTGAAAGGAACAAATTCACGAAGTGATCAAATTTTCAATTTTCAATTTTCAACCTTCGAAGCTTAACGAGCGTAGAAGGTCATTCTTCATTTTTAATTTTTCATTCTTAATCTTTAATTCTCCTTCTCCACTTCACCAACCCCACCACCGAAAACACCATGTAAAGCAGAAACAACAAAGCAGAAACATACAAGGCCTGAGCACCATACAAATAGAGCGAAAATGCATCAATGACCAACCAATAATACCAATTTTCTACCACCTTTTTTACCGATAAAAATGTAGCCGTCAGACTAAAAACCGTGATTCCTGCGTCCATGTACGGATTCACTTGTGTGGTGCGCAGGTCGAAAAACAGACCCACAACAAACGAAAGCACCACGCCGATCAGCAAGAAAACGAGGTGATTTTTAAGCCGCCAATGAATGGGAATCCACTCCTCAGAACTGCGCTTCGACCATGTAATCCACCCATAAATACCCATTCCTGCATAAAAAAACTGCAAAATGGATTCAAGAAAAAGTTCAGTAGTGAAACAAACATAGACATAGGCCAATGAGCTGATTAATGCACATCCCCACGCAACAGTGCGTTCCCAAGCCATGAAAATCACATAGAGCACCCCAAATGAAAAAGCTACCCATTCCATGATGCTGGTAGATGCAAAAATACTTAGGAGGCGATGAAGGAAATCTGACACGCCACGAAGGTCTAAAAAACGGATGAGACAAGCGAATAAATTTCCAATTGAATAAGAAAGTAACTTTTTTTTAATGCGTGCGTTTGAGAATCACAACTAACAAACGAAATCAGGAAAGAATGAAACTTATACTCACCACAGCAGTCCTTTTTTTAACGCTATCGTTAAACGCCAATGAGCTAAATCAAGGCCTTACAAAAAGTGATCAAACAGAAGTCAGCACACGCGTGGACAAAAAGAAACGCAAAAACAAAAAGCGCAAGAAGGCATGTAAGAATTGGGCACGTCAGTGCTACGCCGGATAAAGTACATCCACCATACATCAAGCGGGAGAAGAAATTCTTCCGCTTTTTTTGTGTCATTTCAATCGTCAGTCAGAACTTGACATGTATCTTTAGGAAAAACTTCGATCAATGGCCAAAGTGCGTTCTGCTTATTTCTGTCAAAACTGCGGATATGAAACCCCAAAATGGTTGGGGAAATGTCCGTCTTGTGCCGAATGGAACACCTTTGTGGAGGAAGTGATTGAGAAGAACATTCCTTCGGTGGTGGCTTTTTCCACCTCATCGCGCAATGCAAAACCACAAACCTTACAATCCATTGAAAAACAAGAACACGAGCGGATTTTCTTGAAAGACGCCGAATTGAACCGTGTGCTTGGAGGTGGACTGGTGCCTGGATCATTGATCCTTTTTGGGGGAGAACCGGGTATTGGGAAATCGACACTTTTGCTTCAATTGGCTGTTGCGGAAACCACTCTTCGCGTGCTTTATGTTTCAGGAGAAGAAAGTGAACAGCAAATCAAAATGCGCGCTGAACGCGTGGGTACACTAAATCAACAGTGCTACATCCTGACAGAAACAAACATTCAAAACATTTTCAAGCAGGCCGAGGAAACAAATCCAGAGTTGGTGGTGATTGATTCAATTCAAACACTGTACTCCACACAAATTGAAAGTTCGCCCGGCAGTATTTCACAGGTACGCGAATGTACGGCCCAATTGTTACGCTATGCCAAACAAACGGGAGTTCCCGTATTCTTGATTGGTCACATCACCAAGGAAGGATCGCTAGCTGGGCCGAAAGTACTTGAGCACATGGTGGATGCAGTGCTCCAATTTGAAGGCGATCGAAATCATGTGTATCGCTTGTTGCGCTCCATGAAAAATCGCTTCGGTAGCACGAATGAATTGGGCATCTATGAGATGATTGGTAGCGGATTGCGCCAAGTGGAAAATCCATCTGAAATTCTAATCACCAACACCGATAATTCACTCAGCGGAATTTCTATCGCGGCCACACTAGAAGGAATTCGTCCAATGTTGATTGAAGTTCAAGCCCTTGTTAGCACTGCCGCATACGGAACCCCTCAGCGCTCTTCCACCGGATTTGACAGCAAGCGCTTGAACATGCTGCTTGCCGTCATGGAAAAACGATGCGGCTTTAAACTCGGGGCAAAAGATGTGTTTCTAAACATTGCGGGGGGAATTAAAGTAGATGACCCAGCGATTGATTTGGCGGTGGTTGCTGCGGTACTTTCGTCAAACATAGACTTACCGATTCATAATAAAACAGCCCTTTCAGCGGAAGTTGGTCTTTCGGGAGAAGTGCGTCCAGTGAACCGCATTGATCAGCGAATTTCTGAAGCCGAAAAACTTGGATTCGAACGCATCATACTCTCAAAATATTGCAAGGGAATCGAGCAGAAAAATTACAAGATTAAACTTGTTTTTTGTGGGAAATTGGATGAAGTGGTAAAGGAGCTTTTTACCTAGTAAGATCGGATTAACTCGCCAGATAAAATGCAACGCCTACTGGTACCATCGTTGCATCCAGCCCAGCGTAAAAGACATCCTTTCGGTCTTCCTTTGTGGCGAAAATAAACACCGCCGTAATCACGTAACTTGGAATCAAAAGGAACATTAACCAAGAATTTTGATTGATCTTTGCGATTATAAGTATAGAAACTACCAAAAGGATCCCTGCAAACCAACGGGATTTTCCGACGCCTAGCACCATAGGTATCGTATCTTGCGTTGTTGCGTCCAGGGACAAATCTCGAACATCGAAGGGAATGGTAAGGGCTAAGAAGTAACAAAAGAAGGCAGGGGCAAACGCTATAAAATCTAGTTTGAAATACACCGATTCTAGTTGAGGAAATACAACGAGAATTCCGGTCCAAACCAGTGCAACAAGCGGTGCTTTGATCAAGGAAATTTCACGCAAGCGAAATGAGAAAATGGGGACAACATACCAAGTCGAAAAGAGGGCTCCTATGCCAAGCAAAAGGTATTGACTGAAAGTCAGATTTAACATCCTTAAGCACATGAGCATCATCAGACACGACATGAAGAATGTCGTTTTTACAAGTGCTTTATTTTTCGCGTACCAGTCATTCATTTCCGCTTGACTGAGCTTTCGTTCGCACTTGTAGATGCGGTGTGCGGTGTACACGCTACAAACAGAAAAGGTGATCAAACCAGAAAAAATGAACGCATCATCTAGGCCTAAAAAGCTACACCAACCCAAGGCCAATACCCCTGCTCCCATTGCCACGAAGAAATTGATGCGGCTTAGCTGCAGGATGAACGTCCTCATTTCGCAGGGGAAGTGAGCGCAGCAACAACTTGTTCAACAGAAATATCCTGCACGCAGAGGCACTTTTTCCCCTTCTTGCATTGAGGACAATCCTCGTTATAGACTAAGATATTGATATGTTTTCCAATAGGTTGCCATCTTCCTGGATGAATAGGCTTTCGCGGGGAGTACAATCCGACAGCACGAGTTCCACACACCCCCGCAATGTGCAAAGGACCTGTAGAGCATGCCACCAAGGCGCCCACCTTTGATATGAGCACGATAAACTCCGATAAGGACAATTTACCCGTGAGGTCCACTATACGTTCGTGTGAGGGAATGAATGCGCGAAACTGATCGCCTTCATTTTGAGTTCCAGTAAATAGTACTGTTGTTCCCTCATTTGCCAAGAAAGAAGCCAAGACCATGTAGCGTTCCAAAGGCCACTCTAACGCGCTACCTTGTGACTTTGGGTGAAGAATAACCGTTTTCGAAGAATCATTGACAAGCGCATTCACTTCTTGAGGCAAGTCAACGGAAACGGGCTTAAATAAACTTCCATATTCCTTTACATCTTTCAGCGATGGAATATCGTTCAATCCAAGTGGGCGAAGCAATTCAAAGTTCAATTGTGCTTCGTGTAAATTCGAGTGTTTGCGCGTAAAATTGACCCGATGGTTGCAGGTCAATAAGTGAAATCCACGGTGGGATGTCCCAATGCGCATGGGAATTTTTGCTTTTTTGGCCAATGAAGCAATTTCCTTCACCGGAAAAACATGTACAATTGCATCCGCGTTCAATTCGGCCAAACGTGCAACTTTGGCTGCACTGGGTAAGGACTCGATCTCTTGCCAATCCACAAATTCATCCACGGCAGGATAGCAATCTACAACAGGTTTTGTATACGCTTTACCAAGGAAAATGAGGGTACATGCCGGAAACTGGGACTTCAACCAGGCACACATGGGCAAAGTCAAGATCACATCTCCAATACTGTCCGTGCGTGAAATGATAATTCGTTGTATATCAAGCGGCATTTTCACGGTTCAATCTCCTTAATTCTTTATATTTCAATACATTCGATGCAGCAGAAATCGTTGCAATCTTCCATCCCATGGCCCCATCCAAGATCCCTAGTTTGATGACATACATCGCGAAAAAACGTCCTGCAGCACTTAAATAAGGTTTTAGAATACCTGCTTTTTTTCCTTGTTCATGCATTTTTCGCGCTGTCAACAACGAGTACTTGTCTGCCCGCTGACGATGTTCCACAACGTTGTAGTAGGAATAATGTTCTAGTTGCCCTCCCAGCTGTTCGACGTTCATCGTTTGCTCAAATGCCAATTCTTCGTGCACAAATTCACCCACCCACTTGACACCAATACGGGGGAAGATGCGAACTTTAACATCAGGATACCAGCCTGAATGAAGGATCCACCTCCCACAATAATTGGTCAATCGGTTTAGACTATACACCTTGTTCTCGTTTGATTTTTTAATCCGAATGATTTCTTGCTGAAGTACTTCGTCCAGCGCTTCATCGGCATCTATCGAAAGGATATAATCGCAAGAAGCTAGCGCATTGATGGCATTTTTTGAAGCCGAATAACCGGCCCAATCTCTCACACTTACTTTCGCGCCAAGGGATGTGGCAATTTCTACAGTGCGGTCGCTTGAATGTGCATCAAGCACTAGAATTTCATCCACCACAGGCAACAAGGATTGAATACACCTCGCGATGTTCCGTTCTTCATTGAGCGTTATAATGGTGGCGCTGATTGTCATTTGTCCAATTCCACGCTTTTCAAGATGGCTTGAATCTCGCGCAAAGGGTGCGTCCAACTTGTGGTTGAGGGTGCATCGACATATCCACTCACACAAATCATCTTTTTGCGGTTTGGATGAACAAAGTGGAAAGACCAAAAAGCTCCTCCAGTAGCGTGAATGGGGCGGCCCGTGAAGACAAACATTCCTCGCATTTCATACCCTTTCAGCGTTCCTTTTTGATTGCGCATTGTATTGCCTTCAGGATAGACCATTTTCGCATATTGCGTCCCCATATACAAGCCTTCCGTTTCGTGTGGAACATTGTATTTCAACATTGTATCTCGCGCCATCAATAAATTCTCTAAAACAAATTGATTCGAGTCATTGAAATCGTATTGGTAAATCATTAATCCTGAGTAAACCGTTCCTTCGTCTTGAGTTCCTGTCCCCACAAATTCAATTGGCCGCGATGCACTTGGAAACTCGATGCGGTAAAAATTCGCACGTTTAGTCACAATTTTTGCGCCATCCGGCAGAGCCAACTTCAGCCCAAAGTTCTTTTTAATTTCTTTGTCTACATTGACATTTACCTCACTGCTAAAGTTTCGAAGAATGCGTCTCCACTCCATCTGATCGAATTCAGTATGAACGGCGTCCAAGCCTTCCGCACAGACAGCAAGGACTTGATTGTAATCTTTCCCAATGATATCGATGACAATTTGCCCATGTGCCCAGACATTCATTCGTTTTTCAATGCGCGGCTTTTTTCCTTTAAACTCAGGGTCAATGGTAATGAACAGCGTGTTTCTGAAGCGTTTAACCCCTTGATCGAACAACTCAGGTGTTTTATGAACCAACTCAAATGTGGCTACATCTGGGAAATAAGGCATAATCCAACGTGTTAAGCCCGTATCCAAGTAATTTTTAATTTGTGAATCCCAAATTCCTTTGTCGCACACAACGAGGATTTCTCCAATATTACCTGTAACAGTAAGTCCTTGAGAGGAAAAGCGCTTAGTACTTAGCTCACAGCCAAGGGTTAAAAGCAGGGAAAACGAAGCGAAGAGCAGTATCAGTCGTGTTTTCATGGTCTTTATTTTTTGCGGCGCAACTGAAATTATCGGGCAAATTTATTTCACTCGAAGACGCTGACCGACCGTCAGTTTATTGATGTTGACTCCTGGGTTGAGTTTTGACAACTGGGTTTGTGATAATCCGTTGCGTTGGGCGATTTTAGAAAAGGTGTCTCCAGCGCGCACATTGTAATATTTTTTTACAGGAGCAGCAGGTGTTTGCTGTTGGGATTGAGTTTGGGTTGTACCACCGGCACCTGTAAGCAATTGTAGACGCTGTCCGACATAGATGTTTGTGGTCTTCAAGGCATTCCACTCCATAATTTTTTCAATGGTCACGCCATATTTCGTGGCAATGGAATTCATTGTTTCGCCAGCACTCACTTTGTGGTAAATGTAATTGGCAATTGGTGTTGGTATTGTTGTCCCGCCAGCAAGGGTGTCTGAAGAATCTGCCGGAGTTGGATTCACAATGATTGGCTGAACCACGACAGGTGCGTGCAAGGCTTTTTCCAAGGCATATAAACTGTCCTCCATGCTTACCAAGAGTCCGATTTTTTCCAATGGACCAGTAATGCACTGGTTTGGTTGTGTATAAGGAATATAGCTTGTTTTGTAAACGGGATTAAGGGCCTTAATGTCTTCTTGGTCCCACTTCACCAATTGAGCAATTGACGCCATGTGTATCCCTTGAGAAAGGCACATGGTATCCAATTGTGCGTTGTGCACTTTGGCTACAACCGGAATGATGTTGTGTTCGGCGTGGTAGTTTAATAAATAAGCGGCGGCAATAAAATTCGGCACATACCCTTGAGTTTCGCTGGGAAGGAATGGACGCACATCCCAATACGTTGTTTTGTTTCCGCTTCGGCGTATAGCTTTGTTCACGTTTCCGGGACCTGCATTGTAGGCCGCGAGCACCAAGTTCCAGTCCCCATAAATGCCATACAACTGTCTAAAATAGCGACACGCAGCATCGGTTGACGCCACGGGATCCATGCGCTCGTCGATGTATGAATTTTCCTTTAATCCGAAATACAATCCTGTTTTGTACATAAATTGCCATAGTCCAAGGGCTCCAGCACGAGACTTCACCTGCGGACGTAAGCCACTTTCAATGACTGCGAGGTATTTGAGTTCAATGGGCAAACCGTATTCGGCCAATTTTTCTTCAAAAAGATCAAAGTATAGAGCAGATCTTCCCAAGACTACTTTGGCAAATCCGCGTCTATTTGCCGCAAAAAAACGAATTGTTGAAAGCGTGATGGGATTGCAGTCCAAATGAAACGGACTCATTTCATTCATTTTCTCTAGGCGTTCACAATACACCTCATCGGAAAAGGCAGGCACTGTTCCAGGCTCATAATTGAGCACGCGCATGATGGAGTCGTAATTTTTTTGTCCTACATATTCTGCGTAAAACAAGCGTAAACTTTGTTCAACGGTATTGATAAAGGCGTCAGTATTTAAGGAGTCGGAAGGGCGCACCAAGTGAGCAGGTCTCTGAGCATTGGTGTTGAATACCGCACAAAGTACAATCACGAATCCAAATAGCTGATTTTTCATCCGACAAATTGTGTTAAGTACAATGAAAAATCGAGCAAATCTTTTTCTGCAAAATGGGTCGCCATCAATTGCACACCTATTGGCATTCCGTCGCTGTGCGTTCCAAACGGAATGGATACCGCAGGGTTCCCCGTAAGGTTAGCATGGACCGTAAAAATATCTTGAAGGTACATTTGTATCGGGTCTTTTACTGCATTCAAATCAAATGCTGTCGCCGGTGTTGTTGGCATCAAGACCAAATCATAGGATTGAAAAATCTCATTTGTTTTGTCGCGCAATACACGACGAACCTTTTGCCCTTTGGTATAATAAGCGTCATAATATCCTTGGGACAACACGAATGTTCCCGTCATGATCCGTCGTTTCACTTCAGGACCAAATCCTTCTGTTCTCGATTTCTTGTATGTGGCCTCTACACCTTGAGCCACAGCACTGCGGTGCCCAAAATGCACACCATCAAAACGCGATAAATTGGACGATGCTTCAGCGGTTGTCAAGACATAATACGTTGGGACCATGTATTCCAAGTATGGAAACGACACCTCATCCACTTCATGGCCCTCGACTTTCAGCTTTTCGATTAAGTCACGAACTTTAGCTTCAATCTCTGTGTCCATTCCATCCATTTCCAGGGTTTCCTTGATGACGGCGATTCGTTTTTTTCCTGGTACTGAAAATTGAGAATATTGCTCAACTGGGCGTGAAGAAACCGTTGAATCGAACTCATCCTTCCCAGACATGATTTCAAGGAGCAGCGCGGCGTCCTCTACGTTTGTGGTGATTGGACCGATTTGATCAAATGAAGAAGCGTATGCAATTAAGCCATGGCGACTGATTCGTCCATAACTCGGTTTTAATCCTACAGTTCCGGTAAACGAAGCGGGCTGACGTATCGAACCTCCTGTGTCACTACCAAGTGCTGCGGTGCATAGTCCTGCAGCAACAGCAGCGGCAGATCCTCCCGAGGAGCCACCTGGTACTTTCGTTGTATTTAATGGATTTTTTACTGGTCCATAGGCCGAATTTTCATTCGAGCTTCCCATGGCAAATTCATCGCAATTGAGTCGGCCAATGAGTATGGCATCTTCATCGATAAGTCGTTGTACAGCCGTTCCTGTGAAGAGCGATTCAAAACCGTGAAGAATTTTAGATGAGGCACTGACCTTATGGCCTTTATAACAAAGATTGTCTTTGAGTCCGATAATCATTCCAGCCAAGCGACCTTGTGTACCGCTAGCAATTTTTTGATCCACCAATCGGGCTTGTTCGCGAGCTGATTCTTCGAACACTTCCAAAAAAGCATTCAATTCTGCACGGGCATGTATTCGGGAGATGCTTGTTTCGACAAGGTCAAAAACAGATGCACCCGAAGCAAGCGCAGACTTGACTTCAGCGAACGAATTGTACATAAGCAAGATTAGTTGTTCTTTTCTTCGATCTTTTTTTCCTCTTCGGCTTCAGGTTTAGAAGCATCTTTGAACTCCTTCACCCCTTTACCCAAACCTTTCATGAGTTCAGGAATTTTTTTACCTCCAAAAAGTAATAGTGCTACTGCAAGGATTGCAATAACCTGCCACGGACCGAATACACCCAGTATCATCATAATAAATTTTTGTCTGCTAAGGTAGAAAAAAGCGCACATTTCTGTTCGCCTAATCTCCCGAATTCTGTTAATTAATATAAATGAGTGCCTGAGAGCTTAGAGCTTTCTTGCAACTTCTACTTCTTCAAATGCTTCGATGATATCCCCCGTTTTAATGTCGTTGAACTTATCGATATTCAAACCACATTCGTAGTTGTTTTTCACTTCTCTCACATCGTCTTTGAATCGTTTCAAAGAGCCAAGTGTTCCTGTATGAATCACGATACCATCTCTGATGATGCGGATTTTCGAAGAGCGTTTGATGATTCCATCAAGCACATAACATCCTGCAATTGTTCCTACACGTGTAATATCAAATGTTTCGCGTACTTCTGCCGACCCGATGATTTTCTCCTGGATATCTGGCGAAAGCATTCCCTCCATTGCCGACTTGATTTCTTCGATGGCCTTGTAAATGACAGAATACAAACGGATATCAATTTGTTCATTGTCCGCCAATTTTCGTGCTGCCAAAGATGGGCGAACTTGGAAGCCGATGATGATGGCATCAGATGCCGATGCCAAGTTGACATCTGCCTCAGAGATTGCACCAACACCTTTGTGTACAATGTTGATCTGAATTTCTTCCGTAGAAAGACGCAATAAGGAATCTGAAAGGGCCTCAATTGACCCATCCACGTCACCTTTAACGATGATGTTGAGTTCCTTAAAGTCACCAATCGCCAAACGACGACCGATTTCATCCAAGGTAATGTGTTTCGTCGTACGCAGTCCTTGTTCACGGTACAATTGCTCGCGTTTTGATGCGATAGATTTTGCTTCACGTTCATCATCCATAACGTGGAATTTATCTCCTGCACTTGGCGCGCCGTTGATTCCGAGTACTGAAATTGGTTGTGAAGGTCCTGCAACCTTTAAAATCTGTCCGTGCTCATCGTGCATGGCACGCACACGACCATAATTTCGTCCTACTAGAATCACGTCACCAATTTTCATGGTTCCCGATTCTACCAACATGTTCGTCACATATCCTTTTCCTTTGTCCAAGGACGATTCAATGACCGTTCCAATGGCATTTTTATTCGGATTTGCGCGTAGGTTCAACATTTCTGCTTCAAGCAATACTTTCACGAGCAAGGCGTCAATGTTGAGGTTTTTCTTCGCAGAAATTTCCTGACACTGGTATTTCCCTCCCCAATCTTCCACAAGGATGTTCATTTGTGAAAGTTGTTCACGGATGCGTTCAGGGTTTGCTCCTGGCTTATCGATTTTATTGATGGCAAAAATCATAGGTACTCCCGCCGCTTGTGCGTGGGAGATGGCTTCTTTCGTTTGTGGCATCACATCATCATCCGCTGCGACGATGATAATCGCCACGTCGGTTACTTGCGCACCACGTGCACGCATCGCTGTAAAGGCCTCGTGACCCGGTGTATCTAGGAAGGTAAGTCTTTGGCCTTCTTTCAAGGTCACCGAGTATGCACCAATGTGCTGTGTGATTCCTCCGGCTTCTCCCTCAGTTACATTCGCATTACGAATTTTATCGAGCAAGGATGTTTTACCGTGGTCAACGTGTCCCATCACCGTGATAATTGGTGGGCGCGCTTCCAATTGATCCTCGCTATCCTCCTGCACTGGAATTGATTCCTGTACTTCAGCACTTACAAAGTGTGTTTCGTAACCGAACTCATCCGCAACGATTTGAATCGTTTCCGCATCGAGTCGTTGATTGATCGACGCAAAGATGCCTAGGGACATGCATGCCGAAATGACTTGAGTCGGTTGAACGCTCATCATGGAGGCCAATTCCGATACCGTCACAAATTCTGTCAGCTTCAGGATTTTTTCATCCATTTCAGCCGCCATCTGCTCTTCTTGACGGCGTTGCGCTACGTTATCACGTTTCGCACGTCTATTTTTTGAGGCCTTGGACTTCCCTCCTTGTGTTGAAAGGCGGGCCAAGGTATCTTTAATTTCCTTTTGGATGTCACGCTCCTTAATTTCAGGCTTGTCAAATTTCCCTCCTGGTTTTTTAACTCCTGGTTTTTGTTGTGCCCCCCCTTGATTGCTTGTGTTTGCTGTGTTTGCTGTGTTTCCAGCGCCTGGATTTGGCGTATCCACCTTTTTAATGCGCTTGCGTTTTTTACGCGCTTCAGCAGATTCATCGTGTGGTTTCGAAGACGTTTTAGGTCTTTCCACAGGCAATTCAATTCGTCCAAGTACAGTTGGTCCAGTAAGCACTTTCCGTTCCACACGAATTGTTTCAATTTCCTTCGGTGCCGCTTTTTCTTCAGGAACAGGAGGAACAGGATTTACTTGAGCTTTTGGCGGGGTTACAGGTTCCTTTTTCGGCTCATGCTTCGGCTTGTTGAACTGGTTCAAGTCGATTGTTCTAATCACTTTGATCTCTGATTCTACAAGCACTTTCACCGGCTCCGGCTCGATCACCACTGGTGCCTCAGGCACTACTTCCGGTATTGGTTCCGGCTTTGGCGCCTCAACGATTACAACAGGCTCAGGAGTAATCTCCACCCTTGGCGCTGCAACTGGCGCCGGTTCTGCAACTGGCTCTTCTGAATCCTTTGCAGGTACAGTTTCCTCAGCTCGAGAATCCCGAATTGAAATTGTCTCACGCTTTTCTCTGCGGAGAACTGAACCTTTGGATTGTTCTTTCAGCGTTTGATCATCCGCAAATTCTTTTTGCAGAATTTCATAATGCTCCGACTCCAATTTGGTGTTCGGGTTATTTTCGATCTTTACGCCTTTAGATTCGAGGAATTCAACGAGCGTAGCTACCCCAACATTGAGTTCGCCTGCTGCTTTTCCTAATCTTATTGGTTTTCCTGCCATAGTATTGTATGCGTAATCTATTCGTTAAATTGGGGGAATTTATTCAAATTCAGCCCGTAAAATTCTGAATACTTCTTGAATTGTTTCCTCTTCAAGATCGGTGCGCTGCACCAAGTCAACGATCCCAATTTCCAACACAGATTTTGCTGTATCGCAACCAATCGCTTTCAATTCATCGATAATCCAGCTATCGATTTCATCGCCAAATTCTTCCAAGTCTACATCCTCAACATCTACTTCACCATCTCGGTACACATCGAGTTCATACCCCGACAATCTTCCTGCAAGCTTGATGTTATTTCCACCTTTTCCAATCGCCAAAGATACCTGATCTGGTTTCAAGAATACTTTCGCACGCTTGTCTTCTTCATTGATTTCAATGGATGTAATCTTCGCTGGAGAAAGTGAACGTTGGATCAACAACTGTGCATTGTTTGTAAAGTTGATGACATCAATGTTTTCGTTTCTCAATTCACGAACGATACCGTGAATACGCGAACCTTTCATCCCAACACAAGCTCCTACTGGATCCACGCGGTCATCGTATGATTCTACGGCTACTTTTGCACGTTCGCCTGGCTCACGAACGATGCGCTTAATGGTAATCAAACCATCAAACACCTCGGGAACCTCCAACTCAAACAAGCGCTCCAAGAATTCTGGTGCTGTTCGAGAAAGAATAATGACTGGTGAGCTGTTGCGCATGTCCACTTTCGCGACCACTGCACGCACTGACTCCCCTTTCTTGAAGTAATCAGATGGGATTTGTTCTGATTTTGGAAGAATGAGCTCATTGCCCTCATCGTCCAATACCATGATTTCCTTCTTCCATACTTGGTAGACCTCACCCGTGATGATTTCACCAACACGTTCTTTGTATTTCTTGTACAGATGGTCTTTCTCCAATTCCATGATGCGAGAAATCAAGTTTTGACGCAGAGAGAGAATATTGCGGCGACCGAAATCACCAAATTTAAATTCTTCCGTTACTTCCTCCCCGATTTCAAAATCTGGCTCAATCTTGATGGCATCCGAATAGGCAATCTCCGTGTTCGGATCTTCAACCTCACCGTCATCAACGATTTCTTTGTTTAAGAATATCTGTACGTCTCCTTTATCGATGTTCACGATAACGTCAATGTGCTCGTCCGTATTGAATTTCTTTTTTAACATCGCGCGGAAAACGTCTTCCAACACGTGCTGCATCGTTTGTTTGTCGATGCTTTTCAATTCTTTGAATTCCGAGAACGATTCAACTAATTCAAGGCTGTTCATATTCGCTGTTTATTTAAATGTAATGATAATTTTTGCTTCTTTTATTTCACTAAACTGGTGGTTTGATCGGTCCACCACCAGTTCTTTTTTCTTTTTTCCTTCAATCTTTTCTATTCGCTCTTGCTCGATTACGATTCCTTTATCGGAACATTCAACAAGCTTTCCAAGCATCTTCGTTCCATTGACCAAGACAAGTTTTAAATCACGCCCCACATTTTTCTCGTACTGTGCCAACACGCGCAATGGCTTGTCCAATCCAGCTGATGACACATGCAACTCAAAATCTTGCTCTTCACGATCAAGGTTGTGCTCAATGTTACGAGAAACTGACATACAATCCTCAACACTGACATTTCCCATTGCCTTATCGATTTCCATATGAATGACATTGGAAGGTGAAACCGTAAGTTCTACGATGTACAGACCATTCCCCAGGTGCGCCATGCGCTCCTCAGCCAATTCTTGTATTTTTTTCTTTGCAATCATATTTGACAAAAAGAGGGGACTTTCGTCCCCTCGTTCTATAATGTTGTCTCCAAATGTGGCACAAATATACAATGTTATTTCTGAAATCCAACATTTTCAAAGAATTTCATGTGAATCACGCTTCTTTTTTCTGAAATTTGTCAAAAAAAGATGCTTGTAGAAATTGAAGATAAGATAGTTTCCACCCGTCTTTTTGAAGAAAAATTTGTGTGTGACCTCAACGCTTGTAAAGGCGCATGTTGCGTACAAGGAGATGCTGGGGCGCCGTTGACTTTTGAAGAGGTAGACATTCTTGAAGATATATACGACGATGTGAAACCATTCATGCGGCCCGAGGGCATAGCTGTCGTGGAAGCATCAGGTGTTTTTTATTTGGATCGGGACAATGACGCTGTCACTTCTCTTGTGAATGATGCGGAATGTGTGTTTGTGAACTTTGATGAGAAGGGTATCGCCAAGTGTGCGATTGAACAAGCACATGCAGATGGAAAGGTTTCTTTTCTAAAACCAATTTCTTGTCACCTCTACCCCATTCGGGTGAAAAAATTTGACGATACTATTGCCCTAAACTACAATGAATGGTCGGTTTGTGCACCTGCTTGTGCATGCGGTGAGGCACTCAATATTCCAGTATACCGATTTCTTAAAGCACCTCTTGTGCGCGCTTTCGGGGAGACGTTTTTTAAAGAATTGGAAATTGTTGATGAGGAATTGAAAAAAGAAGGGGATCGGTAAACGGCTCAGAAACACCACACAATTTGAGCTTATCGACCAAATTCGCTTAATTTTGGGTGTTGTATCATTGATTCATTGAGCAGAGATGAAAAAATTTATTTGGGTACTGATTTCTACCATTTTTACGTCTTTTCAAGTCTGCACCCAAGTGGTGATTGACAGTTCCATTTTGTCTGGATACACAATCCCATTTCATGACACTACTATAAGCTCCATCTCTGCATCTGCATCTTGTACGCCAAGCACGTTTTCAATTGACTTAAATGACGATTCAATAACAGATGTTGAATTTTTTGTCTCCTGTAATATGGGTGGACTTGGCAGCACGTTTGACATAAAAGTAAAGTCGTTTGCTGGATTCTATATTCATAGCGACACAAATTACCTAGAACATTTTCAGTACATCGCTCCAGGCGGAAGTGTCACTGATACCACGCGGCAAGGTACTGTGATTCAAAAATATAATTGGGGCGATGTTGTTCAAGGTGGGCAGTCAGCACTTTCTGCTGACCTTTCTATCTACAACTATTCATACGGGAATTTTCCAAGTTGCATTTACACAAACCTTGAGCCCGTTCTGAATGATACGTTTTACCTTATTCTAGAATCATCGGCTCAGGATGTGTACTATTTTAAACTTTCGAATCTTTCTCGAAATGAACTCAGGATTTTTTCCGTGAAGAGCAGTATTCCTAGGTTAAATAACATCCTTGTTTTTCCAAATCCATCTGCCGATCGGCTCTATTTCAACAAACCTTATACGGCGGTTGAAATCTACAACAGCTTAGGCGATTTGGTCAAAAAACAGATGGATGTTTATGAGTTCATGGATATTTCAAGTCTCTCCAATGGCATCTATTGGGTTTCGGTGAACGACAACGGGACGGTTATGAGGGCTAAGTTTTTGAAGGTTAGACCCTAATGATGATAAACAGAGTGAGAGCGGTCGAAGATATCTCAATTCATCTATGTATTAAAACTTGAGTGTATGTCAATCTTCACTCTCGCATCTTGACTTCACTCTGCTCTTCCTGCAGGGTTCTACGATTGTTTTATGCAGAAACACAAAGCCCGAGTGAATACCCGGGCTTGTGCTATTTTATTTTTTTACATAATTGGCCGCTATCAGCCCCGTGATGCATCTCGGGGCCTACTATTGCTTTTATCCAAAACACATCTGGCTCCGTCGGATTTCCGTTTAATAGCCCCGTGATGCATCTCGGGGCCTACTATTGCT
>CAIQQH010000088.1 GCA_903873915.1 uncultured Flavobacteriia bacterium | reverse complement strand
TGTTTCTCGCTCTTCAATAAAATTTGTATCTTAAATGAAATACCTAATTCATTTACAATGTTCGAATTCCAAAATCTAGCTGTTTACAAAAAGGCCAAATTGTTTCATGTCAATTGCAAATAAATCATCCTTGAAAAGAAGCTAGACAGATTTGTTGTAGACCAGCTTGAATACTATGAGACAAGCGGCAATTCCGATACGATGGAGTTGAACTTGTATTACAACGTTTCGGGTTTTTGGCCGCAACAAGGGTGCGTACAAATTGATACGATTACCACCTTAATTTTACCGAATGTGGCTGTTCTGAAAGGAATAGCTTTTGCCTTGAGTGAAATTGATACTACAGCCACTTCATCTACTCAAATTGAATTGTGCAGCACTTCGGGAATCGAAACACTAAATTCCTCCAATGAATTATATGCGATTACTCCAAATCCATTCACTTCAGAACTTCGGATTAACTACAAAAGCAATGAGCAATTGGCACTTTCAATCTATACTAGTTTTGGTCATAAAATAATGTATAGGGAAATTTCGCCCAGCGATTTGATTCCTACAGAAGAACTTTCTAAGGGACTATATTTTTACGAATTGAGTGACGAAAAAGGAATCCTTTCAAGTGGAAAGATTGTTAAGGAATAGATTGATAAGCAACGCTAAATTTCTTTTGCCATTCTGTTCGACCCCTATGGGGTCGTGGATGTTCACATCTCATCAAATTGCAACCGATGTTTGACCCCGATGGGGTCAAAACACAGAGTGAGAGTGAGTGTGGGAGTGAGGGCGAAAGCACCATTCCAATTTTTACTTCCCTTTTAGCCCTAAACTCATCAAATCATTAAACTACATCAGGCTCTTTGATTGTAGCACTTTTATAACCCCACTAACCAGCGTTCAAACTGTTTCTAACTAAAAAAGGACGCTCGTTTGCGCCCTTTTTTACTACCTAAACTAACTAAACTACTGCTATGAAAATCGGGAACCACCCCGACTGCTTTATGAAACAAAGATAGATGCAGTGAGTATCGGTCGCAATGAATTTTAGAAGCGTTGCGGTTACTTTTAGTGTTTCTTTGTAGTAGCACTAAGTAGTTCTACGTAGTAAAGATTCTAAACAAGATGTATTGAAACCTGTGAAAGGCCAAATAACAATTACAAGGATTGACAAAAAAAGGATCAAGTTGGCTGTTAAACTACACCAAATCCCCAAAAACCTCTTTCCAAATAACGACCATTCCTAGCGTATCGCGCTCACAATAGGCCAACAAATGGCGGCGTGTTTCTGCTTCATCACCCACAAAATCACCTGTAATCATGGAATGAAAAATTGAACTGGCATCTCCACCATTGCCTATGACCAAATCGTCATAACTAAATTCCGGTGCAATGGCGGGAAGCACTGACTTTATCGATGCTGAGGCACCCATTTCTGGAAGGTAATACCAGGCACTTTGAAAGGGCACAAGAAGGTCAACAAAACGATGGGTAAGACCAAGGAGGTACTCTGCGTCTGCTGGAAAGGCAGCGGCCAATCCATTCAATACACTTATTTCAAAGGACGCATTGTACGCTACAATAGACCCTGTTGGACCAATATCGGTGTGAAGTTGTTGAATGAGTTGTTGCCTAGGATCTTGAGCGTTCGTGGTATTGAAATTTTGA
Source organism: uncultured Flavobacteriia bacterium (assembly GCA_903873915.1). Lineage (GTDB taxonomy): Bacteria > Bacteroidota > Bacteroidia > Flavobacteriales_D > Crocinitomicaceae > M0103. The sequence continues at coordinate 26,663 of CAIQQH010000088.1, read as the reverse complement.
GCGGTGGCCAAAAATTCTTTATGCTCCAAAGTCCCATCTTCCGATAAGATATGCAAAGAATACTGGAAAGGCACCTGCTGGTATGGCCGTGTTCCGTCTAAAACAGGAAGTCCTGTGAAGATGGTTTCGAAGTCGAAGAAATAAAGGGGATACTGAAAGTTTTGTGAAAATTCTTGGATTTTCTCTTCGTCGATATAGCGCTGACCTTGAATTCTTCCTTCAACTTGCAAACGCTGTCTATGTCCCAATGCATCAATGTCTGGAATATCACGAAGGTCTACTATTCCGTTGTTGTAATACTGCCATTCTTTGCCCCGAGAATTGTACAAATCAAACACAGAGTTCTCGGGTATATGCCCCCAACAATGACCTTTGTAATCGCACGAAAAAGGTGATCCACAATGAGGACCAATGCCAACTTGAGGCTCTTCGCCCTCCAGCATGTTTCTTAATTCATTCACCTTCTTCGCCACCCAAGCTTGATTGTTGACTACTTTATCTGTCAACTCCTCTAAGACAAAGTAACCTGCCGGGTCGATTGGACCATTCTTGACATAGGCATTGTTGATGTGCATCAAGAAAAAGCGATCCGGACGAAATCCAGCTTGATCCATCGCATAGAATTGCAATGAAGCATCGGTGATGTGATAGTCCTTTACACTCGTGCTGCTCTTGACTTCAATTGCCCAACGTTCTTCTTCTTGGTGATGCAAGATGTCCAATGCGGCAAATACCCCATTGGCTGAAAATGTCGCTTCATAAATCGTTTGAACGCCCTCGTTGATCCAACGACGTGTATTCGCAATTGGAATAAGGTAGTTTCTGTCTTCATCCGGCGTAGCATCCATACCACCAGGGAAATAGTCCTGAGCCAACAATCCAACAGCATGACCCATATCGAATGACGCTTGCTGTTCCGGAGAAACGGGTGGTTTTAGTTCCCTACGGTGGGTATCGAAAAATAATTTCTTTTCACATTGAACACCAGAGAGAAATTTGGATTTTGAAATGTTGCGCATAGTTTTCCGTTTTTTACAATAGGGTTTACGCAACCATGCAAAAAAAATTAACGCACAATTTGAATAAACCCTTTGTATTCTTGTTCACCATCGTTGACAATGAGCATGTAGAAATACGTTCCTGCAGTCAAATTATCACCATTCCAGTCATTGGCATAACCCACTTTTTCAAATACCACATTTCCCCAACGGTTCAATATAACGAGTGAATTGTTGGGATAAAACTCTAAGTATTTGAATTCTAACAAATCATTGATTTGATCATTGTTGGCTGTAATCACATTCGGTGGAATAACGGTAGCTGGCACCACTTGAATGAGTTGGCAAACAGAATCAGCACACAAGCTGTTGGATTCAACTGCCAAACACATCGTAAATTCCCCAGGATTAAAAAAGGTGTTCACTGTGTTTTGATCTGTTGAGAAATTCTGACCATCCAAGGTCCAAGTATACGTCAAGGGCCCATTGTAATTCTGAGACTGGTCCGTAAAATCTACTGGTATGGCTACAATTGCTGGATTGGGTGTTGAAGAAAAATTCGCTATTGGCAAGGGTTCCACGTAGAGATTAACGAGAATTGTGTCGGACACACAGCCATTTTCGGATGTTACAGCTGAATACGGGATCACAGCAATGCTATTCGTTGTATTGTAGATTGTATCGACAAAAGTTCCTGTTCCACTTTGACCATTTCCCGACCAAGAGACCACTCCATTTGGAACACACGAATTTAAGGCAATGGTTGAAGGCGCACCCGAACAAAGCAAGGTGTCCATAATGACATCCACTTGAGGAGTTATCTTCAATGGCACCGCATCTGCAGGAATTCCCATGACTACATGGCCACACGCATCGGTAATCACAGGAGGTGGAACAACAAGTGAAGCGGTGGGATCACAATACGTTGGGCAGTTGGGGATATTCAATGTGAATTGAAAACTGTTTGCACCTGTACCACAGCCATTGTTTTGACCTTGAGTCACCACTTGTGTTGACCACGGGTGTGTATACGTGTATGGAGCCACCCCATAATAGACATAAGCTGTTCCAGTGACGGTGCATTGGTTCGTACAGATAGGTGTCGCTGGTACATTCCATTTGCTTCCGTAGGGTTCAGGTGTATGTCCGACTACAACTGCTTTGAACGGCCACAAAGTGGTAATCGGGTCATAGCGTATATAGGTGGTGTTGCATCCTGTCCCTGGGCCAGTTCTCCCAAGGTGCATGCGCAGAAAGAAGCTTTGTGGATTGCACGACTCAGGGAAACAGCACATGAGTGGTGAAAGAATATTAAACGAATCCAGATATGCTGTACCCGGCAAAGCCGCTGTTGCACCCGTAATCGTAAAGGCCTGTGAAATTCCACAGGTCGTGCTGTATTTCATTTCTCCCTGACTCATTGTAGCTGGAGTAAATGGGTCCGCATAAAAACTTCCTGTTACAAAAAGTCCGGTTACCGTGACGCCCGCAGGAATAACCATCTGAATGCTATCTACATTGTAGTTTGGCAAGATGCAAGAAGGCATTGAACCGCCGTTCCATACAGTGGTTGGCCCTTGAACAATTGGGTCAATAACAATTGGATAGTGTCGATTTGGAGCATTTAACCATAACGAAGGGACAGAAAGACGAACATAGCGCTCATTGCCTTGTTCAATCAACGAATACTCACCTAGTATCCATTCGTTGTCCGCATCATAACAAAGCGGTGCGTGAAATGTTGAGACAACTTGTTTTTCAGTATTTCGAATGATCAACAAGCCATTTTCAACCATAGCGCTAAACCCAGATGGCAAATCCAATCGTTCGTCAAAGGTAAAGTTGTCAATGTTTGACGATGGCATTTCGCTCAATACATATGAATATTCTACTGCGTTTTCAAAGTAATCAAGAATTCGAGAAATGCCTTGATCGGTAAACTGTTGAATCACACGATTCTCAGAAACGTTCAAGGTTTTACCGTCTGTTTCAATTCCATTTAAAATGAATTTTTCCCCAACCCGCATCGTGGCATTTTCGCCTAAAGTGATTCCAAATGCTCCTTTTTGATACAAGAAGGTAGGATATGGTTGATTGGGCGCAGCCCAAACAGATGTATTCTTTGACATTTCCGTCAAGGTGGGATCTATCGGAACCAATTTGTTTTCCTTGTTGAAATAATTGATTGGTGCTTTGCAGTATTCGATTTTCACCTGTCCATCGTCACTTTTATAGGAGGATGAAAAAATGGATCTATCTTCGATTACTTCAGTCCAATGAACTTGTTTATTTGTGTCTGCTTGTTTTTCGGATAGGGAACTATTGAAGCCTAAGGGTGTTTTCATGTTTTGCTGCGCATACGTTGGTTTAATCCAGCAAAAAACAAACAAGAAGTAGCATACAATTTTTTTCATGGCAGTGTCATTCATGATAATTTGAAAAAAGTAAGGAAACTTAAGAAAATTAACACTGCGACACAAGAAAAGTGGAAAAGAAATCAACTTTTTTACGCCTCGGTTCGCAACAACTGAATGGCAGATGGAACAATGGTCACTCGGATTTCCGCAGTTGGCAAGTGCTCTCCGTCTGTTTCAGTTACTGCTTTTCCTTTGGTAACCTTAATGCTTAATTCATTGTCAGAAAAATAAAATGCTTCAGGATGGTTAATGCGTTTGCCTGTTTTGAGATTCTTCAGATTTCGAACATAATCCATCAAGCCAATTTTCTTAAGTAGTGTTATGTTCAATACCCCATCATTCACTTTAGCGCCAGGGTGGATATAGAGTCCATCTCCAAACATATCTCCATTGCAAAACGCCACCATGAATACAGGTCCTGTATACGAATAGGATGCGGATTGTATGGAAAGACGTGGTGTTTTAAACCCAAGAAAAGTACGTAAAATCGCCAAGGCATAAGATGCTTTTCCTCCCAAGTATTTTCGTTGTTTGTTTAGAATTTCCACAACGGCTGCTCCAAATCCAACATCAGCGATGTTTAAAAAATACTGTGTGCCCAATGCGCTCTGTACCTTTCCCACATCAATAGACATCAGTTTTGGGTTTTTAAGCGCAGAAAGAAAATCTCCATGCGTTGAATTGTTGAAGGCCGATCGGTAAAAATCGTTGCCTGTGCCGTTTGGGATGATGGCAAGTAGTGGCTTTTGATTTGCGCGCATCATGCCATTCATAACTTCATTTACGGTTCCATCACCTCCCACGGCAACAATCAAATCAATGCCTTCATCAGAAAGTTTTGTTGCCATATCATTTGCCTCTTTTGCTTGTGTGGTTTTTTCAATACGCACTTCAAAAGAAGGGTGAACAGAACATTGATCGATGATGCGTTGAATGTTTAGATTCAATCGTCTCGCTCCATTAATGATAAATGCGATGCTTTTAATTTCGATCATAGAACTCAAATGTATCAAATTCCATTAACAACAAAAACGGCACCCCGGAAAGAGTGCCGCCTTCGTTACGATATGCAGTTAGTCTTGTAGCATTGGAATAACCACTCCTTTTGCTCCAAGAGCCTCTTTGATCTTCGCTTCTAATTCATCAAAAAGCTCAGGATTGTCTTTAATAATTTGCTTTACAGAATCGCGGCCTTGTCCGAGGCGAGTCTCTCCATAAGAGAACCAGCTTCCGCTTTTCTTAATGATGCTGAGGTCAACACCAAGGTCAATGATTTCACCTACTTTCGAAATTCCTTCTCCATACATGATATCAAACTCCGCCTTTCTGAAGGGTGGTGCTACTTTGTTTTTCACAACTTTCACCTTCACACGGTTTCCTACCACTTCTTCGCCCTCCTTGATTTGACTCGCTCTGCGGATGTCGATGCGGATAGATGAATAGAATTTCAGTGCATTACCACCTGTTGTTGTTTCTGGATTTCCAAACATCACCCCAATTTTATCGCGCAGCTGGTTGATGAAAATACAGCAGCATCCTGCCTTGTTGATTGATCCAGTCAATTTACGCAAGGCTTTTGACATCAAGCGCGCCTGCAATCCCATTTGAGAATCACCCATTTCGCCTTCGATTTCTGCCTTTGGTGTAAGTGCAGCAACTGAATCGATAACAACTAAATCAATGGCTCCAGAGCGAATAAGATTATCCGCTATTTCTAAGGCTTGTTCACCGTTGTCAGGTTGAGAAATCAAAAGGTTATTTATATCAACGCCCAATTTCTGTGCATAAAACTGATCGAATGCATGCTCCGCATCAATAAACGCAGCGATTCCACCCATCTTTTGCACTTCAGCAATGGCGTGTATTGCCAAGGTCGTTTTACCCGATGACTCAGGTCCGTAGATTTCCACCACACGTCCTTTTGGATACCCATTGATACCCAAAGCGATGTCTAAGGTGATTGAACCTGTTGGAATAACTTCCACCTTTTCAACTGGAGAATCCCCCAATTTCATCACTGCTCCTTTTCCATAAGCCTTGTCCAATTTCTCCATTGTAAGCTGGAGTGCTTTTAATTTTTCCGGGTTAACGTCTTTTGCTGCCATATCGTTTTTGTTTTTAATTCCTCCCTTTCGGTTGGTGGTTTGTTTTTAATGTTGAAGCAAAGATAGATGCTGTAGGTCGTAAACGATTTACGATCTTCTTTTTTAATTGAAAATTCTCAAAATTTCTTCAGCATGCTCTTTTGTATTCGGCTTATCAATGATCTCAACAATGGTTTGTTGCTCATCAATCAAAAAGGTTGTGCGATGAATCCCGTCATATTCTTTGCCCATAAATTTCTTTGGACCCCAAACCCCAAAAAGGGTGATGACTTCCTTATTTTCATCTGAAATGAGCGGAAACGGAAGTTCATATTTGGTAATGAATTTCGTGTGTGCCGTTTGAGAATCTGCACTTACTCCTAAAATAGAAATTCCATTTTGCAATAAATCAGCATAATTGTCTCGCAGACTGCAAGCTTGTGCAGTGCATCCTGGCGTGTCGTCCTTTGGGTAAAAATACACGACAAGTTTCTTTCCTTTGAAATCGCCAAGCGAAATCATATTGCCATTTTGGTCCTTTCCAGAAAAGCCTGGCGCCTTGTCACCCGTTTTTAAATGTTTCATGTCGATTATTTAAGCATTGTTTTGACGAATTATTAATCAAATATAGATTGAATCTTCAATATATCAAACATCTGAATGGAAAAAAGTTTCGTTCATGCACAAAAAAACCCGATCCAAAGAACCGGGTTTAGCACTCTAAGGTGCTGACTACTCTTCAATAGGCAATGTAAGAAACAATTCTTTCAAGGCATTAAATTCTTTTTTCTTGCGACGCGCTATGTCGGCATACGCTGCATTGTTGTTTTTTTCATGCGCAGCAATCTCTTCGTCGAGCTCGGTCATTTTTGAATCAAACAGTGAAATTAAATACGCCACATTTTGACTCATGAACATCTTGGTGTAATACCCTCCTGTTTCATTCATGTACGCATAAAGCTCAAACGACTTTTCAATTGTGGCAGGTTCTTGACGCACATTAAAGAATGTCAAAGAATTCAAAACCCCCAACTGATCGAACCCTTGTAGAATATTTCCCTTCAGTGCATTTTCGAAGAATGGAAGGGCATCTTCTTTGGCATGAGCCCCATACAATTGAGCAATCCCTGAAATCATTTTGGATGATTGCTCTGACTCTAGGGCCTTCGCTTTCTTCAAAGCCAACTCGGCGTCAATTTTCCCAAGACTTTTTAACGCCGCACTGATCACCAAATACGACTGTTCCTTTTCCAATCGATCTGTACAAATCGCAATCAATTCTGTGTTTTCTAATTTACTGGACAAATATGCCAATGCAGAAGCGCGTACGGATGAGTTGGGATCATTCAAGGCCAACTCCCGAATGAGCTTGTTTGCTTTGTCCACATTTTCATCTTTCAACTTCACTGCCTTTTCAATGGCAATCAAACGAATGTCCCAGAATTTATCATTTAAGGCACCCAAAATCAGTTGCTGACCTTTGGGCGTCTTCACGATTGGTCCTTGGGTTCCAAACATCAATCCCTCTTTCCTGGCTTTATAGCGAGTGGCATTGTAGTATTGATAAAGGTATTGATCGGCTGGCTTTTCTTCACGAATTTTAGCGAGAAGCATCTTTTGGTCATCAAACACAATAGATTTTAACTCTCCGGAATAACTGAATGTGTGTTTTTGATTCAATGAATCAATCAGCATGGGATACACATGTTTGCCCTCCGAATCGTACACAGCGATGTCAACTGGCATTCTGAAAATGGGCGACAATTCCAAGTCTTGCTTTTGGCTGACAACTACACTTACCTTATGATTTAAGGAGTCGTTCACATAGCTCACATCGAGGACCGGGTGCCCAGAACCTTGGAACCATTGATTAAAAAACCAATTCAAGTCCTGGCCAGAAACCTCCTCAAATGCCAAGCGCAACTGATGGAACTCCGCAGATTTAAATTTATTGGTTGTCAGATAGAGTTGTATTCCTTTGAAAAAAGCCTCATCACCCAGATGATTGCGCAGCATGTGTAAGATCCTCCCTCCTTTGTTGTACGAATGGCCATCAAACATTTGTTCTTTGTCGTTGTAATCAAACCAAATTAAATTGTGGTATCCCTGCATTTGCGCCGACTGGTAATACCCATCCGTTTCTGTTTCAGCTTGATAGTCGGCTTCATCTTGCCCATAGCGGTATTCGTCCCACAAGTATTGAGAATAATTTGCAAAGGACTCATTCAATGGCAGATTCGACCACGATTCACAGGTTACAAGATCTCCAAACCAATGGTGAAACAATTCATGCGCAATGGTTGATTGATCATTTCCATCCAACAATTCTCGTTCTGTTTTATACACAAAATCCCCAAAAACCACCGCACCTGTATTTTCCATTGCCCCTGACACATAGTCACGTGCAACGATTTGGTGGTACTTGTCCCACGCGTATTCCACGCCGAGTAATTTTGAGAAATGGGCAATCATCGCCGGTGTTTCACCAAAAATCGCTTTCGCCGACGATTCCCATTGCTGTTCGACATAATAATTGACCTCCATTTTTGTCCCATCAAGTCGTGTGTACACATCCTTGACGACCTTAAATTCACCAACACCCATCATGAATAAATACGGGGCATGGGGTAATTCTTGTTTCCAATGGTCAGTTCTGGTGCCATCCACGTTTTGCTTCGACGACATAAGTTTTCCATTGGACAAGGTCGCGTATTTATTCGCCACGGTCATAAAAATTTCCTGCGTTGTTTTGGCATTTGGCGCATCTATAGTCGGGAACCATACCGAGCTCGATTCCGTTTCTCCTTGTGTCCAAATTTGTGGCATCTTCGTCTTGTCGCTTCCTGTTGGATTGATAAAATACAGGCCTTTATCCGATGTTATTGCTGCGCTTCCACCTGTTTCTCTTTCGTCCGGTTTAGCAACATAATCAATCACTACTGTATATTTCTCATCACGCGAATATGTCTTGCCCAAATGAATTCTCAAGGTCAAACTGTCGTAGGCATAGGACAAAACTTTATTCTCCATACTCACCTTCAAAATGTCCATTCCTTTGGCATCAAGAATTAAGCTATCGCATGCATAAAAGTGTGGTTTCGCTGTGATTGTCGCTCTACCATTCATGCGTGATTTTGACCAATCAAAATTGACATCCAAACGTGTATGAATCAAATCGGTAAATATTGTTTCTGTTGCTCTATAAACTGGGCGCTCCGTCGGCATGTCAACCGCATCTTCCAGGTAGAGTTCATCCTCATAATCTCCTTCACTAACAATGACCGTCTCATCATATTGTTTGTGTACACAAGAAGCCAAAAACAGACCGATGGCGAAGTAAATAAATTTCATTTTCATACTAAAAGGATTGCATTTACACAAAACTGATGAAATAATTTCAATTCGTGGCGATAAACAACTTTAATGCGCAAATCTTTCTGCTATTTTTGTCAAAAAAGAAAACATGGCGAATCGGACATGGAATATTGATGGTAAAGATGTGCAAGGGTCAGATGGCGCAGTCATTGAATGGGAGGACCACTGCTTTTTCAAACTCACCCACAATGGTCAACTCTTTCATGGCGAATTGTTGGAAGATAAGTCTGAAGATCAGCTGCTTCGTATAAAAATAAATCACCGCGTTTTCGAAATCCGTAAAAAAGGTTCATTGGATGCTTTAATCTCAGCAATGGGGCTAGATGTGCCCAAGGTTAGAAAACTCAAAGAGCTTCAGGCGCCAATGCCCGGTCGAATTGTTCAAGTATCCATTGCCATTGGGCAAGAATTGCACCCTGGAGATGAGATTTTGTCTCTCGAGGCCATGAAGATGGAGAACGTATTAAAAGCTGAAGGAACTGGAGTTGTAAAATACATCCTTATTGCTGCGGGACAAGTCGTTGAAAAAGGAAGCGTTTTGGTTGAATTCGAATAAGCACTAACTTAAGGCAAATGCGTTTTTAATAATTGCTGGAAATCGATTCCCAAACTCCGTAATGCACCACTCTTTAAACGCGCGAATTTCTTCGGCATCCGTGAGCCATTTGAGTGCTTTCTTCAGTTCCTTTTGAAACAGAGACGCATCAAAACTCACTTTAGTAAGAATGTGTTTGGTCAATTCCAACATGTCAGTAATCGTTTTAGTGAAAGCAATTTAGGTATAAATAAAGTCGAGAACGACAGATGTTCAAAACTTTATTGTCGAGAAGAGAAGTTTACCTAAATCAGTCGTTTCTTGATGACTTGAAGAATTTCCTTAGTGGAAGTATCGTACACATAAATCAGCACGTGCATATTTTCCGCATTGTGAGTGGAGGTCGTTCCTTGTGGGGCCAATTGATCTGGAATAATGTAGCTGTAGTCCACATAGTACTTTCCGTTTTTCAGTAAATCATCCGTCAAAACTTTTCCCCATGCAGAGCCATCAATGGTTCCCCGCATAATATCGCGATGCACATAATCCGTCGTGTAAATACTCCCAACAAGCTGAGGTCCAACTACGGAATCCTCCATGATGTAAGCAATCATTCCTAGTTCGCCCAAGGAGGCATCCAATTTCTCTACTTCTGTATGCAAGTAAAATCCGTGCTTCGGCGATTCAAAATAATTCACTTTTGCTTTCAATGCGACTTTCAAGGTTGTTGCCATGGCATTATCTGCCCAGGTCTGCCATTGAATTGGACCAGGAAAATACAGCCCCGCATCATTGATCCGATTCACCATGCCCGCTGGGTTCCCAGTAAATCCTGTTGGATTCGTTGCTCCTAAACCGTATGCAAACGCAATGTCTACCCCAGATGTGTTCCAGAACTTAATGGGATAGGCCGTAGACGTTGTTTGAAACGTATTTGTGCCGTCATTGGACGCATGAATCGAAGCGACAAATACTCTGTTTGGATTGGTAAGGTGGATGTTGTGCGCAATGACCGCAGCGTTGGGACAGTAGGCACACGTATGTCCTGTAAAGTCCCCGATCAATACATTGCGGTCAGGGTCTTCATTTGTCAAGGTAGAAAAATCTGGCCATTCATTTGCCACATAATCACTCCACAATCCAGGATAAATTGTAGTATCTATTTCAAGTGCAGGAGGAAAGGGATTACTTACTTTATCGCAAGAACTTGATAAGCACGCAGCAATCAGGAGAAGAGTAAAAAATATTTTTTTCATATCCGAAGGATTAGAAGCTTTGGGTAAGAGAAATCGTTAAACCATTGGAGGCGGGTACTTGGCGGCAAACACCCCCCACACAGAACATACCAGCACGTTGGCGACCGTAAGATACCATAATTCGTGTTGCGTCACGAATGTAACCAAACGTCACGTAAGGGTGGTGCGCGCGACGCTCCTTGTAAGCATTTCCATAATTGTATTGATCCATGACGCTCATGAACCAATTTGAGTTGAAGGTATATTCCACCACCATTGTTGCCCAGTTTCCTTTATCTACAGGTTTACCTTCGTATTTGTTGATGAATAAGCCTTGAACTTCAGCGCGCAAGGATTGCTTATTCGCGAATTTTAAACCGAATTCAGCAACGAAAATATTGGAGCGAATAAGGCCATCTGGTTTTGTAATCTTCGTCACCGAAGCCACATTGTTATTTAGGGTGATGTTGTAATAACTCAAAATTACATTGAAGTTCTTTGTGAACTTCTTTGAAATATTGAAGTTGATGTCTTGCCAATACAAGGTGCTGCCTTGGTCGAACAAACGCGATGTGTACGTAACACCGGTTGAATCGAGCGGATTTATACCTGAGGTGTGGTGGATCGAATTGTGTGTTGTTGAATAGTTAAAATTCAAGGAAGTTCCGTACTTGCCTCCAAGCTTCGAGCCTCTTTTAATCGTGTAAAGAATTTCTGCTTGGTAAGCCACCTCGCCCAAAAGTTGTGTGGCATACGGATAAAGCGATGCGACCAAGTTGTAAGTATGCGTTTTATTCATCGACGGAATATAGTTCATTAACAATTCCTGTGATTTCCCGTTGCGATTTGACCGGTAGCTCATGTTGTCGGTAGACTTCGCTGAAACCATTATTCCGAGCCCTTTTTGTGAAAACCCTAAGTTGGCAACAAGCGCATGACCAGGGTTAAAAATCAAGCCGTTGTCTTGCGACGGATCTTGACCTTTCATCACATACTCTGTGTCGAATGTAAATTTGTTATAGCGCATTTTCAAGCGTCCACCGTAACAGCCCACATTTTCAGGTAAAATCAGATTTGGTTGATCATCCGCTTGGTACTTGCTCGCAAAAGACCCCCCCAATGAAACATCCAGTTGTTTGTCTGCCAGCCAAGCTATGGCCTCATTCAGGTGTATTTCACCGTCAAATCCACGAACGATTCCTGGGCCATGTTGTATGCGTCCTTCGACAAATGAAGCACGCTGATAACCATAAATTCCTTTAATAACGATCCCTTTGTATGGGCGAATGATGGCCCGAAAACCATCGAGCATGTTGTCATAACCTAAGGACCGATCCTCGTAGGCACGAAGCACTAAACCTGATCCGAATTGCTCATAAAAAGACCCAACAGTAATGTCCACAAAATCATTGGTGTAGCCAATGTAACGCATCCCGATTCCTGTACCGTTGAAATAATCTGGATACCCTTGAATTCTAGGAAGATACGACTCCAAGCGCATTCCTGCTTTGAAATTCCCTTGCGTATAAAACACATTCATGTACGAATTCATGAGTCCTTTAGAAGGAGGTTGAAGCGCATGAATTACGGTGTCTTCATTTAAGTACTGAAAATTACTTTCAATATTTCCGGTAAAATTTCCTAAGCCAACCTGACCAAAAGAGAGTACAGGAAGTGTTAAAATTGCAGCAAGCAGTAGTCGGATTTTCATTCAGCAGTAGTACAAATTATTCGGATTAATTCGCTCCTTTCACAGCGATTTTTTTAATCTCTTCGTAGAGTTTTTCTTCATCACCAGGTGCGTAGTTGTTGTGCGAAAACACAATATTACCATCGGTATCCACTAAAAAGGTATGCGGTACATTGTTCACCCCCATTGCACGTTTAAAGTCGCCATTTGGATCCAACAAGACCACATATTCCCACGCTTTTCCATCGACATACACGCGCACTTGAGCTTTGGTTTTTTCGTCATCTATTGACACAGCGACAAGCGTTACGCCTGTTTCTTCTTGCCAATCGGGGTATAGATCCTGAATGGTATTGAGCTCACGTTTGCACGGTGCACACCACGTAGCCCAAAAACTTATAACAATAGGACCTTTGAATCCCATTTCAGCAGTATTTATGGTTTTGCCATTCATGTCCTTTAACATCACCTTTGGCAGTTGTTTTACGGAACTGTGATTTTCAGTTTCAGTCTGAGCAGACAGTGTCCATCCAAAAGACACCAATAGGAGCGCAAATGCAATTTTTTTCATGATTTATTTTTTTTCGGCGCGACTTTCAAATATCTTGCCGTGTTTCAAAGATACATTTCTTTCCGTATTTAAGATGACTTTCGGAAGCGCTGAAATCTTTCAATTCGCCGACAATATTAAATTAAATTTTGCAGGAAATTGATGACACCCCTGTTGTACGTAACGAGAAAAGTAGTAATTTAGGACTTGGTACGTTTTTTAGAGCCAAATTTTACCGATGATTATGAAACAAATTATACTTTCTGTCGCTACTTTTTTTACTGTTTTAAGTGGCGTATATGCTCAAAGCGGCATTGAAATCCGCTACAATGGTGTTGGAAACAACTTGGCTGGTTCAAGCCTTGACCTGTACTTGTATGGCTCACACCCAGATGTTATTGCGGGTACAATTGATATTCACTTTTTGGTAACCAACAATACTGGCGCAGACAAACAATGGAAAATTACCCGAAAAGAAATTAGTGTTCCCTCTACGTGGATTGATCAATTGTGCTGGCCACCGAGCTGCTATCCTTCCGTGGACGGCTTGTTTACTACACCAAGCACAGTTGGTTCACCTGCACCAATAGTGATCAACGGAACTTCTACAGCAATAACTTCATTGGGAAATCTTGACGCCGAAATGAAGCCAAGAATTACTCCGGATCCTGCAGTAAATAGTTACGCACATTACCGCTATTACATCAATGAAGGTGGCGCTTATGTTGATTCAGTTGATTTAAAAATCAATTATTCTTTGGGAATTGCAACTCCGAAACAAACGCCAGTGTTGACTTTAACGCCAAATCCAGCTGACAACTATGTTACCGTATCTGTAGGAACTGCTGGCAATGCTACAATGAAAGTTGTGGATGTATTGGGCAATATAGTGATGACGACTGTAATTAGCGACGGAACAGAAACGATTAATCTTTCCGACTTTAAAAACGGGGTATATTTCATTCAGGTTGAATCCTCAGAAACGAAGTTAATGACACGCAAATTAATTGTTCGGCACTAAGAAGCCTTTAGACATTGAAAAGGACCGAAATTCGGTCCTTTTTTAGTTTAAACGATGTTGATAGAATAGTTAAATTTGAAACAACTATGCAATCGCTGCCTCCCCATTATCTCATTGCTTTGCGCGCTTCAATTGAGGCAGCAGAGAAAATAATGGAAATCTACACCCTTGGATTTGAGGCAGAATACAAGGCAGACGGTTCACCAGTTACGCGTGCCGATCTGGCATCGTCAGAAATCATAGAAAATCATTTACGTAAAACAGGCATTCCGATCACGGGTGAAGAGACCGCCAAACAACCCTATCTTGAACGGCAAACGTGGGAGGAATTGTGGTGTGTCGACCCCCTAGATGGCACGAAAGAATTTGTCAAAAGAAACGGAGAGTTCTGCGTGAACATTGCACTAATTCGACAGAAGAGACCTGTTTTTGGCATTATTGCTTCGCCAACAACACGACGCTTGATTTTTGGCGGAATAGAGACCGGCGTATTCGAATGTTCATTTGAAGATTTAGAGCATGATTTGAGATGGGAAAAAATAAATGGTCAACTTCATCAAAATGCTCCAATAGTTATGGCAGGTTCGCGGAGTCACCATTCGGGCAGTGATTTAAAGTTTATAGATGACCTAAAGGCCAAACATGGCGTAGTGGATTTCATCCAATTGGGTTCCGCATTGAAATTCTTCCATCTCGTGCGTGGCGAGGCAGATGTTTATCCTCGATTTGCTCCTACTATGGAGTGGGACATCGCTGCGGGACAAGCCCTTTTAGAAGGTGTGGGAGGAAAAGTACTTCACGCCGAACGAAACGAACCACTGCATTACAACAAAGAGGATATGACCAATCCCTCTTTCGTGGCGCAATCTAGTGCTCTGACAAATGAATCGCTATGAAAATATTGATTGCCATACTGCTACTTGGGTGTATAAATAACACTTTTGCTCAGCAAAATACCGTGCTAATGAACACCTTTTACAAGGACCAATTGTTCAACACGAAAAACAGTCACTACTCTGCGGGATCTGGGTTTTTACCCGTACTAGAAAGTGATGTGCATGCCAATCGATGGATACGCGATTCAAGTGTTCAGTATTACGCCGGTAGTGAGCGCATATTGAAACGGCATCTATTCGAAATGACAGGGGATAATTACCACTTAACGATTTCACCTGTTGTCGATTTCTCTCTTGGAAAGGATTATTCTGACACCTCGACTCGTCGCTTATTTCAAAACACGCGGGGAATATTTATCGAGGGAGATTTAATGAAGAACTTTTCGTTTAGCACCTCCATCTATGAAAATCAAGCACGGTTTACGCGCTATGAATCTTCCTTCTATCAGTCAATTGGCGAATTGTATCCGAACCAAAGTACAGGTGTTTATACCACACAAAATGCCGTGATTCCAGGAAGCGCGAGGTGTAAGCCCTTTAAAGGAGATGCTTTTGATTATGCCTATGCCATGGGAAACCTTGTTTACAGGCCTCTTAAACAATTGGCGATTAGCGCAGGGAATACCATGCAGTTTATTGGCGACGGATACCGATCTATGCTTTTGTCAGACAATGCATTGCCAGCTCCATTTATTCGTGTCGATTATAAAATCAGTGACCGTTGGGAATTTAATTATTTGCGAATGCGGTCCATGAACTTCATGCGGAAAGCTGTTTACAATACTGTTGAGGCATTTTACGAAACCAAAGGGACTTCTGTAAATTACCTTACCTTTCATGCAACGAAAAACATTGCACTTAGCTTGTTTGAAAGTGCAGTATGGTATCGAGGAGATTCAATCAGTGCGAGACCTATCAATCCGCTGTATTTCAATCCCATTCCCCTAGTAAATGGATTGATTGTAAACGATAGTTTGGCGAGCCAATTAATAGGATTGAATGTTTCACTCCTTGCTACAGAAAGACAACGCTTTTACGGACAATTTGTGATGTCCAACTATTCATTAAAATCCTTTGCAGCTCAAGCTGGATACCGCTGTTATTTCGGTAAAAAATCCTTCTCAATGTTACAACTCGAATACAATTACGCGGCGAAAAATATGTATGTCGCATCGAATATCAGACTGAATTATACCCATGGAAATGTCGCAATGGCTCATCCAAAGGGCAACGGTTTTCAAGAAATTGTAATTCGCTATGCCTTTGACAAAAACAGGTGGTATGCGGATGTTCTCACAAACATTTACCTATTAAACGGGTATCGTTCAAGCTCTCTGCTTTCGGTGGTTAAACAACAACTTCCCGTTGATGGAACCATTTTTTTACACCACATCGAGTGCGGCTATCGGATCAATCGAAAAATGAACTTGTGTTTCTTCGTTTCGGGTGATTTTCGGTATGGCACGGCCGCAGGTCCGAACACGACGAAAGCGCTCAATGTCGGACTTCGGACTGCAATTAATAACCATTATTCTGATTTTTGATGAAGGGGATTTGCGCCATATTTATACTCATCTGTCACATTGGACTTGGACAAAGTGGTATCAATTTCGTTGTCGACGAACTGCCGGGTAATCAATCTGTATTGCCTCGAACTATACAAACACACACAAGCGTTCTACCGTTGATTCGTCAAACTGCACTTGGCTTACATCAAATTCATAAAGATTCATCGTTTCTATCCATAAGTTCCATTGGTGAAGCAGGATTTCGCTACGGCGCAGGGGCACAATACCGTATTGGGGCAGGAATACTTCTCGAAAGTGCAATCAAGGACAAATGGGCCTTTCGTGTTGGAGCAATGGAAGGAATTGGGCTAAGCGATTCCATTTATGCGCCAAAATCCTATTTTTCAAGCCCATTAAAAAACAACACCCTATACACCGACGTTCGCGCACGTATCGGGTACACGCCCAATGCCATTTTCAATTTTCAGGTTGGACTGGACCATAATTTTATAGGTGAAGGATCGCGGTCCCTTTTTCTGAGCGACTATGGCAAGCCCTATCCTTTCGGGCAGATTCGCGCAAAATTCTGGCGTTTGGAATACACCGTATTGTATCAGTTCTTTAGAGAACAAAAAAATGACACCTGGTTTTTGAAAAATGGGGCCACCCATCACATCAGCTTCAATGCTGCAAAATGGCTAAACATTGGAGTCTTTGAAACGGTTATCTTCCAACCAAAAGATACCGCATTGCGGCGCGGATATGAAGTTGAATACCTCAATCCCGTTATTTTTTATCGTCCACAAGAATATGCGCTAGGTTCGTCAGACAACGTACTGATTGGGGCGAGTTTCAGCGCGCATATTAAATCACACACCATATATGGTCAGTTTATTCTGGATGAATTCTTCCTGACAGAAATTAAAAACAAGACCGGTTGGTGGGCCAATAAATATGGTGGGCAAATTGGTGTTAAGGGAAATATTGACGCGGGCAAGGCACATTGGTTTTACCGCTTAGAGTACAACGCTGTTCGACCCTTTACCTACTCTCATCTGAACAATGGACAGAATTATGGGAATCAGGGAATGACTTTAGCACATCCCTATGGGTCCAATTTCATGGAACTCTTAGGCGAAATCAAAGCGCGCAAAGACAGATGGAGCGCAAGTCTTTTTATGAGTTATTTCCTACGTGGTTACGACAAAGGTGGAAGTAGTTATGGCGGAGACATATATGTTCCTTATACGTATCGAAAAGACGATTACGGGAATCACATTGGACAAGGTCTAGGAAACAATGGAATAAGGGCCATTCTTACTGTTTCTTACTTGGTGGCAAAACAGGGTAATCTTCAGGCATTCATAGAACAACAGTTTCGATACGACAGCGCTTTTGACAGGTATTCGTATATCCCAATGATTGGAATTCGCAGTCAATTGTGGAACGACCGTCGGAACTATTAAAACGATTGAACGAAAAATTCCTGGTCATGACTGAGGCTCTCGTGCTGACTGAGGCTCTCGAAGTCAACAATATTTATTCACTGAAGTTCTCACATTGGCTATAGGCACTCGTTTTGGCTGAGCATTCTCGAAGCCAAGCCAACAAAAAAAAACGGCCGCCATAGGCGACCGTCCTCTTTAGCGTAGTAGAGTTGCCAGGTTAATGTTATATGCCCATAAAATTCTTAACCTCCACCTCAGTGACACAGCGACGAGATCCGTCCTTGGTTAAAAACGTTCGCTTTACCAGTCTTCCATGTATTGCGATTTTTTTACCCTTCTCCGCGTAACTTTCGATGAATTGAGCCATCTCTCCCCACGCAAAAAGCCTATGCCATTCGACATCTTGTTTTATTGTTCCATTGGTATCACGGTAACTTCGCTCGGTTGACATACTGAATCGTGCGACTTTATTGCCATTATCCAATTTCGTAACCTCCGCATAGGTTCCTACGCGGCCGATTAAAGTGATGTGGTTTCTCATGATGATCTTATTTCTAAGTGTTCTATTTAGTGCACTCTACAAAATGGTTAAGTCATTCACCTCAACCTCTGCAGAAAAGCGTCTTGTCATTCCACTGGCGTAAAAGCGTGTCACCAAACTCCCTTGAACCGCAAGCTCGGCACCCTCACAGACCAGCTCTTCGCATACCCTGACCCAATTCCCCCAAGCTGTTAACCTGTGCCGATGAATCCTTGTTTTGGTGTTTCCGCTGGCATCTAGGTAGATTTCATCCGTTGTCATGGTGAAGCGCGCAATTCTTCGTCCATTTTCTATAACGAGGATCTTTGGTGTTGAAGACACTTTCCCAATTAAATTGACGTGATTCATACAAACTGTTTTATAGCCCTTTTATTCAACTTATTTTTTTGCGATTCCCTCTTCTTTCGTGACTTTCGAGTTCACAAGCAAAAAATCAGATGCCTCAACAATGGTGGCATAGCGTTTTTCGCCCTCCTTCGTTTCATAACTCTGTTGGACCAACTTCCCTTCAATAACGACTTCTGAGCCTTTATCCAATGACTTTTGAATGCGTTCGGCCAACTTCCCCCAGGCATTGACCGTGTGCCATTGGGTGTTGTCTTGCCAAACTTCGTTTTTGTCTTTGTACCTTTCGTTGGTGGCCAAGGTAAAGCGCGCCAGCATGCGGCCAGATTCAAAATTGGAGACTTCTGGCTGTGCGCCTAACCTCCCAATTAAATTCACTTTGTTTCTTAAACTGTTCATGTGAGAAAAATTAAATTGTTGAACAAATTATTGTGTTCCCCTTCAGAAGTGGTTTCCTGAATTCGACACTACAAAGGTTGTGAAGGTGTATTCTTCGATTCGGTTTTTTGTCGTTTACTTTCGACTAACAAACGCTTATAAACGATTATTCCCATCTAAGTCCTTGGGAACTCCGAAGAAAAAGTATTCAACGACATAGAAAAAAATTTATACTTACCCAATAAATTGAAAAGGGGAAAGTTTTTTGATCAAGCCAACGTGTTTTTTGGACACAAAAAAGCCCATGCGCTAGCACGGGCTTAATTATAGAAACACATTTTTTTATTGGTGCGCTGAAAGTGGCTGTATTTTCATTTTGTTTTGTATATCAAATTGCAAAGATCCAATAAATACCAAGTCCTGATAAAGCAAGCCATTTCGCGCATGATATACGGCATCTTTTGAGTGAGCATACCTTGCTTCGAAGCGAAACCAAGCATGCTCACTAAACATGTAATCCAACCCGAAAGATGCTCCGTAATACTTAAAACCATTTTTCGTTCCTGTAAATACCTCTGGAATGATTTGATGTGGATCGTAGAACATTTCTCCTCGAACGCTTGTCGCCAATTTGCTGTTCCATTGATAACGCACATTCAAACAGGCAGAGGTCCAAAAATTGAATTTCTGACTGTTGAGTGAATCCTTCTGAATACCAAAATCCCACAACGGTGCAATCTTCAACTTCTTTCCCACATTAAACTGCATGAAGAAATTGCTGTAGTAACGCGTTAAATCTAAGGAGTCAATTTTTGATTCGTTGGTGCGCATGGTCCCCCAATTGACAAGCACTTTTTTGCCCTCGTAGCGCGCTAAAGCACCAATAGATTTATTATTATTGGTTTCATGCAATGTTTGCCACCCATTCGCTACCTGAAGTACAAAACGCCATGGTGTTTTCGTACGGAAATGAAGACGAGCTCCTAGATCAAAGTCTGGTGCAAAATCAGTCATCACAGCACGGCTTACAAACCAATTTTCTTTATTGATAAATCCTTCAAATCCATAAAAGGCAGGCATGATTCCACCCTCCAAGGAGAAACGATCATCAAAATAAAACTCACCACTCATTTCGCGAATTCGCTTCAACATGAACGGCTCGCTTTCGTACATTTTATCTACTACACCTCCCGTGTTGAAGGCTGCATTCATTCGAAATTTCTGGGTTTTATAGCCTATCTCAACAAAGGAATACCCAATATCGAATTGGTCAACATGTAATGGATTTGAACCAAAAGGACGCATATGATCCCCTGGATGATTAAAATCGTAGGCATAATTCAAGTCCATATATACCCGAAAGAAAATCTCGTCTTTATCGGTTTCCTGCGTTCTTGAACTGTCTATACTCTGTGTTTTTACACTGTCTACTTTAAAATGTGAATGATCTATTGCTAGCGCATCGCCTGCGTTTAAAAACAATGCAAGCAAAAGGGAGTGAGCTCCCACTTGAATACTATTTTTCATTGAAATTGTGAATGATTTGACATAAAGAACCCAATCTTGTTGGGGAAAGGAAGAATCCTATACTTTAAATCAAAATCATGCGATGCAGAATATACATCTTAGATTTTCGTGCGATTTGTGCAGAGTGGTACCGCGGAAATGACCCAATATTCCTTTCAATAAATAGCGAAAATACCTCATTATACGAATGAAAGAGAAGATCAACATCTAAATCATTTCCTGATGTCCGATTGAGGTGATGAGGCGTCCGACTTCGTGGGTCAAACTTACTGAATGGCAGCTCGCTTCTGGAAAATAAACCTGTTTCACCCGACCGAAGTTCCTTTCTTTCAGAGAAATCTTCTGTACGTCGAGAAAGATCTACTTGTAAGCAAAGTAGAACAAAAATCGTCGCTGTACTGAGTAGATATGCGGTTAAGCGCTTTAACATTTTTCCAATTGAAAGACAAAAATACTAAACTTTCAGTTTATAGTTAAGTTAAGGTATTGTTAAGGCAAGAGAAGTTTATCGCTGCTTTCTGCTTATTTGAAAAGAATACCCAATTAGTGCAGATAAATAATGAACTCCCACATAAGTATTATCTATTAGCGACACATCAATTTGAGTTCGTTTCGACGGATAAAAAAGGACGCCAAAGTCAAAGCCAGGTTGGAATCCAAGTGGTTGAAATGGAGAAACACAAAACGCTTCTACGAAAAACCCAATTTTTTCCGTTCCAGAAATACCAACACACAATGAAGTATTTAATGCTCCCTTATCAAAACTATTGGAAAACAGTGTGCCCAGGTTGTAGTTTAGCGAAAACCTATGATTTATATTGTTTTGAAATTGAAATCCTAGCTCAACGTTGTATTCCTTAGAATGACCAATATTCTTTAATTGATCTAACGGAAAAAAAGTATTGATTATGAAAGAAGCATCAGGAATACACGAATTTTCACTCCATAATTTATGTTTCCAGCCCAAAGCAATATTGGTATACCCCTTCGAGAGATCACGCATGATTAAAGACATCGTTTGGATGCTGTAATTGTAGGTTAATCTCAGCTCATCTTTTGAAGATAGTGCTTTTCGAAGCATGATTGAAGGCAAAAAAAAATTACTCCAGCCAGAAATGTCGGAAAATTCAAATCCAGTTTCAAATTGCCAAGCCTTGCTTTCAACAATATAAGGACTATCAGCAATTCCAGGGCGATCAAATACTATGATCGAATCTTGACCAAATGCAAATTGATGCAGAAAAATAGCTAGAAAAACACGAAGATCCCTCACTGTTTTTTTTTACATAGTTAAGGAAATTTATGGCCTCTTTTTGACTATTTAAAAATTCTAAAAAAAATAACTTAAAACCAAACCGTCAGGCTCGCAAACAACAAAGGCATAGATTTCACCACTGAATTGTTTTTGTCATAAAATAAGCCCTTACCTCTGGAAATCAAATCCTTGACTTCGAAGCGAATCATCGCATTGGATTCAATAGGAATGGAGTACCCCAAGGAATAGCCAAAACACTTAAACCCAGTGGCAGTGGTAATCGGTGAAAGTTGGATGGCATGTGGGTCGTGGAAGTACTCTGCGCGCGCTGAAAGTGATCCCCACTTCCCAAATGAATATCGCGCCATGGCGTTGGCTTGCCACCAGAAATGATTCTCCAACTTCGCAAGCATGCGTTGCTGATTGCCTAAATATACACACGATGAAAACGACCATTTCGGCCCTCCTTGATAAACCCAATACACATCTGTAAAATAGCGGGTCCTAAAGTCTGTATGCTGGCTAGATCGCTCACTTCCGACATAGGTATTCCAGAATAAGGTTGAATGTTTCCCTGTCTTGTATTCTACCGAAGTACCTATAGACTTTCCATCGTTCACATCCTTAATTTGTTGCCAACCATTGATGACGAAAGCGCTCAATTTAAACTTCTCCGTCAATTGGGAAGAAACACGCGCACCACACATGTAGTACGGCACATATTCTGGCGCCAAACTGCGGGAATACATCAACTGGTCTTTCGAGAAAGGGTTTTCATTGGTATAAGGTGAACCCAAAACACCCAATTCTAACCACACACCCTTTTTCTTGAACATGCGAACTGCACCTTTAGCTTCCAATGGAATTTTCAACAAGCCCGGTTCAGCTGCATAATTGGCGTTCATGTATGTTCCCACCCCTGGGGCAAATCGAAATTTGATGCGCTCACTTTCAAAGGTAAAATCAAGGTAAGCCATGTTGATATTGAACTCGTTGTTGCGGGCCGATGATACAAAATAAGGAATGTTATTGCTCTTTATGTCTTTCAGGTTCAAGGCATAGTAGGCATCCAAGCCGCCACCTAAGCGAAATACTCCTGCTTTGGTTGTGTCGACAAGTTGTGCGTTTACATGACCAAATACAATGCATGCCAACCCTAAACTGATCATTAAGCTAAATCTCATTTTTTTCTCTTTAATTAAAAAAATCTGTAACAACCTTAGTAAAAGCCTTTCTATCGTCCATTTGTGGCGCGTGACCTACATCTTTGATCACCACAAATTTAGCCTGTATTGCATTCGCAAAACGCTGTCCCTCTGATAGGTAAAACAATTCGTCGTGTTCACCCCAAAGCACCATGACCTTCATCTTTTTTAATGCCTCAATGGCCTCCGCTCGCTCAGGTTCAAGCATTAAAGAGCTGAGCAATCCGCGTTGTTCGATCTTGTACGCTGAAAAACTGGACGTATACATTCGCTTCACTAGCCATTTCGGAAACTTGGTGTCTGAGTAGGATGCCAAATTTAACAAGGGCTGAACGCCTTCATACGAATCAAAAACAAACGCTTCTTGGATTGAAGTGAAATTGTGTGAACGACACACCTCATCAATCAAGGTTTTATTAAACGTTGGGCCTGGGGAATTGGCGATGCATAAACGGTTAATTTTTTCAGGATACTTCTCAGCCATGAGGACTGCGATAAATCCCCCATAACTTTGCCCTATTAACGAAAAGGTATCGACGTTTAATTCATTCAGCAAGGTTTCCACTGCAAGCACTTGGCTTTCTAAGTTGGTCGGTAATGATGCGCTACTTTCACCAAACCACAAGAGATCGGGAGCAATTACCGTATGATTTTTTGCCAGTGCGATTAATTCATTTTGGTAGGTAAACAGTGCGTCACCGCCAAAGCCGTGTAAAAAAAGGATGACAGGACCGCTCCCTCCTTTCCAATACTTCATCGTGAAATCTTTGGTGTTCAGCGTATACGCTTGAACATCCTTTCGCTTTAACTGCTTTTCACCTTGTTTTTGAACAAAAGCTACAGGGTTGCACGAAAACAACAATAAAACAGATGATAATGGAATGATCAGTTTTAATACACCACCAAAGGGTGGACGGAAAAGCGTAAATAAAATCATATTGCTGCAATGCGTATCTTTGAACAAAAATACAATGTTTACGGGAATCATAGAACAAATTGGCGTTGTGCAATCCATTCGCAGTGAGCATGACAACATTCATTTCACCATCGTCTCCACATTTACACACGAATTAAAGATCGATCAAAGCATAGCACACAACGGATGCTGCTTGACTGTTGTTGACATCACTGGCAATCAATATACAGTGACTGCCATTCGCGAAACGTTGAATAAAACAAATCTTTCTGCGTGGACCAAAGGAACCAAAGTGAATCTAGAGCGGTGCATGTTAATGAATGGGCGCTTGGATGGACACATTGTTCAGGGACATGTAGATACCGTTGGAATCTGCACCAATGTAGAGGATCAAGGAGGAAGTTGGAAGTATACATTTCGCTATAATTCTACTATGCCAACAGTGGAAAAGGGATCCATCACCGTGAATGGAACAAGCCTCACCGTTGTCGATTCGAAAGAAAATGAGTTCTCGGTGTGCATCATTCCTTATACCTATGAAAACACAAACTTCCATACCCTTCAAAAGGATATGGAAGTTAATTTGGAATTCGATATTATTGGAAAATACGTCGCGAAACTAATGTCTCGTTAAGCTATTATTTTTTGGGACGGGCTTTCTCCAATTTATCAACGCGGTCCGTCAACGACTGAATTTCTTTAATCAACTGATACACTTGTTGTGATAGAACATTTGAAGAATAGTCATTCCCCGATGGCTCATTAAAAATTTTCGGGGCTGGGTTATTGATCAAATCAATGGCATTCACACCAAGAATTTCTGAAATTCGCAACAAACGTTTAACAGAAATTTCTGTTACTCCACGTTCGATGTTTGAATAGGCAGCAACCGTTAGGTCTAGTTCATCTGCCATGTTTTGCTGGCTCAAGCTATTCGCTAAGCGTGCAATTCTGATTTTTTCTGCTACTGTTTTACTCATAATACAAATTTACTACGACCTTAATTGTCACGTATAATTGAAATACTTAAATCTATCGGTTTTTTAAATGTTTATTTATAGTATTTATTTATTTAACGAGTTTTTATCTACGAACAATATTTAATATTCGCTGAATTGCCACATTTTTCACACGAACAAATTGCAATTATTGCTGAATTGGGATAATTAAATGCTTTTTGGTAAGTATTTTTAGTTATGTGTTGGGTTTGTGGCTATTTAATGGATTTGGAATTGTAAGTGCACGCTGAGTGCAGCTCTGGTTGCCCATTTTTTTTTAATTCCAGCCTATAAAAACCCTGCTTAAAAGCGGCTTTTCTTTTTTAAAGCATTCTGATTACTTCCACTTCTTCGCGGCAATCTTTCGAAGCTGTTTTCTAAGCTTCTTGATCACAGCATCTCGGTTAGAGACATTTCCACATTTGATGATATCGTACTGCAGCATTGCCCCATTTCGGAAAAACTTAAATTCAAAACTAACAGACACAATCTCGTCACGGTACAAGGGGAATAAATTTCCAGCTCCCAAAGCTGTATTAAAATCATCATTCATTGACGTAGCCTTAAAGGTTTTATCATACCCACGTACGGAAACGAGTAAATAGGTGTCTATTCCCTTTGCTGTAATCAACTGTTTCATTGAATCGGTGGCAATCAATGTCGCATCAGTTCCCAACTTCAACATGTTTAAGGACGGAATGGCTTTTATTCCTAGATCAGTAAAAATCTCGGTTACATTAATTTCCATCGAGTACCGATCTTCCGGTTTATCCAACTGCCCAATAACCAAGACATTTTTTAGTCCCAAGGTCTTTGTCTGGGAATGAATCTTATTTTGGGCGATAAAAACAAAAAGGGTAGCGAAAAGAATACGTGAATACTTCATGCGTCGATTTAGAATATTTGAGATGCGATGGCACGCACCATGGATGAATTTGACATGGTATAATAATGAATGCATGGAACGCCTGCATCACGGAGTTCTTTCGACTGCTGAATTCCCCACTCAATGCCTAGCTGCTCAATTTGCTTGTTGTCCTTGCACTTTAATAACTCCTTTGAAAGTGCTTCTGGAAAATCGATTTTGAAAAATTTCGGCAGAAACGTAATGTGTTCCATTGTTTTTATCGGTTTCAATCCTGGAATAATCGGTACGTTTATTCCAATGGCACGACACGCATCGACAAAACCAAAAAACTTCTGGTTGTCGAAGAACATTTGAGTCACAATATACTCCGCGCCCGCATCGACTTTAGCTTTCAAGTAATGAAGGTCGGTTGTCATGTTCATTGCTTCGAAATGCTTTTCTGGATACCCCGCCGTTCCAATACAAAATGCGGTCGGTTCGAGTTGAACATCATCCATAATGTAATTGCCTTGGTTCATTTCCGAAACCTGGCTGATCAACTCAACAGCATAACGGTGACCATCGGCATGTGGTCGAAACGTACTTTCTGTTTTGATGGAATCACCCCGCAAAGCCAAGACATTATCTATGCCCAAAAACTGCAAGTCAATCAAGGCGTTTTCAGTTTCTTCTTTGCTAAATCCCCCACAAATTAAATGTGGGACCGCATCCACTTGATACTTGTTCATGATCGCCGCACAGATCCCAACTGTTCCAGGTCGCTTGCGAATGGCAATTTTTTCCAACAAACCATTCTCACGTTCCTTATAAATAAACTCTTCTCTGTGATACGTCACATTCACAAATCGAGGTTTAAACTCCATCAAAGGTTCA
>CAIQQH010000087.1 GCA_903873915.1 uncultured Flavobacteriia bacterium | reverse complement strand
TTCATTCGGAAAATCTCCCGAACGCACATCTTTGATATACTCTTGGAAGGCACTCATCATTTGCTCATACAAATTGCTGTATTTCCGCAAAAAACGAGGGCTGAACTCATTGTTAATCCCGAGCATATCATGCACCACGAGGACTTGTCCATCAATACCGTTTCCAGCACCGATGCCAATGATTGGAATAGTCACCGCCTTTGCCACTTCTGAAGCAAGCTTAGCTGGAATTTTTTCGAGCACAATGGCAAAGCAACCAGCTTCTTCCAAAGCCTTGGCATCTTCCATTAATCGGTGGGCTTCTTCCTCCTCTTTTGCTCTAACCACATAGGTTCCAAACTTGTATATTGATTGCGGTGTAAGTCCTAGGTGACCCATGACAGGAATACCCGCCGTTAAAATTCGCTTGACGGACTCAATAATCTCAATCCCACCTTCCATTTTCACGGCATGACCTCCCGATTCTTTCATGATTCGAATGGCAGAGGAAAGTGCTTCTTTTGAATTCCCTTGGTAAGAACCAAAAGGCATGTCGACAACTACCAAGGCGCGATTCACCGCACGCACAACAGATGACGCATGATAAATCATCTGATCAAGCGTAATCGGAAGCGTTGTTTCATGTCCTGCCATAACATTTGAAGCCGAGTCACCCACAAGGATCACATCAATACCAGCTTCGTCAATGATGCGGGCCATTGAAAAATCGTAACCCGTAAGCATACTGATTTTTCGCCCACTGTTTTTCATTTCCAACAAGGTGTGGGTAGTCACCTTTTTTACCTGCTTATGTACTGACATGACAACGATTTGAGGGTCTAAAGTTAGAAAAACTTAGATAGGAAGAACAGAACCGAATACGGATAGTTGGAAAGAAAGAACTATTTTTATGGAAAATTTTCAAGGGAACACTATTTATTTGAAATAATATCCTTAATATTGCACCCCCTTTTGGAGGAAATAGAACAAGAAATTAGAAGCCATGAATGTAATTAAAGACATCCAGAACGAACTCATCGAAATGAAGGAATTTCCTAAATTCGGTGCAGGAGATACAGTAATCGTATCCTATAAAATTAAGGAAGGTACTAAGGAGCGAATCCAGCAATACCAAGGAGTTGTACTACAACGCCGTGGATTTGGTGCTACGGAAACATTTACGGTACGTAAGATGTCAGGAAACATTGGAGTAGAGCGTATCTTTCCAATTTCATCACCTTTCGTTGATTCTATCATGGTTACGAAACGTGGATCTGTGCGACGTGCACGTATCTTCTACTTCCGTGAGCGCACTGGTAAGTCTGCACGTATCAAAGAAAAAAGAAGTTTCGCTCACTAAGAGCCGAATATATTTAAAGGAAGGCTTTCTCATCGAGGAGGCCTTTTTTGTTTTTAGGAATGGCTAAAAAAAAGTACATCGTAAAATCGAAGAAAAAATCATCCAACAAGACACCTATTCTTCTCTTGTTGATTGCCGGTGCTTTTTTGTTGGCGTTCTTTGTCTACATTCAATATTCTAAAGCGCACACTCCTCGAGTGCCACCTATTGCAGTAGATGCCCCTATCGAAATTGACATGCCCGCTGGATACAGCTCTTTTGGACTAGACGTCTCTCACCACCAAGGTGTGATTCCATGGAACGACTTACTGCGAAACAAAGCCCTTGATTCCATCATTCAATTTGTGTATTGCAAAGTCACAGAGGGTGTTGGGCATGTAGACAGGCAATGGAGACAAAACCATTCTTCTTTAAAAAGACTCAACAAACCGCACGGTGGTTATCATTTTTTCTCCATTAAAACGGATCCATTGCTTCAAGCAGAACATTTTTTAAATCACTGCGACATCAATGACAACAGTCTGCCACCTGTGTTAGATGTAGAAACCGAAGGGCTGTCCAATATACAACTCATCAAGCGCATGAAGATTTGGCTGAACGAAGTGGAGAAGATCAGTGGTGTCCGTCCCATCATCTACACCTCCTCGCATTTTTTCAACACTAAATTTAAAGATCAATTCTCAAATTATCAATTTTGGATTGCTTCCTATAGTAGAGAACCGGATTGCATGAATGACAGCAGAGTCATACATTGGCAATACACAGATTCCGGGGCTGTCCCTGGATTCGAAACCAGAATCGACCTCAACGTTTCAAAGATCACTTTTGAACCTTAATCCATCGTCAAAAGCAACGCTTCACCCCTTTGCTTCGTTTAAGGGATGTGAATCAACGACTACACCTCCTACTTATTTGTTTGCTAACAAGCCTATGCTTTAGCCAACATGCTGCAAGTCAATCTGCTATTACGGAAGATAGCATTCCTTTGTATTTGACCCCACCTCCATCGGTTATTTTGGCTCCGAATGTATATCCCTTTAAGATTGATAGTCCTATTTGCATTGTTCCACCAATAAGCTACCCACCTATAGATTGGTCGATCATCGGCAATATTGGGAGTATATGCGTTTGGGGCGCGCCTCCTTGCGGCGACACCTACCAAACGAATGGAAAACTTTCGAGTCACATCGAATGTGAAAATGGCATTCAACATGGAAAAACACAGTATTATAATGAACAAGGTCGAAAAACATCTGAAAGTTATTTCATCCATGGAAAACACATCTCCTCAAAATCCTTCGACGCTAAAGGAAAACTGCTTTCTTGGGCAAATTATGACGGAAAAGGCGAATTGCACGGCTACAATTATTCTTGGGACGAATACTATGGTACAAAAATCATCACACGCTATGATCACGGAATTGAACATGGGGTGCGGGAAGAATACAACAATGGCATCCTCAACCTCGAACAGGTGTATGACCATGGAGAAGTGACGAAACAAACCTATTACTTCGAGAATAAGCAAGTCTATCAGCAAACGACTTACTACAAAGGTCAAATAATACTAGACGAAATATTCCGCGAGGATGGCAGCGTAAGTAGTTATGCCTTAAATGATTCATTGGGCCATCGCGTTTTGGACTATACCAAGAACGAACGTGGGGTCATGATTTCAGAGCGACATTACAAAAACAACCTTCCTATCGGCACCTCACTCGAATCTTACGACGATCAAACGGGATACCGTATGACTGTCGATTATCAGA
This sequence comes from uncultured Flavobacteriia bacterium, assembly GCA_903873915.1. Lineage (GTDB taxonomy): Bacteria > Bacteroidota > Bacteroidia > Flavobacteriales_D > Crocinitomicaceae > M0103. The sequence goes on along the minus strand of CAIQQH010000087.1, from coordinate 13,032 downwards.
ATGGGTTTCCGTTGGCTAGCTACGAAAGACATGGCGACCATTTATACCGCATCAAGCATTTCACACAAGGGCGATTTGATTCGTTGATTACCTTTCATGAAAATGGGGATACCTCAGAGCTATTAACAACAGGCAACATCTGGCGTCAACAAAAATGGGACACCTCCGGGAAGAAAACCGATGACTACCGTTTTTACAACGATATTTTTTATGGTTCAGGTTATTTTACACTTTCCGACACCACCTATAAAATTGAAGCATCGAGCGATCCGAATACACACAGCTATGGACCAATCAAGCGCTGGGTAATTTACACGAATGATACCCTCCGCTTGGATTACATGTACAACAACAAGAACATTGTCGACCGAAGTTATCCCTATGTACTTCACCGCAATCACTTCAAATTTGACTCGGCTTCAAATCGCTTTGTGCTCGATGGACAATGGTTGAATTATGAAGGAAACATTATTTCAGAAGTCATCAGTTACCGTATGGGTAAAATGCACGGAAGATATTTAAAATACACGGACTCTGAACCCCCAACGCCGATCATTACCGGACAATACATCGAAGGGAAAATGGATGGACTTTGGGTCATAAAGGAAGGTCAAACGGAGATAATCAACTACAGCTTAGGTATAAAACACGGTCTTTATCGACGCATCGACAGCCAAAATGTGGTCTTAGAAAATGGTGAGTTTCGGAATGGATTGATTGTCGGGGATTATACCACTTACTATGCAAATTCAAGTGTTCAATCGGTTGTGAGTTATGCTCCTGGACAAGAAATTGGTTATCAAAAAATTTATGATCAACACGGCAGATTATTCAGTGAAGGACCTGTTCAACGCGTGAAAGACCTGAACCCCGAGCCTCGCAATATCTCTGTGGGTAAATGGACGTTTTACAAGTACACTTCAAACGGGAAAGCGAAGAAAGAAGTTGTGAAATATGGAAAACTTAAAGTTTCTCAATCACGAAATCCGTCCGACGATTCATTGCCCGATTCGCTTCAGAGTCATTTTCTACCTTCGGCACCGTTTCACCAAACCCTTTTGCTGTAAGTCGACTAGCATCGACTCCTTGAGAAATCAGGTATTCACGTACCCCTTTCGCGCGATTTTCAGACAAGGCCATATTTTTCGCATCGTCTCCTACATCATCTGTGTGACCTTGAATATTCACCTTTATTGTTGGGTTATCCTTTAAGAAGCGGGCAAATCCTTTAAGTATAAACTTCGAGCGGTCCGACAATGCTGCCGAATTCGTCGCATACAAGATATCATTGATGGTATACGCCTCACCCACCTTTAATTCCTTCACCGTAAGGTCATTGTTGCGAATGGTCAGCGTATTTGTTTCAAAAGTTTCTTTCGTGATCAGTTTAGAATCAAATGCGGAACCTTCCTTTTTCACCGTCACCATCACATCTTGCTTGGTATCTGTCTTCACGATTGCGGCATACTTCCCATCGTCTCCATTCACTTTAATCGTTGTTACCTCATCGGAATCGGCGTATGTAATTTCGATGGTCGCGTCTTTTACAGGTGCACCCGCATCATCTTTCAGCTCTCCTTTCAAGATTGCTACCGATTTTGGTCGTGCTTCTTCATACAACTCGAAGGAATAGATATTCCAGTTCCCACCAACGCGTGACGAATAATAGGCTAAATGTCCATCGGTCGATACAAACAAGCCCAATTCATCCTCTTTTGAATTGATGGGGTATCCAATATTCTTTGGCGCTGTCCATTTCCCATTTTCTTCACGGATATAGAAAATATCGAGTCCTCCAACTCCTTTGCGAGTATCTGAGCAGGTGGATACAAAGTAGAGTGTTTCACTGTCTTGATGCAAGAATGGGCTTTTGTCCTTTCCAGCAGTGTTGATTTCATCAAATGGACGTGCTTCACTCCACGTGCCGTCCTCTTTTCTTTTTGCAATGTAAATGTCATTGTCCCGAGACGTAGGACGAGCTACTGTGTAGTATAAGGTATTTCCATCCGCTGAAAGCGAGGGCTGAGCTTCCCAACCATTCTTTGTATTGATTTGAGGACCCATATTCTTTAATGGTGACCAGATGAAATCGTTTCCTCCAGCTCCTGAACGTTCGTAGCTGGTAATGTACAAATCGCAATTCAGGTAATCTTGATCACCGACCAATTCCTTTTTACATGCACAAATGATCATTTCCTTGTTGTCGACCGATAAGGTTGCAGCCCCATAATTCGAAAATGCCCCATCATTGAACGGCGCTTTTAAAGGTTTCCCTGCATCAAAAGGTGTATCGACATCAGAACGCTGACCGAAGGTAAATTCCTCTACCATCTTCGATACCAAATCGCCATAATTGGCGCGATCCAATTTTCTTGTGAAGAAAATCAACTCATTGTCTGGTGAAATCATTGGAAAATATTCATCCTTTGCTGAGCTGACATTCTTCACCTCCTGAGGCGCAAAAGGCACTGCGCTGGAAAGCATATCTTCTTCCGCTTGTTGGTCTTTCAGCACTTCATTGACATCGGCTAATTTCTTCGTATAATCTTGAGGATAGCGTGTGTTGTCATCATTTTTGTAGTTCTTAAACTGAGTGAACCATTTCACCGCTTCATCCTTCTCCTTTTGAGATAAATTGATTACCCCGAGATAATAACTGCAGTTGGCGTGGTAATCACTGCACATGTCAAGCGCTTTCTGAAACATCTCCTCTGACTTCGCGAGACTTTTGTCCCCCATGGCAGGATTTGGAGACCGATCGTAGTAGTTCATGGCTGTTTCAAACGCATACATGGCATATTCATAATACGCAGTGGCGTTTTCCGGAGCTGCAGCAATGGCTGCATTGAAATTGTCGACAGCCGTTTTCGCATCACTGGCATTGGCAGCTGTTTCGATCAGTTTAATGACTTTTTTGGATGGGGGGAGGCAAGATTCATCTTCTTCTTGAGAAAATAGGATGGGTGCAAAGGCCAAGAAAAAGGCGAGTAAAGCAAGTATTTTCATACACAATATAGTTGCAAAATTTGCGGCGCGGTGACAATTTCCGTTCCAAATAGGGTATATCGAAAATCGACACGAAAAGTTACGAAATATTGCCCCTTTTTCATTGAAAGTATTCTCTTAATTTTGCACCAAACTTTATCCCATGAAAAGAATCCTCTTATTTGCTATTTGCACAAGCATGCTCGCGTTTGCTTCAACGGCACAAAAGAAAAGCTCGACAAGCACGTCAACTCCACTTTTCGATGCCTCCACAGTTGGAGCAGTCAGTTTTAGAATGGTTGGACCTGCCTTGACTTCTGGTCGTGTCATCGACTTTGCAGTGCACCCAACGAATAAAGATAAATGGTATGTTGCTGCAGCCTGCGGCGGAGTTTGGTTAACCACCAATCATGGTACTTCCTTCTCACCCATCTTCGACAATCAAGGATCATTTTCCATTGCTTGTGTCGAATTAGCAACTTCAAACCCCAATACCGTTTGGGTTGGAACTGGAGAAAACAACAACCAGCGTTCCGTATCCTATGGAGATGGAGTTTACCGCTCACTCGACGGAGGAAAATCATTCACCAACATGGGATTGAAGTCATCCGAACACATTGGAAATATCATCATTCACCCAACAGACGAAAATACCGTTTGGGTTGCTGCCTATGGTCCCGTTTGGAGCGTAGGAGGCGAACGTGGCGTGTATAAAACAACAGATGGTGGTAAAACATGGGAACGCACCTTATTTATCTCCGAAAACACGGGAGTTTCAGAAATTGCCATTGACCCTACAAATCCGAATATTCTCTATGCTGCAGCGCACCAACGCCGCCGACAAGAATGGACTTACATCGGAGGTGGACCAGAATCAACACTCTATAAATCTACCGATGGAGGAAAAACGTGGAGAGAAATTTCTTCAGGACTTCCAAAAGGCGAAATGGGAAGAATTGGCATCGCTGTTTCACCCGCAGATGAAAATTATGTGTACGCCATCGTTGAAGGTCGTGGAGACAAAGGAGGATTCTTCCAATCCACAAACAAGGGCGAAAGTTGGAATAAAATGTCGGGCTTCAACACCAGCGGGAACTATTACCAAGAAATCATTTGTGATCCATTGAACAAGCACAAAGTTTTCGCGATGGACACCTACATGCACCATACAGAAGACGGAGGTAAAAACTTTAAAATGACAGGTGAAAATCAGAAACACGTTGATAATCACGCCTTATGGATTGACCCAAGCAATACCGAACATTGGATCGCAGGCTGTGATGGTGGCGTGTATGAAACCTACAACTCAGCCCAACAATGGCGCTATTACGACAATTTGCCAATCATACAGTTTTACAAAGTTGCAACAGACAATGCCTATCCTTTTTATAACATCTATGGTGGAACGCAGGACAACAATTCCATGGGCGGCCCTTCAGCAACGAAGAATCTCACTGGAATTTTAAATTTTGATTGGTTCATAACAAACGGTGGTGATGGCTTTGAGTCGGCATGTGACCCAACAGACCCGAACATTGCCTACGCGCAAGCACAATACGGTTGGCTCGTTCGTCATGACAAAGCATCTGGCGAAAAGAACATGATCCAACCAATGCCGGGCAAAGGCGAAGCGGCTTACCGTTGGAATTGGGATGCTCCATTATTGATTTCGCCACACGATAACAAAACACTTTACTTCGCTGCAAATAAGGTCTTTAAGAGCACAAGTCGAGGTGACGATTGGCAAGTCATTTCATCGGATTTGACACAACAAATCGACCGCAACAAAATCCCAGTAATGGGTCAAGTTTGGTCTATTGATGCTGTTATGAAGAATGCGTCCACAACGATTTATGGAAACATCGTCGCCTTGGATGAATCACCGAAGAAAAAAGGTCTCTTGTATGCTGGTACAGATGATGGTCTAGTTCAAGTATCTGACAGCGACGGACAATCTTGGATTAAATATGTAAGTTTCCCTGGAGTGCCAGCCAATACACGTGTAAACATGCTTACCGCATCATTGCACGACGAAAACACGGTATTTGCCGTCTTCAACAACCACCGTTCAGGTGACTTCAAACCCTATATTCTTAAAAGTACAGATAAAGGGAAGACGTGGACATCCATCAGTAGTAACTTGCCAGAGCGGGGTTCCGTGTATTGCATCAAGCAAGATTTCGTTGATCCAAACCTACTTTTTGTTGGTACAGAGTTTGGCGCGTATTTCTCAAATGACGGGGGACTTAACTGGACAAAACTTGCAGGTTTGCCAACGATTGCTGTATATGATCTCGACATCCAACAACGAGAGAACGACTTGGTTGCCGCAACCTTTGGACGTGGATTTTGGGTTTTGGACAACTACTCCCCACTGCGCACATTGAATAAAGCAACCTTGGAAAAAAAGGCGCACATTTTCCCAGTGAAAGATGCCTTGCTTTACATTCCAGCTGACCCACTTGGATTAGAAGGAACAGGATTCCAAGGCGCTAACCTTTGGGCTGCGAAAAACCCAGAATTTGGGGCAACATTTACATTATTCATCAAAGACGAATATCCAACATTGAAAGGAACGCGTCAGGAAAAAGAAAAGACCTTGGAATCGGAGAAAAAAGCAGTTTCCTATCCAAGTATTAACGAACTGCGAACAGAACAACAAGAGGGTAATGCTCAGCTCGTATGGATCATCCGAAATGAGAAAGGTGATGAGGTCCGTCGCCTATTTTCAAGTCCATCGAAAGGCATTTCTCGCTTGAATTGGAACCTGCGCTACGAATCTACAGGTGCTGTGAATCCTTCAGGAGATAAAAATAAGAACAACGGATTCTTGGTTCCATCAGGGACCTATTCCGTTGAAATATCCTTGGTCAAAGATGGCCTTGTAACTGCCCTTGCAGAGAAAACGACCTTTGTGGTTAAAGCACTGAACAATCAAACATTGATTGCCAAGGATCCAGTTGAGCTGAACAAATTTCGCACAGAAGTGGCCGACTTGAGCCGACGATTGAGTGGAACAGCAGCACAAATGAATGAATCGAAAGAACTCCTTGATCAAATTGAACACGTGCTCCTCACCTACCCAGGAACAGATCTGAAATTGTTGGCTGAAACACGTGCATTGCGTCTCATCTATGACGAATGTGCTATCCTTCTTTGGGGAGATGGTCTTAAAACATCGAAAGAGTTTGAAGCATTGCCAGGAATCAACGGAAGATTGGGAATTGTTGAATACTCATTGTACGACAACACCGGTGGAGTAACAAATGCACAACGCAGCAACAAAGCCATTGCTGAAGAAGAATACCTTCTAATGCGTGTGAAATTCGACGACTACTTAAAGCGGATCACAGCACTTGAGAAGATTCTTGACGGACTTAAAATCCCTTACGTGAAAGGCAGAGAAAACTGGAAGGAGGACTGATTTTATTTACGAGTTACTAATGACGAGTTTCTAATGACTAATTAGGTGGCTCCGCCGCAGCGGGCACGTGAGGTGAATTAGTTACGAGTTACGAATGACGAGTTACTAGTTAAATCTGGGGGCTCCGCCGTGATGGACACGTGAGGTGAATTAGTTACGAGTTACTTTCCAAAGGCATCAAATACTAGGAAGAACAAAAGACTTAAAAAAGTTACGAGTTATTAGATACGAGTTACTGCTGACAATAAACCGCTGCGCTGAAAGACTTGATCTTACAATGATTCCAGTAAATACAAAATACAATTCGTAATTCGTGGCTTCGAGTACCTCAGCCACCAAACTCGTAATTCTATTAGAGTTTAACAACGCGTTGCGTAAAATGGTGCGTTGCACTCTTAAGGATATACACTCCCGATGCAAGATTGCTGATGTCGATTTGAGTTGTTCCTGGATGATTTACAGTCGTTGAAATCAAGCGGCCGTTCAAGGAATAAATAGAAATGGAAATTTCTTCTGCCAATGCATTATTGATATTCAATACATTCTTGGCTGGATTTGGATAGCAAGAAACAAATTGATTTGACGTTTCTTCCACATTCAACACCAAGTCTCCTTGAGCGAAAATCCCATTGGTCATGATCTCAAAATTGGCACCTAAAACAGTTTGATTCCCGGCCATTGTGATTTGATGATCTGTCAGTTGAGGAATGTAAGGCACATCGATTTTTAAGGTGTAATTTCCAATTGGAACATTCGTAAATTGATAACTCCCGTTCACATCGCTGTAGGTAAAGGCAAGGGTTTCATTCGCGCTATTCATCAATTTAATGAGTGCATTTTCAAACGGCACCGTTGGTGCGTGAAGGAAGTTTGTATCAATGGTAATTGTTCCTCCAATTACCCCATCTCCACTCAATGGATTTAAGGTGGTTGAATTGATATTTCCACTATTAAAGAAACATGGGATTCCAATGACAGAAGCTGTAGACCATGTATCACCGTTGGTATAGTACAAAGGCGCCACGCCTGGAAAAGTTGCTGGATCTGGTGTAAAGCGAATGTGGTACATGCCTGTTTCTAAGCTATCCACATTGTAAGTTCCATTGCTTACAGCTGCTGTTTGTATGGGCTGCGCTAAGAGTGTATCACCAATAAAATTAAAAATCTCCAAAGTTCCTGAAGCTGGCTGACCATTAACGGTCAAGGCACCACTCAAGTTTGAATACGCATTCTGCTCATCAAGAAAAATTGCAGAATCAAACGCACTGTCGCTGACATCAGCAATCACCAACTTTACATGGTAAGACCCACCCGCCTGAGCAAAAAACTTCGCCTCCAAAGGAACGGTGTAGCCATCGAATACAAAATTTAAACTTGTGCTGTTGTCGAGGTAGTATTGCGAATTAACCGTTGCATTGATGGTATTGATTTCAACAGGAATCGTTGTTCCAGGAATTGTTGCCACATTGACATACGGCGAGCCATTTTCTGAGATGAGGAATAAAAATCGATCAGTAAAAGAGGTATTAGCAAATTCAGGATATTCCTCAGAAGCCAAGATGTAGCTAAAGCGGACAGTATCAGATGCAGTTGGCAAGAAATCAAATTCGATGAAGCACGCATCGTAGCTCGGAAATCCTCCGGTAGATGCTCCAAAGGCATCAACATCGGCATCACCGGGCGTTGTAAATGTCGTAGAGCTAAACGCAGAACTTGGCTGACTTCCGCCACTTATTGCACCTGTAGACATTACCAAACCACTGTTCAATCCAATGGTGCTTCCAAATTCAAAACGACCAATCTGATCTGTGGCTGCAGTCACTTGAACATTCGAAACAGATCCACATTGAATCCCGAAAATATTGGCGATCACCATGTCTATGTTCGTAGCTGGAGCAAATTGAATAATCTGCTGCGCTAAAGATGTAAAAACTGATGATATTAACAGGAATGCGGAAAGAAAGCTCTTTTTCATAAATCGTAGTTTGTATGCAGACGTCTTGTAAGTTGATTTCGTTGCCCAGCTGTCTTATTTAAACAAAAGAGCAACAACTGTAATCAAGGCGATGGAAAAAATAGCAATGAGCACAATGCTTCGAAACCGATCTTCGGATATGTTCACGAGTATTTTTTTTCCGATAATTGTTCCAAGAACACTGACGACAAGTAAGATACCAATGTATGGCAGATCGTGCAAGTGAACAAAACCATTGGAAAAGTAGATTGCCCCACGACTCAAATCCACCCCAAAATCAATCAGTGCAGAGGAGGCAATGAATACTTCTTTGGTCAAGCCGAATGCGGCCAATGTCATTCCTCGAATGGCGCCTCCAGTTCCGAGAAGTCCCGCTACAAATCCAGAAACAGCACCTCCGGCAATGGAATTCAGTTTTGTTGGCTTCAAGATTTTATCTCCCGCAAACATGAAAAACGCACTGAAAAGCATTAAAAATAGAGCTAATCCAAGTTCCAAGTGAGTTGAATCGACGTACTTACTCAACAACGCACCTATACTGACAAAAATGACCGCAGGGATACCGAGGTAAAGCACGAGTTTCATGTCAAATCCCTTTCTGAATAGAAAAATCTTGGACATATTGCTGAACAAGTGAAAACAGGCAGTTATGCCCAACACTGAATGAAAATCAAAAAAGAGAGATGCAATAGGAACAAAAAATACCGATGATCCGAAGCCACTAATGGTTCCAGCGATTTCAGCAATCAGGGCTAAAACGGTGAAAATGATCACATCATCCCAAACCATTGCTTCCGACAATCTGCGTTTTACTCAATGACGATTGGCTCATTGACTTTTTCCTTCGTCAAAGCAAGATCCAATACCTCGCGCATGCTTTCCACAAAATGAAAGGTCAAACCTTTTAGATAATCGGCCGTAATTTCTTCAATGTCTTTGCGGTTCTTTTCGCACAAAATAATCTCTTTGATGCCAGCTCGCTTCGCAGCAAGGATTTTCTCTTTGATTCCGCCGACAGGAAGCACTTCACCGCGCAAGGTGATTTCTCCTGTCATGGCGAGGTTCTTTTTCACCCGATACTGCGTAAATAAGGAAGCCAAAGAGGTCAACATGGTGATTCCCGCACTAGGCCCATCCTTTGGTGTTGCTCCTTCAGGCACATGGACATGTACATTGTATCGATCAAAAACTTCTTGATCCAAATTCAACCATGAGCTATGCGCCTTCAAAAATTCGAGGGCAATGACAGCAGATTCTTTCATCACATCTCCCAAATTTCCGGTTAAGGTAAGTTTACCTTTCCCTTTTGTAATGGAGGATTCAATGAATAAGATATCACCACCAACGGATGTCCAAGCCAAGCCAGTGACAACACCAGCAACCTCATTGTTGTTGTATTTTGTTCTGCCACGTCCAGCACCAAGAATGTCAAACAACTGATCCACTCCTATTTTTGGCTCATAGGACTCATCCATTGCGATTTGTCTCGCACGAAATCGTACAATCTTTGCGACAACATTGTCCAAGCCGCGGACACCTGATTCATTGGTGTATTCTTCAATGACCTTCTCGAATACCTTTTTGTCCACGGAAATATCTTTTTTCGTTATCCCATGCGCCTCAATTTGCTTTGGCAATAAGTGTCGTTTTGCGATTTCAATTTTTTCTTCAATCGTGTACCCGTTGACTTCAATAATTTCCATACGGTCTCTCAAAGGCCCTTGAATGCTCGATAAGCTGTTGGCTGTTGCAATAAACATCACACGAGAAAGATCGAATTCCGTTTCCACATAGTTGTCATAGAACGCATGATTTTGCTCTGGATCAAGCACCTCCAACAATGCTGAGGAAGGATCACCATGATTTCCACGTCCAATTTTATCAATTTCATCGAGAATAAATACTGGATTTGCAGATTCTGCTTTTTTAATGCTTTGAATCACACGACCCGGCATTGCACCAATGTAGGTTTTTCGGTGACCACGAATCTCCGATTCATCGTGTAATCCGCCCAATGACATGCGCGTATATTTACGTCCAAGCGCCTTGGCGATGGATTTCCCTAGCGAAGTTTTCCCAACTCCTGGAGGACCATAAAAACAAAGAATTGGCGACCTCATGTTCCCTTTCAACTTAAGAACAGCCAGGTATTCAAGGATGCGTTCCTTTACTTTTTCCAATCCGAAATGATCCTGGTCTAAAATTTTCTCGGCGCGTTTCAAATCTAAATTGTCCTTCGAATAATCGTTCCAAGGCAAATCTAACATCACATCGAGGTAGTTCATTTGCACCGTATATTCCGGACCCATGGGATTCATTCGTTGTAACTTATCCAATTCCTTGTATACAATTTTCGAAACACGCTCGTCCCATTTCTTCACATAAGCGCGATCGCGGAAATCACGCACATCTTGATCCTGCGGGTTGTCACCCAATTCATCCTGAATGGTGCGCATTTGTTGTTGCAAGAAATATTCGCGTTGCTGACGGTCCATGTCCTTGCGCACCTTGGATTGAATCTCATTGCGCATTTCCAACATCTGCATCTCAATGGTCAAATGCTCGAGAACGAGAAGAACACGTTTTTTCATGTCCAATTCTTCGAGCATTTCTTGTTTTTTCGCTACATCCGCGTTCATGTTCGACGCGATAAAATTGACCAAGAATGTAGGGCTATCGATGTTTCCAATGGCAAATGATGCTTCGGAAGGAATATTTGGACTGTCGCGAATGATTTGAAGTGCAAGGTCCTTGATCGTTGTGAACATCATCTGCAACTCCTTATTGTCTTTGTCAAATTTCTTGTCTTTCAAGGTACGCACCTGAGCACGCATATACGGTTCCGTTTGCAGAGGCTGAACGATTTCAAAGCGTCGTTTTCCTTGAATAATAACCGTTGTACTTCCATCAGGCATACGCAAAAGACGAACGATTTGAGCCACCGTTCCAATATGGTGTAAATCCTTAAACTCGGGGCTTTCCTCTTCTTGATCGCGTTGAGAAACCACACCAATAATCTTGGATCCTTTGTTGGCATCTTGGATCAACTTGATGGATTTATCCCTGCCAACCGTAATTGGAATGACAACTCCAGGGAAAAGCACATTATTGCGCAAGGGAAGAATGGCCAATTCATTGGGAAGAATCTCATTGTTCATGCTCTCCTCCTCTTCCGCTGTAATCAAGGGAATGAACTCCCCATCTGCCTCGCTAAATTGGTTCATCGCTATTACATCACTATTGAAAAAATCTTCCATTCTGTTTCTTTTAATATATTCCTTTACACCGACAAAGTGTCAGTAACTCACAATTGACATTTTGTGAATACCTAAGAATTGTTCAATTTAATAAAGCCGTGCACAATTGTCAAAGGAAGTGCCACCGCTGAATTCGGAAAAAATGTCGTGTTAATTGTCCGCAATGTGCTGAAGAATGCTGACTTCGTCAACCGAAAGTTCACATCCACGTCGGGCCATCATGTTGTTGGCATACTCCAAGGCCTTGTCAAATTTAAATGGAACAAAGTCATTTCCTCCTCCCCAACGAAAGGAAGGAACGTATTTATCCGGAAAGCCCGCACCAAAAACATTGCTTGAAACCCCAATGACCGTTGCTGTGTTGAACATGGTGTTAATCCCACATTTGGAATGATCTCCCATGCATACCCCCATAAACAAGGCATCTGTTTTTTCTTCTTTTTGGGATTCAAAGGAAAAGGTGCTCACTGCGGAATAATTGTTCTTCAAATTCGACGTGTTTGTGTCAGCGCCCAAGTTACACCATTCGCCAATCAAGGCATTGCCTAAAAATCCATCGTGACCTTTGTTGGAATAGGCCTGAAAAACTACATTATTCACTTCTCCACCCACCTTACAATGAGGACCTAAGGTTGTTGCTCCATATACTTTTGTTCCTAGTTTCAAGGCACTATGTTCACACATGGCGAGCGGACCACGAACGAGTGAACCTTCCATGATTTCAGCCGCTTTTCCGATGTAAACCACCCCTTCTTTTGCATTGATCACAGCAGCTTCGACACAAGCCCCTTCTTCAATGAAGAGATTTGACGCATCGCCAATGAGTGTATTGGTTTTAGATAAAGGCTGAGATTTCTTTCCAGCGGTAAGGAGATGAAAATCTTGCTCGAGTACCTCCCCATTTTTCTGATAAATGTGCCACCTTTCAGAAATGATTACGGGCTTTTCTCCTGTATAATGTACATGTGAACCTCCTCCATTTTCATTGCTTCCAAGCCAAAGTTCATCCATGAACAACATTTCGCCTTCGGTAAGTCCAAGCAATGCCGCAACAAGATCTTCATTTGGAATCACTTGGGCATTGACGGAAAGATCAGGAATTTCAAATCCAGGAAAACGGTGCGACAAATACGCCTCCGTCACATACCCAATTTCCGCTTCGGGCAGGTACGTTTTCCAGCGTTCGTCATTGGTCAAAATTCCCATACGCACGTTTCCCAAAGGACGCGTCAAGGTCAATGGTGCGAACCGCAAATGCATGCCGTAGTCATTAAGTACGATCTTCATACGCCGAAATTAATGTTGTTTTTTTTGAAATGAGAGTTAAACCAATAAATGTCAGTAAACCATTCAAGATCAACAATTCATTCCCGAATTTATATCCGCTCATG
>CAIQQH010000086.1 GCA_903873915.1 uncultured Flavobacteriia bacterium | reverse complement strand
GTTAAACTCGTTGAATAGCCCTTTTTTACCGTAAACCTCAGCATTAGAAGGAGCAGGATTAATAGAAAAATGCCAATGAATATAAAGAAGCTATGGTAAAAGGAAAGGAGTAATAATCCGAAAATGATCTGTAAGCTTGCAGAGGTGAAATCAATGAGTAATTTCGATAACCCCTTTTGAATGGTCAGTGTATCAAAAAAACGGTTGGTCAACTCGGGAGCATAGCGCTTCACAAGTTCAACCATTTTAATCTTAGGTATGCGGTCTGCAAATTCAAAAGCCGATCGCGTGAAAATGCGTTGCTGTAAGTTTTCGGTAATCTTGAGTTGGTAGATGTTTAGGATTCCCGAAAAGCCAATGGCAGAAACGACCAATGCGACTAGAACAAACCAAGAGGTACTGATTTGTCCGAGCTGAATAAAATTGATGATCATTTGGATTCCGAGTGGCAATCCGAGTGAAAGCAATCCACTGAAAATAGCAAAGATGTAGATATTGCGAATCTCCTTGCGGTCCGGATGGATCAATGAAAGAAAGCGTTGAATGACGGAGTTTTCTGGAATTTTCATTTTTTTAAGGTGTTAAAAATGAGATCTAAATAAAAGGATTCAACAAAGTCGCTGTCCTCCTTGATGTTCGTTAATTTGGGTAAATGCGCCGCGAAAAAACGCTGTTGATTACTTCCTTCGATCATACTTGACGCGAGCATATTGGGGTACGGATAATCACGATTTACTTCGTTGATAATGGCCGCAACATTGCTCACCAATGTTTTATAAACTGAAAAGACACCCACTTTGTTCTCTTCATCTACATCTTTTGTAATCAATACCTTAGCCGATTCATTGATGATGATTTCTTTCAATGCCAATTCATTCGAAATCAAAGAATCTATTTCAGGATTTGGCAAGGCGGTCAAGATGTGAATCGTTTTCTTTAGCTTTTGCTCTGGAAGTTCAATATTTCTAGTCTCCAGTGTAATACGCGTTGCGATACAGCCCCAATACCAATTGATGAGATACAGCAAAAGTTTGTGTTTACTTTCAAAATAGCGGTACACCGATGCTTCTGTAGTTTGGATTTCAGTAGCCAATTTTTTGAATGTAAATCGCTCAAATCCAAGTTGATTCATCAATGCAATACTACCATCAATGATTTTTTGCCCCAATTCTGAGGTGCTGGGGTCCTTCAAATAAAGGTTGTCATTCACAGGAATCTTAATTCTCGCTAGAAGGTCTTGCATAAAAGTAATTTATGCAAATGTAATAGTAATACTATTGATATTATCGGTTTGTATGTTAAAAAATACGAAATATTTGTGGCTTCCTTATTTTATCGCTTCTGAAAATAATCCTAAATTGTTTTTGTAAAAATGAAAGTAAGTACTTGGATATAATTTATTTCATCGAAGTACTCCTATTAAATTTTATTAAACAAAAAACGAGGAGCATAAGCTACTCCTCGTTTTTCAATTGTTTTTAAAATCGCTTAAAGTGGCAGATTCAAATCTTTGTTGAATTTCACTTTGTAGCTGTAATTCAAGATTCTACTTTCTTTTGTTTTCAGATCGATCTTCCATTTGATCATTCCGGTGCGTGTATCGTACTCCGCTTTCCCAAGGTCAATGGCTTCAATCAAGATGTCGGCGTTCTGCGTAATTGGCAATTGATCTTCGATGATCAACTCGATACCCGTGGCCTTCAAGTTCTTGATTTCAATGGAGTAGGCCATAATCTTCTCTTTCTTGTCACCAACGATTTTCTCTTTGCACTCTTTCTTCATCAAAAGTCGCTTCACCACAATGTTTGGATCGCGTCCCATGCTTAAGGTAAGCGTATCTTCCATGGTTGTAGGGTCAATGTACGTTTCTCCCACATAACTTCCATCAAAGAAGATGTTTGCTTCCGCTGGAACAAGTCCGAGTTCATCGAGTTTGGAAAGTTGCGCCACCAAATACACCGATGGATCTATTTTCGGAACTGTATAGTACGCATAATTGGCATCTAGATCAACTATTTTAATCAATACCATGTACTGCTCATTGTTGGATTTAATGCTATACGGCAAGTCAATTCGGAATTCTGCAGAGGTTAACTGACGAACGACTTGTACGAATTGATTTGATGTTACTGCATCTTTTTCTTCATCATTCATTGCCGCCGCTGGTGCTTGATTGGTATACCCATATGACAAGCTTTCTTGTTTTTTGAATTGTACATTGTCATCGTAACCTCGAGTTTGATAGGTGTAGTAGTCTACATACCAAGGATGCAATGTCGGCTTGGTTTTGTTCTGGTAAGGGTTGTTTGTAGAGATGTTCAATTTCACATTGTCCCAGTCCAGTCCTGAGTTTTGGAAGACCATCGCTTTGTATGTCAAGTTGATTTTTGACGTCATCCCATCGCTGCGCAAATCATATTTAGGAATCCATCCTGCAGCAGAAACTAAATAAGAAATATTCAATTTACCTGTCATGATTTCTTTACATTGCAAGGTCACTGTAATTCGGTGTCGTGGACCTTGGTCATCTGCCGATTGACCTGCACTGTTCTGATGCTGACGCATTTTTGATAAACGATCTTCCATCGAACGTTTCTTCTCATTTTTATCTGCTTTGCGTCGATTCAATGCTTGTAAACGCTTATTGATTTCCATCATTTTTGTAGAGTAATAATCCACGGCTTGTTTCAATAGGTTGATGGAGTCATTTACCTTTCCTTGGCCACGAATTGCACCATTGTTTGAGAGGATGTTCTTCGTTGCCATCAGCACATCGATTTCATCTTGAATGTCCTGAATATCATAGTTGAGATATTTCAATGAATCTTCGAGTAACTGAATGTCTTTTCTGATTTTTAATGGCAGTCCTTCTAGACTGATTTCCTTCGGCTCAGGGTAATAAATGGAATATTTCGAATCGAGGATAATCACATCACCAGTGGCCTTTACTTGCAGGCTGTTGGCATCGATTGTCGGACTTATTCCCTCAATGATCACCTCGGTGATTCCTGGTTTTATGGAATAACTTGCGCGTTGAAAGAGCTGAGCGCCTTGCGCATAGACCGTCACTTCCGTAATGGTCGATTTTACAATCTCTTTGTCTCCAGCATTCGAAACGAATGACGACAGGAGAAATACTAGGGGGAGAATCAGT
Organism: uncultured Flavobacteriia bacterium; assembly: GCA_903873915.1. Taxonomy (GTDB): domain Bacteria; phylum Bacteroidota; class Bacteroidia; order Flavobacteriales_D; family Crocinitomicaceae; genus M0103. The sequence continues at coordinate 7,535 of CAIQQH010000086.1, read as the reverse complement.
TTGTTCATGTCTTTTAAATTTGGCCTTTGATACATGCCGATACATCATTGGTTCAATGACGAAGCAAAAAAATATGTAATAGCTATTATATCAGTGCTTTAATCTCACGAATAATGCGTTCTGCCAATTCATTTGCTTTGGATTCATTCTCACTTTCAGAATAGATGCGAATAATTGGTTCGGTGTTGCTCTTGCGCAAATGCACCCATTCTTTGCCGATGTAGATTTTTACGCCATCAGTTGTATCAACCTCTTCATGTGCATAGTTGAGCGACATAAAGGTCAATACTTGGTCCACATCAATGTCTGGGGTGAGTTCAATTTTATTTTTTGAAATCGTGTATTTCGGGTAACTGTCTCGCAATTGAGAAACACTCATTTTTTTATGAGCAAGATGACTTAAAAACAAAGCGATTCCTACCAATGAGTCACGGCCGTAGTGCAATTCAGGATAAATAATTCCACCGTTTCCTTCACCACCAATCACCGCATTGGTTTCTTTCATTTTCGCCACAACATTCACTTCTCCAACGGCTGAAGCGGAATAAATAAGACCGCGGTCTTCTGTGATGTCGCGCAATGCCCGAGTAGAGGAGAGGTTGGAAACGGTTGCGCCTGGTGTATGTGTCAGTACGTAATCGGCTACGGCAACGAGCGTATATTCTTCGCCAAACATGCTTCCGTCTTCACATACCAAAGCAAGGCGGTCAACATCAGGATCTACCGTGATGCCCAGTTCAGCACCAAGTTCTTTGATCTTATCTGAAAGGTCTGTGAGGTGCTCTGGAAGTGGCTCTGGGTTGTGGGGAAATTCTCCTGTCGGTTCGCAGTACATTTCTGTGATATTTGTGACACCCAATGCCTTAAGAAGAGCAGGAACAAAGATGCCTCCAGATGAATTCACTGCGTCTACAACAATCGAGAAATCAGCAGCTTTGATGGAATTGGCATCAACCAAAGGAAGTGCAAGAATAGCGTCGATATGCTTTTGCATGTAGGAATCATCCATGGTTACCTTGCCCAAGTCATCCACTTCAGCAAAATCAAAGCGTTCATCAGCGGCAATACTTAAAACGGCTTCACCGTCTGCTCCAGAGATGAATTCACCTTTTTCATTCAATAATTTTAAAGCGTTCCATTGCTTCGGATTGTGGCTTGCTGTGAGAATGATTCCTCCATGGGCTTTCTCCAAAGGGACAGCGATTTCAACGGTTGGGGTTGTCGATAGGCCAAGATTAACCACATCGATACCTAAACCGATCAAGGTGGAAATGACTAAATCCGAAATCATCGGACCAGAAATTCGCGCATCACGACCAATGACAATTTTAACTTTTTTATCAGAATTGTTCTCTTTGATCCAAGTTCCATAAGCCGCAGCAAATTTTACCGCATCAACAGGAGTAAGGCCTTGGTCCACTTTTCCACCAATGGTTCCGCGGATTCCCGAAATTGATTTGATTAATGTCATGATGTTAACGTTGGTTATTGATTGTCTGAGAAGACATTCGAATGTATTATTTTTTCTCGGAAAGACTCTTCTTTAATGCAACCATCTTCAGACAGGCAATGGCACATTCAACGCCCTTGTTGCCATGAATTCCTCCCGAACGGTCGATGGATTGTTGAAGGGTGTTGTCGGTCAAGAGGCAGAACGCAACTGGTGTATTGTACTTCAAGTTGACATCTTTAATTCCATTGGTTGCACCTTCACAAACAAAGTCGAAATGGCGTGTTTCACCTTGAATCACCACACCAATGGCTATTGCACCATCAATATTAGCGTATTCGCACATAAATTGAGCGCCTAGTGCAAGCTCAAATGCGCCAGGGACAAAGCGTACAAGAATATCTTCTTCGTGAACCCCATTGTCTTTCAGCGCAGTGCGCGCTCCTTCCAATAAGTTCAAGGTAATTGAATCGTTCCATTCAGAAACAACAATGCCGATTTTAAAACCGGCACCATTTGGAACTTCTTCCTGAATATAGTCAGACAAATTGCGTAACGCAGTTGCCATTATTTCTTTATTTTATTCGACGAACGAGCAATGTATTTCTCGATTGACTTTTGTCCCGCAAACGCAGAATAATCGTCTTTAATTCTTGTGTAACACTCCGTTGCTTTTTCAAATTCTTTCAATTTGTCGTAGCAAAGACCTGCTTTAAATAAATACATCGGCGTAGTCAAATCATTGTCTTCCATTTCTGTAGCCTCCATGTAGAGTTCAGCTGCCTCGTCGTAGTGTTTCATTTCACTGTGACAATCCGCTTGTAAGCCAACCGTCATGACAGAAACATAGGTGTCATTCAAATCGACGCCCTCGAGCTCAGCAAGTGCCTTCTTGAAATCTCCTTTGGCCATGTATTGGCGAGCAAGAAGATACTGCGCATCTTCACCACCAACTTTACCGTCAAATTTTTTCACTTGACCACGAAGCGCATCAATGGCTTGATCCGTAGAATCTTTTTGAGCATAGTTCAAGCCAATCCACCAAGAATCTTTCGATTTCTCGTTGGCCGGTTTCCACATAAACTGGCGATACACCAAGATTCCCAAAACCAATACAATCACCCCACCGGCGATATAAGTTCCTAAACGAAAGTTCTTGTTTGAATCAAAGCGTCGTTTAAGTTCTTGAAAAGAAAAATTTTCTAACATTATCTCCAATTTTAGAAGCGTTGCAAAAATAGTTTTTTTTTTCATTCGTCCGATTGTGTTTTTTTCAGTGGTTTTCAACACATCGAAATGGTTAAAAACTATAGGCTTATTCCGTTTCATTCTTTGAAAATCCACTTATTTTTGCAACTATGCATTTGCAAAGTCTCCATTTAATCAATTTTAGAAACTACGAAGAAGCGGAACTTCGCCTTTCGGAAAACGTGAATTGCTTTGTTGGTAAGAATGGGTCAGGAAAGACGAATGTTCTGGATGCCGTGCATTACCTCGGTTTGTGCAAGAGTTTTTTGAATGTCATGGACCGTCAAAACATTCGCTTCGACCAGCCGTTTTTTTCCATTCAAGGGGCGTTTCAAAAGGAGGACAAGGAAATAAATATCCATTGCGCGGTAAAGTCTGGTGCGAAAAAGGTGTTCAAACGGAACAAGAAAGAGTATGAGAAATTAGCTGACCACATCGGTCAATTTCCAGTGGTGGTGATTTCTCCGTATGACCGAGACTTAATTTCCGAGGGTAGTGAGATCCGTAGAAAATGGATGGACAGCATTATCGCACAATTTGACCGTGCCTATTTGGATGAAGTTCAACGGTATGCAAGAATTCTGGAACAACGCAATGCCTTGTTGAAAAACATGCATACTCACGGATTGTTTGATCGCGAGTCGATTGAGGTATGGAATGAACAATTGGTGAGTTCTGGCAATATCATTCATGCGGTACGAAAGGCATTTATCCAAGAATACATTCCCGTTTTTCAGGAGAAATACAATTTTATCGGCTTAGAACACGAAGAGGTAGGCATAGAATACCGCTCTCAATTGAACGAGTCGGATTTTGGAACACTCTTAAAAGAGAACGAGCGAAAGGATGCCTTTTCGCAATTCACCAACGCTGGAATTCATAAAGATGATTTGGTGTTCACCATCAAGGGGCATCCCATTAAAAAATACGGATCTCAAGGACAGCAGAAATCTTTAATTATCGCCATGCGCTTGGCACAATATGAATTGTTAAAGGAGCATCTCGCATTGGCACCCATTCTTTTGTTGGACGATATTTTCGATAAACTCGACAATGACCGAGTAAGGCGCTTGCTCGATCTCGTTTCGGAACATTATTTTGGACAAGTGTTGGTGACCGACACTGACGAAGACCGATTAAACGCTATTTTTAGGGACAGCAATATAGAATTTTCAATGTTTCGTGTTTCTCAAGGTGAGATTCATGCCGTTGATTCGTTAGAGACAAAAATGAACCATGGCGGATAGAAAATTAGACAAGAATCAACACCTGTTGGGCGATTTGGTCAATAAACTAATGAAAGCCTATCGCTTGGATGGAAGAATGAAGGAAATGGATGTGATTAATGCGTGGCCAGAAATGATGGGAATCGCCGTAGCCAATCGCACAAAGTCAATTTCGGTGCGCAATAAAACACTGTACATCACCATGGATTCCTCTGTCATGCGCGATGAATTGTCTTATGGAAAATCCATCATCATCGAACGTGTAAATCAACAGGCAGGATGTGAACTGATCACGGACGTGTGGTTTGGTTAATTTCCTGTTCATTCCTTTCAGATTTTCTGTTGACATTTTTTAACACCCCCCTCAAGCAGAAGGGCCTATCTTTATGGTCCTATGAAAAAAATAAATAGCATTCTCTTCGCATGTTTCATTTCCTCGATTGTAGCAAATGCGCAACTCTCGACGGTGATTGGTAAGGCAGACTATAACTTTTGGATCAATCTTCCGGCCGACAGCATCTTAAAAAACAATCCACCCATTTTGATTTTTTTACATGGACGAAGTCTTTCTGGTTCAAACTTGGAATTAGTAAAGAAATATGGTGTCATTAAAGAAATTGAGCACGGTCGAATGATTCCAGCCATTGTTATTGCGCCGCAAGTTCCAGCAGGAAAATCTTGGGAACCTAAAAAGGTTTTGGAGGTGCTGCGCTATGTTCAATCACAATATTCCACAGATACAAACCGCGTTTATGTTGCTGGAATGAGTTTGGGTGGCTACGGAACCCTTCATTTCGCTGGCGCTTACCCCGAAGTGGTCACTGCTGCTGTGGCCTTGTGTGGAGGCGGAAATCCGAGCGATGGTTGCGATCTGGCCACTGTTCCTTTGTGGATCCAACATGGTAACCGTGATGCAGCTGTTCCGCTTTCTGAATCGCAAAAGGTAGTAGACGCGATACGCGCATGCAACGGAGGCGAAAATTTGACGTTTACCATTTTGGAAGGTGCAGATCATGGCGCACTGGAAAAAGTATTCCGCACGGACGAAATGTATGATTTTCTATTCAAATACAATAAGGCCGTTCAGACCTTGATTGAGGAAAAGTAGGATCAAATGATTCGAGGTGATCGCACTTTGTTTTTTGACAATATGCGATAAAATATATTTACGGAAAAACGATTCTGGTAAAAAGTGAATCCCGTGCTGCTGTCATCTGTATACGATGCTTCAAATTGGAAAGTCGAGGCATAGTCTGATGTTGCGGTTCGTCCGCCATAATTTCCGTAGAGCAAAGAAGGTGAAAACTCTGCACCAATAGAAATGTATTTCTTGAAATTGTAGACAAATCCGAGGTATGCTCCAAGTCCAATCGAGAATCCAGCTGGAATGGAAATCGTCGAATGGCTTTGCTCCACCAAGCTGTCATTGGATAGATTGGTTTGACGAAAATCAGTGGTTAAATCAAAGCGTCCGACATAATTGATGGGCAGCTCAAAGCCTCCAATCAGCTGAAATCTAGATTTCTCCATCGACCATCCAATCCCGGGGGCAAAATGAAATTGATTTTGTCTTCCAAGTCCTTGATCAAGAACATGTATCCCTAAAGATGGAATATCTTGATCTTGTTTTTCCAAGATCTGAATGCGCGACCAACCAAATCGAAACCGAAGCTGGGTTTCATTTTTTAAGTTGTAATACACCTGTGTGCCTATGCCAAACGACTGGTCTTTCAAGTTGTGGTTGTCAATCGATTCGTAGTCGATATTAAACCAATAGACTTGCACGTCATTGGTTGGATTAAATACTTGTGCCGAGATCCCAAATTTATCGGTCTGAGAAAATGAATTGATCGCAAGAACAAGAATTGCGAAGACGAGTGGTTTTTTCATTGTGTTAGGTAGTAAAGTTTAATGTTACATAAATTTAAGGAAATCTTTTTTAAAAGACAAAAGAGTTTTAAGGACAAAAGACCGTCTGCTAAGGCAGACTTAAAGACAAAAGACCCGCATCATTATAGGACTTGTGTTGCACTTCGGTGGCTGAGGTTCCGTAGGAAGTCTCGAAGTCACCATTGAAGACAAAAGACCGTCTGCCGAAGCAGACTTAAAGACAAAAGATCCGCTTCACTATAGGACTTGTGTTGCACTTCGGTGGCTGAGGTTCCGTAGGAAGTCTCGAAGTCACCATTGAAGACAAGAGACCGTCTGCTAAGGCAGACTTAAAGACAAAAGACCCGCTGCGCTATAAGACTTTGATTGCGCGTTGAATTGCCGCAGGCATCAAATTCCGTCAGGATCAAATTTCAAATTATCCTTTAGCCTAAAGACTTTACTCTTACCCTGAATTGCCGAAGGCATCAAATTCCGTCAGGATCAAATTGCGCAGCATCAAATCCTTCATCCTTCATTCTTAATCCTTCATCCTTCATTCTTAATCCTTCATTCTTAATCCTTCATCCTTCATCCTTAATCCTTCATCCTTCATTCTTAATCCTTCATCCTTCATTCTTCATTCTTCATTCTTCATCCTTCATTCTTCATTCTTCATTCTTCATTCTTCATCCTTCATTCTTCATCCTTCATCCTTCATCCTTAATCCTTCATCCTTAATCCTTCATTACCTGTGCAACCTTTCTCTTTACGATTTTTTTTAGTTCGTCAAATTCCTTATCAGTCATTGAATTTTTTGGAAATAGGAGGTTGGAATCGGCGGTTAATCCAATGTAGTCTGCATTGATTGATGCACGTTTAATGATGGACCATTGCAAGATCGTTTCGGTATCTCCTTGAATAAAAGTAATGCCATCCTCGTCGATCTTCAGGCCATGTTCGGAGTTGTTGTCCACGCGTTCAAGGAACGCTTCAACCGATTTTTTCCAGTAGATAATTGGTCTCGTCTTCCGCTGAAAATCATACATAACAAGACCAAGATAAATAGTGCCTAATATCATCAACCAGTTGTCTTCGAGTTGAATGGAATAAACCAGGAAGACAGGGTAGAGCCCTAGTGCGATGACCAACATCCATGATTGGCGCTTCGTTTCAGGACCAAAAAAGTACTTGTGATGTCCCTCGCCAAAATAGATTTCTCGAAGGTCTTTCGATTGGTAGTTGAGATTGATTTCAGTCATTTTGATGAAAAATTAGTTTTTTTTTTCAGGAAATATGATTCGAAGGCAATGATCCACCCATTTTCAAGGCGCGATCGTGCATCACAATACTGCCTGCAACGCCTACATTCAAGGAGGAGTTTCCTGCGAGTTTAATGACGTAGTGACATTGATCCAATATTTCCTTTGGAAGCCCTTCGTTTTCAGCCCCCAACACATAAATTGCTCTTTTTGGGTGCTCAAACTGGTCCAACAGAATGGCCTCGTCGGTCAATTCAACACCGACCAAACGGCAATCGTGTGGAATGTTGCTCAGCAAATCGCCAAAGGATTTATAGTGAAAGAGTGGAATGCGCGCCCATGCTTTTACAACATCAGAAGCTTGCTTTTTATAGCGGTGATCCACCGTAAAGATGTAGGCCGCACCAAGGATGTATGCAGAGCGCCAAAGGGTGCCCAAATTGTGCTCGGTCTTGCCACGAAACACACCAATCGCACAGT
>CAIQQH010000085.1 GCA_903873915.1 uncultured Flavobacteriia bacterium | reverse complement strand
TCCGCTGCGGCGGAGCCACCAAATTAGTAATTGAAAGACAAGGGACACTTCTTCGCTCGTTGAGCTTCGAAGGACAAGGGACAAAAGACTTCAAGATGTTAAGACTGGTTCTTCCTTCGAAGTGAAAAACAAATAACTCGTAACTCGTAATTAGTAATTAGTAATTAATAACTCGCATTAGTCGTTTGTATCATTTCGAGCAGAGCGTCGACTGTAAAGGCTTTCTCGACGTCAAAGGTTCCTGATTTTGTGCGGCGCAAGCGTATTAAGGTTCCGCCAGAATTCAGTAATTCACCAAAATCGTTGGCGATCGATCGGATATATGTTCCTTTGGAGCAGGTGATTTCAAAGTCAATTTCTGGAAATCGCGAAGCGTCGATGCTGAATTTCTCCACTTCAATCGCATTGGCTTTTAGTTCAACAGTCTTGCCCGCTCTCGCCAAATCGTAGGCTCGTTTGCCATCTACTTGTTTGGCGGAGTATATGGGAGGCACTTGCATGATGTTTCCTGTCAACTGTATTACCGCAGCATCCATCGCTTCCTTCGTGATGTGATCCACGGGGTATTCAGCGTCATATTCTGTTTCCAGATCGTAGGAAGGCGTTGTTTTACCTAGAAGGATGGTACCAGTGTATGTTTTTTCACCGACCATGATGGAGTCGATTGTCTTGGTATGTTTGCCTGTACACAAAATCAACAAGCCGCTGGCCAATGGATCAAGAGTTCCAGCATGACCAACTTTAATATTTTTCACGCCCAGCATTTGTTTCAGATTCCAACGGACCTTATTGACCACATCGAAAGATGTCCATCCCAAGGGTTTATCGACCAAGATGGTCTCTCCAGCTAAAAAATCCATTAACGCGTAAAGTAAATCAGCAAGATTGTCCCTGCGATAATGCGGTACCATCCCCAGATGCGAAATCCATGTCTATCGATCAAGCCGATGAACACACGAATCGCGAGCATCGCCACAAAAAAAGCGAGGATATTTCCAACAATAAAAAAAGTAATGTTGTCCGACGATTGGGTAATCATTTCGTACCCTTTTTGTTCAGTCCCTTCGTATTTCCAGTCTTTCAGGAAAATTGAATAGGCCGTAACTGCGAGCATAGTGGGTACAGCGAGGAAAAAAGAAAATTCGGCAGCCAACTTGCGGCTTAGTCCTTGTTGCATTCCGCCAATGATCGATGCTGCAGAACGGCTTGTCCCAGGCATCATGGCCAGACACTGCCAAAACCCGATGATCAGTGCTTTACGAATGGAGATGTTTTCCTCTGTTTTAATTTTCGGACGTTTGAAAAGGCGGTCAACGAAGAGAAGAATGACACCACCAAGGATCAAAACGATGGCGATGGGTACAGGATTTCCGAGAACTGCCTCAATTTTATCATCAAAAAGCTTCCCTAAAACCAAAGCAGGAATGACGGCAATGGCCAGTTTAATGTAAAAGTTAACGGACTTAAAGTTTAAGAATTTACGCCAGTATAAAACGATCACAGAAAGAATTGCTCCGAATTGAATTGACACTTGAAACATCTTCACGAAGGAATCATCCTGAGTTTCGAAGATGGCACTTGTGAAGATCATATGAGCCGTAGAGGAGATGGGAAGAAACTCTGTGAGTCCCTCAACAAATGCCAGGAGTAGCGCCTGAATGATATCCATTGAAATGAAAGGTTATTTCGAAGCTTTGTCTAACGATGGCGATTGCTCAGTTTCCGTATTTTTTGAAGCGGGGTTTTTCATGATTGAAAAAAGGATAATCACAAAACCAGCTACAATAAGAATTGGCGCAATGGTGATACGCACTTCACTAAACAGTTCGGAAGCATCGAAGGAGTTTGGATCTTTAGCGGCCCCTCCGATCATCAGTAAGTAGCCAATGATATTGACAGCAAGACCAATGAACAAAAATTTGTAATTCTCTTTACGAAAGCCAAAGGCGTGTGCGTTCTTCTTTTCCATGTGGCAAATTTAATACAAATCGTCTAATTTCATTCTCAAATATTTGTTCAGCGCAAACCACGTTGACACCACAGAAATAACGACCCCTAGAGCGAGGAGTGATGAACAGAGTAGGATGAAACTTTTTACAGAATAAGTAATCTCAATGGTATCCATTGAATTGTTCAAGGCAAAGAACAAGGTCATGAGCAAAGCTAAACCAATCACTGCTGATACAATGCCGTTAAACACCGAGCGAACAATGAATGGGCGGCGAATGTACGAAGGCGTAGCACCAACCAGCTGCATCGTTTTAATGGTAAAACGTTTTGAATACAGCGCCAGTCGAATGGTATTGTTGATCATGGCCACAGCAAGAATAATGAGCAGGGCCGCCACCGTCAAGAAGAGAAATACAAACTGTCGAAATCCGAGATTTACATCCTCCACACTTGACTTGTCGTAGTTTACCTCATCAATTTCATCCGGATACGCTTTCAGCAATGCGGCCTTAATTTTTTCCATCCCCTCCTTGGTCGCATATTCTGCCTTGGGTTTAAACCCAATGGTTGGTGGAAGCGGATTCTCTCCTTCGAAGATGGCCAGAATTTCATCGGCGTTTTCATCTTGACCACTAAACTCCTCAATGGCACGTTCAGGCGAAATGTAAAATACATCGCTAAACTCCTTCCATGATTTTAGTTCCTGCTCGATTTGTTTGATGTCCGCATTGTTCATTTCAGGGGTGAAGAACAAGTCACCTTGCAAGCTTTCCTTTGCTTGACGTTGCACATTTTCCAATCCAAAGACACCACCTAGGACCAGTCCAATCATAAATAAGACAAGAGAAATACCGATAACTGTAGAAACCGAGCGATAGCGCAGCCCTTTGTTTCCATTCTTTTCTGATTGTGTGCTCATGGACAACGAATTTATGGATTTCTTGATAAACCTGCATCACATCTAATTCAAAATTAAGAACAGCAGATTGTTTGATACTCAATTCAACTTTAAATCCCCAAAAAAAGTTAAAAGCCGAACAGTATGTGTAATTAAAGCGTCTTAAGTACGTTAAACAATCAAATCTCAGATCAAGCACGCCAATTATGGCACATGATTTGAAAACATAGATTAGAACGTTTAGTTAGTTTTCATAAGTAGTAGTAGGTTAGGTAAAGATGAGAGGGGCACACAAGCTCCTCTTTTCTATTTAGGGCCATTCGGTTCTATTTCTCATGTGCTGGATCTCCACGTGCGGTAAACCATTAACATGGTTGATCTACAACAAATGATTGCAATTTTTAACGTTAAAACCTGGGGGAATTATACATTTCAATTTTATCTTAAAACACAAACATCTAGTTTTTACCCCTTATTGCCACGGCGATGTATATCCATAAAATTGGGATTTTTAATGTATTTTTGCACACTCAATGGCCCTGAAACTGAACGGCAAAGAATTATGAAAAACATCCGCAACTTTTGCATCATCGCACATATTGATCACGGGAAAAGCACCTTGGCGGACCGCCTTTTGCAGACGACTGGCACCATCTCAGACCGTGAAATGCAAGCGCAAGCGCTCGATGACATGGATTTGGAACGCGAACGAGGAATCACCATTAAGAGTCACGCCATTCAGATGAACTACACCTTTGAAGGGCAGGAATATGTACTCAACCTGATTGACACTCCTGGACACGTGGATTTCTCGTATGAAGTATCTCGTTCGATTGCCGCTTGTGAGGGAGCCTTATTGATCGTTGATGCCTCACAAGGAATTGAAGCACAAACCATTTCCAACTTGTATTTGGCCTTGGAACACGATTTAGAGATCATTCCAATCTTAAATAAAATGGATCTTCCAGGCGCAATGCCAGAAGAGGTTTCCGATCAAATTATAGAGCTTATCGGCTGTGAGCTCGAAGACATCATCCAAGCATCTGGAAAAACTGGACTTGGGGTAGATCGCATCCTCGAGGCGGTGATCAATCGTATCCCCGCACCGAAGGGTGATGAAAGTGCGCCCTTGCAAGCCATGATTTTTGACTCCGTATTCAACTCATTTCGTGGAATTATCGCGTATTACCGTGTGAAAAATGGCGTCATCAAGAAGGGTGATCGCATCAAGTTCTTCAACACAGGCAAAGAATACCACGCCGATGAAATTGGAATTCTTAAAATGGAGCTGAGTCCAAAGAAGGAGGTGCGCGCTGGCGATGTTGGCTACATCATTTCTGGTATCAAGCAAGCCAATGAGGTAAAGGTTGGTGATACGATTACACTTGCGAACAATCCTTGTGATACCGCTATTAAAGGTTTTGAAGATGTGAAGCCGATGGTCTTCGCAGGAATTTATCCTGTTGAAACGGATGAATACGAGGAGTTGCGCTTCAGCATGGAAAAGCTTCAACTGAATGACTCTTCGTTGGTGTTTGAGCCAGAATCGTCCGCTGCACTTGGTTTTGGATTCCGTTGTGGATTCCTAGGCATGTTGCACATGGAGATCATCCAAGAGCGACTTGAACGCGAGTTCAACATGACCGTTATCACTACTGTTCCCAACGTATCGTACTTCTGTTACATGCGCAGAGAACCGGAGCTTGGATTGATTGTAAACAACCCTTCAGAGTTGCCAGATCCCGCAGGAATTGACCACATTGAAGAACCCTATATCAAAGCACAAATCATCACGAAATCGGAGTACATCGGTCAAATAATGACCTTGTGTATACAAAAACGTGGAGAACTGAAAAATCAGGTGTACTTGACACAAGACCGAGTGGAGTTGACTTTTGAAATGCCTTTGGCAGAGATTGTATTCGACTTCTACGACCGCTTGAAATCTGTGTCACGCGGGTATGCCTCATTTGACTATCACCCGATTGGGTATAAATCATCCGACTTGATCCGCATGGACATGTTGTTGAATGGCGAACAGTTGGATGCCCTTTCGGCCTTGGTTCACCGCAGCAATGCATACGATCTTGGAAAGAAGATCTGTGTGAAGTTGAAGGAGTTGATCCCACGTCAGCAGTTTGAGATTCCTATTCAAGCAGCGATTGGCGCAAAAGTCATTGCCCGTGAAACGATTAAGGCCTTGCGCAAGGATGTTACCGCGAAATGTTACGGTGGAGACATCTCACGTAAGCGTAAGCTTCTAGAGAAGCAGAAGGAAGGAAAAAAGCGCATGCGTCAGATAGGCCGAGTGGAAGTTCCACAGGAGGCGTTCATGGCGGTATTGAAGTTGAATGATTAAAAGGGACAAAAGACTCGTCAGCCGCGGCTGACTATAAGACAAAAGACCCGCTGCGCTGTAAGACTTGATCTTTCTTCGAATTCCTGAAAGGATCAAATTTGCGCAGCAATCAAATTTTGAATTATTTGTAACTCGTAACTTAATAATTTCCTAGACACAAAAAAATCCCCAACACTGCTGGGGATTTTTTTATGTGCTAAGATTTACTCTTCGTCTTCATCGCCACCTTCGTCTGGCTTGTCACCGTAGTCATCGTCGTCGTCTGAATCCGAATCCGCATCTTCTTCCTCATCTTTTACATCAACTTTATCGAGATCGTCTTCGAAATCTTCTTCCTCATCATCCACTGCTGGAACTTTTGGAGTCATTTTATTGATCTTCACTAAATAGATGACCTCATCCGTTTCCCAAATCAAGGCATCCAACGTTTGTCCTGTTGGGGTTTTGATCGTGGTTAAATGGTTTGCATATCCATCAGGAAAGTCCTTTAAGATTTGCTTCTTTTGCTCAATCGTTAATTTTTCGTAACTGATAATGGCGCGTTTTTTTGACATGGCGTCCTTCTGTTTTCGGGTTATTGTTGTGTTATAAATGTCTTCTTGTAAATTCCGACTCGGTCAAATTTGGTGATGCTTATCACCGCCTTAAAGTTAATTTTGGAGGCAAAAATAAATGAAAAGCAGCACGAAATTCATTTTTATCTGTAGAAGTATGATTTTTTTTTCAAACGTCGACTTTTGATAAGTCTTACACAAAGAAATGGAACGTAAAGAACTTAGGTTTAGCTATAAAAAAAGCGCCTTAGCGCCTTCTTTATCATATGGTTAATCATTTACCTTGCTTTTTAGTTCATTCTTTAATCCGCTCCATTCAACGAGGTGCATTTTCACCACACCCACAGGAATTTTTGCTTTGACCAAGATTGGAATTTTGTTTGCGTCGTTGGTGACCCAAAAATTCACATCGTCCTCACTCTTGAAATACCTTCCCGTTTGCACCACGGGAACAAACTTATGGCAGTTGAATTTTCCTTTGCGGATGTGAATTTGCTCATCACCCACGTATTTGATTTTTAGAGTATAAATCTCATCGTCCATGAAACATTTGAATTCGAAGGTCTTCCCTTTTTTCATGTCTTTGAAGTTGAGCGTGCGTGCATAGTAGAAGGCCGAGACCATGTCTTGAATGGCCATGGGCACTTTAAATTCCTTGCCTTTTCCGTTGTCGACTTTTGCTTTGTCGTGCTTGAAGGCATAATCTTGGTTGACCTTGTAGCCGCCTTCATCTACCCGACGAACGAAGAACCATGGGAAGATTCCTTTTTTATCGATGTAGGACTCGTAGGTGTCTTCCACTTTAAAGAAGGCATTGAAGCCCCCTAGCGTTTTACCTGTTCCCACGGCATGGAGCAGATCACGGTTCTGACCTTTTTTGGTGGTCGATTTTATTTCCAGTACCGCTTCACCAGCATCGACAAAACCATAGGTTACGCGGTAGCGCAATTTTTCACCGACCTGAAATGCGCCATTGGTAACGGAAGGGTATGTTACTTCAGTACTGCTTGTCATCATGGAGGTCATTGCCACCAAAACAACGGGATACATCCACTTTTTCATGTTACATCATTTTTTGTTGGCCGAGGGATTTGCAAAGGATGTGCCATTTGTTGGCAAGTAGTTCCAAAAAAAATTGAAAAATTATTTTAGTTTTATTTGAATGGAATCTTTTGGTAAAAAAAGCTTTTCCATAACATTTGCAATCCTAGATAAACAAATTGCAGCAGAAATATCAATATGAATGAATAACATTTCGTCATTTTTTTCTTTTACTTTTTCTAATATCCTTCCATCCAATGATTTATAACGGGACGATAAATTGAAATTTGAAGCAATTAACTCTTTTAACGTAACCCATTTTAAAATTGTAGTTTCTCTTTTAAAGATTTCTGATTGATTGTCAAGAAGATAGCCGAAATCGAGATTGGGGTTTTCCTTTATACATTTTATAAACTTAATAAATACATCCTGCCATGAGTTAACTAATATTATTTCATTAAAAACATGAATTTCGCATGGTCGATTTCCTTCTGCAATATCACCTGAATCACTATCAAGAGGAGAAAACAAACTACTTTCAATAAATTGAGTATTCCAATTCGATCTGTTTTTATAGTCTGGTGGTAATGGAAAAGTTTCCAAAAACCAATTTACCATTTTCAATTGATGCTCCTCAATACTCTGATGATTCCAAAAATCTCTGTTTGTAATATCAATCCTATAATATAGTGATGAAGTTAAAAGCTTTCTCTTCTTCTCTTCAAACGACCTATTACCTATTTCACTATTAAACTCTGTTAAAATTAGATTTCCAATGTTGTGGAGGTACTTCTTATGAATTTCTTCATAATCTTTACCTAATTCTAACTTCCAACTATCATCTAATTTCTGAGGCATAATATGTTCAATTGTAATCTTTGGATTTCTAAAATCAACTGATACTTTAGAGTTTTTTTCTTCTATCTTTCCTAAAATTAACTTTGCATACTGCTTAAGGTTTTCATAAAAATTCATCGAATTAAATGCTAAACTCATTTCAAAATCATTTGGAAGTCGAAGTTTGTAAAACATATTTCCCAATAACTCTAACATTGAAATGTTTCCATTGGCAATATCTTCTATTTTTTTACTCAATTGAACAATACTTTTATTTTCGCCTTGTGCCAAGCCTAACACCCTTCTTCTAATCAAATAAGTTCGAATACTTGTTAATGATGTTATCAAAATATCATCGCTCATTTTAACGTTTCTTACAGAATATTGATGATACTCCAATAAACCTAGAACAAACGGTTTAAAAGCCTCAGCTTTGATGTCATGAAAGATATTTCTCAATAGCTCTTTTATATCCCTGTCTTTCTGATGATTTTGCGAAATATTATTATTATTTACATCGCTAATAATCCATTTGTAACACTTTACATATCGAATTATATCAAGTATAAAATCATTGTGACTTTGAAATTCTGATTCAACAAATTCTTTGAAAATCTGGTATAATTCCTTTGTATTATTGTCACTAACAACTTTAAGTGATTCAGTTTTTTTGTATTGCAAATAATCTCGAAAAAACTTTGAAGAGTTTTCTGCCAGAATTTCTTCGATTTCTGGATACCATTTTTTTTCATAAATCTCGGATTGATTTTTCGACTCCAT
>CAIQQH010000084.1 GCA_903873915.1 uncultured Flavobacteriia bacterium | reverse complement strand
GCAAGACAAAAGACACTTCTTCGCTCTATGAGCTTCGAAGGACAAAGGACCGCTTCGCTAAAAGACTTGATCGTTCTTCGAAGTGCTGAATAAATAACTAGTAACTAGTAACTAGTAATTCGTAATTTTTTTAACTCGTAATTCGTCATTTTTTTGACTCGCAACTCAGTTCCCTCCCTAAAAAAACCGATCGAGTCTAAGCTCTCGGTCCAAAGTTTTTCCATCGACAATAGACTCGAGAAGTTCTTGAGCCAACAAGGGAGCCATCATGTATCCCTTTGCGCCCAGGCCATTAAAAATGTGAACCTTTGGGTAGGTAGGATGGGTGCCCATAATGGGTCGACGATCTGGGCTTGTTGGTCGAACGCCGGCACGATGATCGATAATCTCTACCTTTTCGTCAGTAAGGAAACGTAAATTGTCCAGCAACATTTCCTTTCCTTCCTGTGTTGGAATCACATTGTCGGTGTGCCACACATAAGTAGCGCCAATACGAAAGGTGTTGGGCTCAACGGGCAAACAAAAGCACTTTCGATTGAGGGATTCGTGTTGAGGCAGTGATTGGGCTTGTACCGTTAGAATTTCTCCTTTTGTGGCTTCAACGGGAAGTTTTCCGAAATAGGGGTTTTTTACAGCCTCGGATCCTTCACAAAAAATAGCCTGGTCGAATCGTTGGCCTAGATAGGTGCATGCACTTGGTTCAAACTGATCGAATTCAAATGCCGCCCGGATGTAAGTCCCGTTTTTTTCGATAAATGTTCGACAAGCCGCCATGAAATGCTCAGCCGACACATAGGAAGAATGATTTACTCGGGCGCTGCCAAAGGGTCTTTGTTCGGGATGAATCTCTGCGTCTTCTTTATCAAATGCCTGAATGTAAGCACTAAATAGTGGGTCGTTTGCCCGATCTTTCCAATAACCAGCTTCTTGTTCTGAAGCGATGCAGCGACGAATGACGATGGGGTGAAAAAATGAAGCTCCTGTTCGAAGCTCTAAATCGCGGTAAAAATTTTCCGAATACGGAATGAATTCATCCACTCTCCAGGATTTTGTCATGCGACGAAATACCAAAGGATTGATCATTCCAGCAGCTACAGCGCTACTTCGATTGACTCCTTTGTCGATGAGTGTTACCGAGTGACCTGCATCGATGCACTGAATAGCGATGCAAATGCCCGCTAGACCACCTCCGACAATAAGTACGTTTTGTTTTTTCATGCCGCAAAAGCGAGACTGATTACGCTGATACGAATATCAGGATATTTATCCAATACGGTGCGAATGAGCGATTCCAAGGTCGCACCAGTTGTTATGACATCATCTACAAAAACAATGTGCTTTCCATTCAATTCGTCCTGAGACGACAGAGAAAAATTGTTTTTCACATTGTCCCACCTCAGAAAGCGACTCTTTCGTGTTTGACTTTCCGTATGTTTCGATTTTTTTAAGCCGAAGTCATAGATCGGGATGGACATTGATTCAGAAATTCCTTCAGCAAGGACTGTGCTTTGGTTGTATCCGCGTGAAAATTCTTTTTTTGGGTGAATTGGCACGGGCACCAAAAATTCAACATCTATCCATTCTTTTTTTTCGCGCAGAATATCACCAATTCTTTTCCCGAATTCTCGGCCAAGCTCAGCGTTGAATTTGTATTTTAATTCATGTAAAATCTGCTGCGTGCTTCCACCTTTGCGATAAAATAAATGTGCATAGGCCTGTTCGATTTGCACCCTGCCCCAGAATAACTTTTCAACCGCTGTGTGTGTTTCATATTTCTCAAAATGGGTGTAGTCGAGATCAAGGATACAAAACGGGCAAAGCGGAATGTCAGAAGCGGACAATTCGGCCTTGCAAACGATGCATGTCGCCGGAAAAATTAAATGCGAAAGACGGTCTTTAAGTGGAAATAAATCCGACAATTTTAGTTTAAATTGTCCGCTGTTCTTTGTTATCATTGGCGAGTGGTATCGTATAAACAATTGAGTGTGTAAAATAACAAAATTTCGTTCTTGATTTCCCCTAGAGACTGCAGTAATTTTATAAAAGCATTGCAAAACTTCCTTGTGAGTCAGTGTGGCGTAGGGATGAAACAATTTATCGACAATCGCACATTTTTTTGTGTGAATATCTTTCGAGATGCTGTTGATAATCGTCCTAACGTTTGTTGCTAAAGGGATTCAGTAATGGGGTGTTGAAAACCGTGACACTTTGTTCATTTCTTTAGCTTGTTGATGGGAGGAATTTTAGCAATTTTTGTAGGCCCTAAGAAAAGGAACATTAGACCCCCAGAGGATTGATTTCTAAACACAGGGAAACAACCAATTTTATTGAAAATACCAACAAGGAAATTTCCTTGAAAAGCATACTATTCGCATATAAAAAACGACCAAAAATATGGCGCAAAACGAACCAATATTAGAATCAAACAACAGCCGATTTGTGTTGTTCCCAATTCAGCACGATGACATTTGGGCATTCTACAAAAAAGCTGAAGCGAGTTTTTGGACTGCGGAAGAAATTGATTTATCACCAGACTTGATTGACTGGGAACATAAACTCAACGACAACGAACGCCATTTCGTGAAGCATATTCTTGCGTTTTTTGCAGCATCTGATGGCATTGTAAATGAAAACTTAGCAGAGCATTTCTTATCTGAAGTGCAATATACGGAGGCGAAGTTTTTCTATGGCTTTCAGATTGCGATCGAAAACATTCACTCTGAAACGTATTCGTTGCTGATTGATACGTACATCAAAGATTCTGCAGACAAGAGTCATTTGTTCAATGCCATTGACACCCTAGATTGTGTGCGACGAAAAGCAGAATGGGCATTGCGTTGGATCGATAAGGGCTCTTTTGCGGAGCGATTGGTGGCATTTGCAGCGGTAGAGGGAATTTTCTTCTCTGGATCGTTCTGTTCTATCTACTGGTTGAAGAAACGTGGACTTATGCCTGGGCTATCCTTCTCGAATGAGTTGATTTCACGAGACGAAGGCTTGCATTGTGATTTTGCATGCTTGCTTTACACCAAACACCTGGTGAACAAGTTGCCTAAAGAACAGGTGAAGGAAATCATCATGGATGCCGTAGTGATTGAAAAGGAATTCATTACAGATGCCTTACCGGTGAAGTTGATCGGGATGAACAGCGATTTGATGGCACAGTACATCGAGTTTGTTGCCGACCGTTTGTTGCTCGAGTTGGGCAATGAGAAGGCATACAATGTGAGTAACCCGTTTGACTTTATGGACATGATTTCCATTCAAGGAAAAACAAACTTCTTCGAGAAACGTGTCGGTGAGTACCAAAAGGCAGGTGTTCTCGCAGGTGAAGGAAATCATTCCTTTAGCATGGACGAAGAATTTTAAGAAATAAAATAGTACCTACTTTAATAACTGAATGACCATGTATGTAGTCAAAAGAGATGGCCGAAAAGAAGCTGTGAAATTCGATAAAATCACTGCGCGAACTGTGAAAATGTGCTACGGACTCGATCCATTGGTGTCGCCCGAAGCAGTCGCAATGAAGGTCATCGAAGGGATTTATGACGGTGTATCAACAACCGATCTTGACAACCTTGCGGCTGAAGTAGCTGCGGCAAAGACAATAGACCACCCCGATTACGCCTTGCTAGCGTCGCGCATCGCTGTGTCGAACCTTCACAAGGAAACGAAGAAAAGTTTCTCTGAGGTCATCGAGGACATGCATTCGTACATCGACCCGAAGACTGGACAAAAAGCAGCTTTGGTGGCTGACGATGTGCACAAAATCATCATGGACAACAGAGAGTTGTTGGATTCAAGCATTATCTATGACCGCGATTTCCGGTATGACTACTTCGGTTTCAAAACATTGACGCGTTCATACTTAATGAAGTTGGAGGGGGTCATTGCAGAACGTCCACAACAAATGTTGATGCGTGTTGCTGTTGGTATCCATAAAGCAGATGTAGCAGCAGCGATCAAGACCTACAACTTGATGTCAGAAGGATGGTTCACACATGCAACACCAACATTGTTTAATGCGGGGACACCAAAACCACAAATGTCGTCTTGCTTCTTGTTGACAATGAAGGAAGATAGCATCGAAGGTATTTATGACACATTGAAGTCGTGTGCTCAAATTTCACAATCTGCTGGCGGTATTGGTTTAGCGATTCACAACATCCGTGCTACAGGGTCATACATTAAAGGGACGAACGGCACATCAAACGGGATTGTACCAATGTTGCGTGTGTTCAACGACACAGCGCGCTATGTCGATCAAGGAGGAGGAAAACGCAAAGGTTCATTCGCCATCTATATGGAACCATGGCATGCAGATGTCTTCGATTTCTTAGACTTGAAAAAGAACCACGGAAAAGAAGAATCGCGTGCACGTGACTTGTTTTTCGCACTTTGGATTCCAGATTTGTTCATGCAGCGCGTAAAAGACAATGCAGAATGGACCTTGATGTGTCCGCACGAATGTCCAGGATTGTCAGATACGCATAGCGCAGAGTTTGAGAAATTGTACTTGAGCTATGAAGCAGCTGGTAAAGGCCGCAAGACGATCAAAGCACAGGACTTGTGGTTCAAAATTCTAGAATCTCAAATCGAGACAGGGACACCGTACATGCTGTATAAAGATGCGGCAAATGCGAAATCGAACCAGCAAAACCTCGGAACAATCAAGTCGTCAAACTTGTGTACAGAAATCATTGAATATACAGCGCCGGATGAGGTGGCAGTATGTAATTTGGCTTCATTGGCACTTCCAAAATACGTGACTGAAGACGGGAAATTTGACCACGACAAATTGTTCGAAGTGACTTACCAAGCTACTTTGAACTTAAACAGGATCATTGACGAGAACTTCTATCCAATTGAAGAGGCACGCAATTCGAACGTTCGCCACCGTCCTATCGGATTGGGTGTGCAAGGATTGGCAGATGCTTACATCATGATGGGATATCCGTTTGAATCGGAAGAAGCTCGTACATTGAACAGAGAGATTTTCGAAACAATCTACTATGCTTCAATGACGGCATCAAAAGATTTATCGAAGGTAGATGGGCCATATGAATCATTCAAAGGTTCACCAGTGTCGAAAGGAATTTTCCAATTTGACATGTGGGGTGTAACACCTACTTCACGTTGGGAATGGGATGTGTTGAAAGAAGAAGTCCAAAAATATGGTGTGCGTAACTCACTATTATTGGCCCCAATGCCTACAGCATCTACAGCACAAATCCTTGGAAACAACGAATGTTTTGAACCATATACATCAAACATCTATACACGTCGCGTGCTTTCAGGTGAGTTCATCATTGTGAACAAGCACTTATTGAAAGACTTGGTGCGTGAAGGATTGTGGAACAAAGACATGCGTCAAATGATCATGCAAGCCAACGGATCCATTCAAAACATCAATGAGATTCCACAACGCCTAAAGGATTTGTACAAAACGGCATGGGAGATTTCTCAAAAAGCAATCATTGACCAAGCAGCAGATCGTGGGGCTTACATTTGCCAGTCTCAATCATTGAACATCTTCATGGAAAACGCGAACTTCGGCAAGCTGACATCTATGCACTTCTATGGATGGGAAAAAGGGTTGAAGACAGGAATGTACTACCTGCGCACTAAAGCAGCAACTGACGCGATCAAGTTCACAATCGACAGAAAAGTGGAAGAAATTCCAACTGCCCAATCAATCGAAGAAAACCAAGCAGCCATCACATGTTCATTGGACGATCCAGAGAATTGTGAAATGTGCTCTGGATAGAAGCGGTAATAGTAGGCCCCGAGATGCATCACGGGGCTATTAAACGGAAATCCGACGGAGCCAGATGTGTTTTGGATAAAAGCAATAGTAGGCCCCGAGATGCATCACGG
>CAIQQH010000083.1 GCA_903873915.1 uncultured Flavobacteriia bacterium | reverse complement strand
TTTGAAGTCCATTGTCCTTCGAAGCTCAGAGAGCGAAGAAGTGACTTATGTCTTTTAAACAATAAGGTAGAAACAGAAAAATAAAAAAAAATGATCATCGGTATATGTGGGGGTAGTGGTTCTGGGAAAACGACATTGTTGAAACGATTGTCGGAGAAGTTGGCGCACTTGAATCCATCTATCTTTTCGATGGATAACTATTACCGGCCTATTGAGCTGCAGGAAAAGGACGAAAATGGCGAGGTGAATTTTGATTTACCTACTGCCCTGGACCGCGAGCAATTGGTGGCTGATTTGCGTGAGCTGGCTTCTGGAAATCCGATCGAAGTGAAGGAATACCATTTCAATTCTCCACCCGATAAGAATGTGCTGATTACCATTCATCCTTCACAGGTCATTATCATTGAAGGCTTATTTTTATTGCATTATGCGGAAGTAAAAGAGTTGATCGACTTCTCCATCTTTATGGAAGTGGATCCGATGGTTCAACTCGATCGCCGCTTGTACCGCGACCAAGAGACGAGAGGATATTCACGCGAAGCCATTATCTATCAATGGGAGAATCACGTGTTGCCTTGCTTCAGAAAATACCTGCAACCCTACGAGGCCGACTCAGATTTTCGCTTTCACAATATGAATCAAATGGACGATGAGTTTGACCGTTTGATGTATGAATTGAACATGCGTTTTGCTGCAGCCAATGTATGCTGAGAAAGAAACTCTATAAATACCGCCACACCTCGCTCGCAATTCTTGCGACAGTCCTCTTTGGGATTGCCTTTGGCATCGTCTTTAATACGGACAATACGCGAAGTATATCCTCTTTTCAGGAGCGTTTTGAATCCATGGAACTGCGGCTCAACCGTTTTGTTGAGATTCAGCGACAGGACATTCAAAAAAATGGTGAATGGAAAGGCTGGGCCCAATTGTCCAATGAATCATCTTTCGATTTGCATATCTACCACAAGGATTCACTCGTTTATTGGAATACCAACCAACTCCCTATACACCGTTTTTCAGATCTTCACTTTCCAGGTGAGGGGATCATTCATCTGCAAAACGGATGGTATTACGCCAAAACTTCAACGGTAGATGATTATGTGGTGTGTGGTTCATTCCTTATTCAGCACGACTATTCCTACCAAAATGCAGACCTTGAAAACACTTTTGTTGAAGCCCTGAGCATACCAATCAATGCATCCATTTCATTGGAACAAGAACCTTCATGTTCTATTTACTCATCGGATAAAAAGTTTCTTTTTTCTCTTGTTCCAAATGAGTATCAACCCGCAACTCAAAATGAATCCATAGTCTTGATGCTTTTCCTTCTTGCGAGTGTCTGCTTGTGGTTGTTCGTCGTGTTTCAAGTGCAGCGAAAGGCACATTATACGCTGCGAATTGCATTGCCACTTCTTTTGATTTTCTTGCGCATTGCCTCCTTGAAAGGGCTTTGGTTTGGTTTCATGCACGATACGGCAGGCTTAGATCCAAGTATCTATGGTTCAAATGAGTGGTTCCCGAACTTCTTCGAATACCTCGTCAATTGTGCCCTCTTGGTTTATTTGTTAGCGAGTCTTCGTCGAATGATGCACATCATGCGCCGCGGGAAATGGATCGGCTACCTGCTGTATAGCTTGAACATTCTGCTTTGGGCCTTCCTCTTGTACCTCAATCAAGGGCTTATTGAAAACGCATCTATTCCACTCATTGTAGATCGCTTGTTTGCCATGAATGTGTTTTCATTCCTTGCGATCATGAGTCTTGGGGTGCTGTTTTATGCCTTCTTTCTCTATGCCAAGGCAAGTGCTGAACTCAACAAAAAATTGGGAAACAATGGGGCAACCTTGGCGGTTATTTCTTTCTTTTTGGGGATTTCGTATTTCTTTTTTGAAATCAATTTTGGCTATCACCTCTTCTTTGCGGCGGTGTTTCCACTCATTTTCCTGAGTATCCTCATCTACCAAGAATACCGCGAAGCGAAGTCAAGTCAACTGGTTTTTGGTTTGTTGTACCTGATGCTTTTTTCACTGGTTACTGCCTTTAGTTTGTCTGAATTCAATTTCCGGAAGGAAAAAGGAGAACGGGAATTGTACGCCAATCAGCTCGCCAACGAGCGAGATGTCATTACTGAGGTGGAATACAATGCCATGGCGAATACCATTGAAAAGGATCCAATTGTTCAACGTTTGATTAGTAACCCTTTCAATATTGGCCTTTCAGACTTTGAAGGTGGCTTGGAACGCCGCATTTTTAATGGGTTTTGGGAGCGCTACGAATTGGGCTTCTATCTTTTTGACACCACTGGAGTTTCATTGATTCAAGGCGTCGATGCGCAAAAGACAGATTACAGCGAATTCAATGAGCTTATTACAGAACATGGAGATCCTTCTGAAATTGATCCACGCATCGTTTTTATAAAGGATTTCTCAGGGCAATTTAGTTACATCATTCGTCAGCGCATTGCAAGCGAGAATGGCAATACAGCAGTATTTATCAGCACCTTAAAATCAAAAAAAATACCTGAAGAAATTGGTTTTCCACGTCTGCTGATTTCGTCTCGGGCGAAGGTGCTTGAGTCCTTGGAAAACTATTCTGTTGCACGCTACCACAACGGACGACTCATCACGAAGTACGGCGATTTCAATTATCCAGCAAAATCATTCCCTTTGCGCAAGTGGAAAAAAGATACTGATGGCTACTGCAATTACGATGGCTACAACCATTTCGTTCTCCGAAAATCAAACAATGACCTCATTGTCTTGTCAACAAAAAATACCGATTGGGTAACGCTGTTGACTTCCTTTTCATATCTGTTTGGATTCTTTGGAATTTTGCTTCTTCCCTTGTTTTTCCAGTTCAGTTACACGCCATTTTTCAATAAAACATTGAGTTTGGCGGTGAAAATTCAACTGCTGTTGATTGGATTGGTCTTTCTTTCACTCTTGGCTTTTGGTTGGGGAAGTGGCGTATTCGTAAGCAATCAGTACAATGAATACACCAATGAGGTGATAGGTGAAAAGCTCGTTTCTGTGGAGATCGAGCTGCGTGGAAAAATTGGCAATGAGAATGCGGTGAGTATTGCAGAAAAGGGGAATTACCTGGAAACTGTATTGCAGCGCCTTTCAAAAGTGTTCTTCACAGACATCAACATCTACACAACCGATGGTTTCCTCTTGGCCAGCTCGCGACCGAAAGTATTCAATTCTGGCTTGATTGGAGAGCAAATCAATCCGCAGGCCTTGTATGCATTAAAGATCAAGGACAAAAGTGAGTTCATTCATCAAGAAAGCATCGGACAATTATATTATGCCTCTGCGTATCTTCCTTTGTACAACCACAACGGCAAATTGATTGCGTATTCCAATCTTCAGCACTTTGGACAACAGACCGAATTTGAAAATCAAATTCAACAGTTTTTGGTGTCCATCATCAATGTGTTCATGCTCTTACTGGCCATCACCATTGTACTGGCCATCTTCATTTCCAGTTGGGTCACGGCACCCTTGCGTTTGTTGCAGGAAAGTTTTGCGCGAATGAAGTTCGGCACCTTCAACCAGCAAATCGATTACGAAAAGGACGATGAAATTGGTGCCTTGGTAAAAGATTACAACCAGAAATTGGTGGAATTGGAATTTGCGGCCGAACAATTGGCGCGCAGTGAGCGAGAGTCGGCTTGGCGTGAAATGGCGAAGCAGGTGGCGCATGAAATCAAGAATCCATTGACGCCGATGAAGTTGAGTGTTCAACAGTTGTTGCGAGTGTACGATCCGAATGATCCAGCCTCTGAAGAGAAATTGAAACGCGTCGTGGCTTCCATTATCGAGCAAATTGATGCCCTGACACACATTGCGAACGAGTTCTCTAGTTTTGCCAAGATGCCGCGTCCACAGGAGGAGGCCATGGACCTTTTGCCATTGATCGAGAATGTATTGGAAGTGTTCCGTCAAGAAGGTGACTGCTACATCGAGTTGCGTTCTTTTGTGCGAAGTATTGATGTCCGTGCCGACAAAGACCAGATGCTTCGCTTGTTCAACAACCTGCTTAAGAACGCCATTCAGGCCATACCTGATTTGAGCAAAGGTGCCATCATCGTCATAGTTGAATTGCGCGAGGGAATGTACAGCATTGAAGTCAAGGACAATGGCTCTGGAATTCCAGAAGAGCGACGTGCGAAGATCTTTGTTCCTTACTTCACCACCAAGAGCACAGGTACGGGCTTGGGCTTGGCCATGGTGCGACAGATTGCTGAAAATCATGGGGGCTCTGTAAGCTTTGAATCCGAAACTGGCGTTGGCACCTCGTTTATTGTTTCCTTACCGAAGAACACCTAAACGTTTCGGCGGGATTGGCAAGATTCGACCCCGATGGGGTCGTTTGACTCTACTTGAGTTGTTTTATTTACAAAGGTTTGACCCCGATGGGGTCTCTAGAGAGTTCATAAAAAGAGTACAATTGGAACCGCTCTCGCTCTTCACTGTCACTCTGTTTTTTTAAGCCGCACCAAGATGGCGCAGCTTAAGTGAAAACACACATCATCAAACAGCAACTGCGACAATAGATGGCGCAAAAGGTGTTTTATATGTGAATTAGTTCATGGTAAAGTAAAGAATCATGATCAAATCAACGAGGAGACTTAGAGCACCTGCAATCAGAATAGAGCGCATTGGCGCAACAGCAATCAGCAAACTCAATGTGGCCATTGTCGGAACAACAACGAGTGTCAAGGTAAAGTAATACTTGATTGCCCCCATTCCCACGGCAATGCCCCCAAGGCATCCAACAAGGGTCAATACTATGGAAATGATTCCAAAACGGTTGAACTCAGCCTTTTCCAATAGCTCTTTCATCTTTAAGCTTGTGACATGTGTACTCATAACTTGATGTGTTAAATAGAAAAGTCAAATGTCAGAATGGGCAAGATTTGAATCAATGAGAATGGTTAAAGGAAAAACTGATTTTTGTCATGCCTGCTTCGCAAATTGAAGATTTGATGCCTGTGGTAATTACCAATTACGAATTACGAATTACGAGTTTGGGTGGTGTAAGAGGCACTCGAAGTCACCAATAAAAGTCTTTTGTGGCTTCGAGTCTGCTAGCGCACCTCAGCCCAAGTCTTGATGTCTTTTTCATTCGCCGAAGCTTCAAAAGCGAAGGTGAATTGTCCATTCTCAAGTCCTAATATCTTAATATCTTAAAATCTTGATGTCCTTTGTCCTTTGTCCTTTGTCCCTTGTCCCTTGTCCCTTGTCCTTTGTCCCTTGTCTTTTGTCCCTTGTCTTTTGTCCTTCAGCGAAGCGGTCTTTTGTCATTTTCCGCTTCTTTTTGTAATTTCAAGCCGCTAAAACAGAAACAATGACAAAGCTCTACTCTCTCCTTACTGCCCTTACCATCTCATTCACTGGCTTATATGCTCAAAAAAGCAAGTCAATCGAATTGCCGTTGGAAGAAGTCACCAGTGTAAATGTGCTGCCATTTGGTGCCGTACAGATTCAGGCATCATCTTACCGATTGATGAAAATCACTGTCACGGAATTGTTGAATCAACTGCAAGGAATTACATACAGAGAAGGTGCTTTGGATGGGTTCTTAGGAGAATTGACCTTGCCTTATCCCGATGGGAGCAATCACGCATTTTCGATTAAACGAAATCAAACATTGCATCCTGATTTAAACGCGAAGTTCCAGGAAATAATGACCTTGGATGGTTATGCTCTCGATGGTTCGGGTGCTTTTGCAAAGTGGGATATCACGCCTCAAGGTTTTCATGCGATGATCATGATTCCTGGGAAAAGCACAGTTTTTATTGATCCTTATTTAAAGGGCAATACGGAATACTATATTGTTTACGAAAAGGATGCTTTTATCACCGACAAAAAAAAGGAGTGCGGTGTGGTCTCAGCAAGCAAAGGCAAACCAGGACCATCTGTAAAATTGGCCTTTGGTACCTGTGAGTTGAGAACGTATCGTTTGGCGCTTTCGGCAACTGGAGAATATACCACCTTTCAAGGTGGAACGGTAGCTTTAGCGCAAGCAGCTCAAGCCACATCCATGAACCGCGTCAATGGTGTCTATGAAAAAGACATCGCGATCACCATGGTGATAGTTCCCAACAATAACTTAATTGTTTACACCAGCACAACCACGGATCCTTTTACCAATGGTACACCGGGTACCATGATCACCCAAAATCAAACAACATGTGATGGTCAAATTGGAAGTGCGAATTACGACATCGGACACGTTTTTGGGACCAATAGTGGAGGTTTAGCTGGATTAGGTGTAGTTTGCACGGGCGGACAAAAAGCGCGAGGAGTTACAGGAAGTGCAGCGCCAGTAGGAGATCCATTTGACATTGACTATGTTGCCCATGAGATGGGTCATCAGTTTGGTGGAAATCACACTCAAAATAACAATTGCAACAGTGTTGCAGCAGCTCGTCGTGAGCCCGGAAGTGCGAGCACCATTATGGGATATGCGGGTATTTGTGCGCCTGACGTTCAAAGCAACAGCGATGATTATTTCCATGGCTATAATTTGGGTGAAATAAGCGCTGAAATTCTTAGTGCTGGACATACGTGTGAGGTGATTACTGCTCTAAATAATGCGGCGCCAACGATTACATCTGCAGGTGGCAACATTTCGGTGCCGATTAGTACGCCATTTATTCTAACGGGTGCTGCAACAGATCCTGATGGTGATGTGCTCACATATTTGTGGGAACAAATGGACAATGAAGCAACGACGCAGCCTCCGGTAGCTACGGCAACAGGAGGACCGAATTTCAGAAGCTTTGACCCAACAACAAATCCATCGCGGTATTTTCCGAATCTTGTGGCTTTGGCAGCCAATGGACCCTTCACATGGGAGGTTTTGCCCTCTGTTGCACGCGTTATGGATTTCCGTTTAACGGTGAAAGACAATCATGCCGTTGGAGCGTGCAATGCCTATGCTGATGTGACAGTGACTACTGTGGCTGCGGCCGGACCTTTTGTCGTTACTTATCCAACAAACACTGGAATCACCTGGGGCTCAGGTTCAACACAAACCGTGACGTGGAGTGTGGCAAATACGACTGCTGCACCTATTTCTTGTGCCAATGTGAAGATCTTGCTTTCCTTGGACGGCGGTGTGACCTATCCAATTGTGTTGTCTGCAAGTACACCAAATGATGGCACACAAGCGATCACGGTACCAAATGCATCGACAACAACAGCGCGTGTCATGGTGATGTCCATTGCCGGAACATTTTATGACATTTCGAACAACAATTTTAACATTACTTGTCTGACACCAACAACTCCTGCCTTTACAGCAGTTGGACCTTTGTGTCAAAATAGCACAGCGCCAATTCTTTCGACAAGCTCTACAAACGGAATCACGGGTACTTGGTCGGCGCCAATCAATACAGCAACACCTGGAACAACGACGTATACCTTTACACCAACGACTGGATTGTGCGCAGCGAATACCACGATGAGTATTGTTGTGAATACTGCTACTTTACCGACATTTACACAGCAAGCCCCTTTGTGCCAGAATGCTGCCGCGCCAACATTGCCAACAACATCCAACAATGGAATAACAGGAACATGGTCGGGACCAATCAATACAGCCACTCCCGGAACGACAAGCTATACGTTCACGCCAACTGCAGGTGTATGTGCCTCAAGTTCAACCATGAACATTGTTGTGAATAGTGCAGCTTCACCGACATTTACACAGCAAACCCCTTTGTGCCAGAACAGTGCAGCACCGACATTGCCAACAACTTCCAACAATGGAATAACAGGTTCATGGTCGGGTCCAGTCAATACAGCAACAGTTGGAACGACAAGCTATACGTTCACGCCATCAGTAGGACAGTGTGCCTCAAGTTCAACGATGAACATTGTTGTGAATAGTGCAGTTGCTCCATCATTTACTCAGCAAACGCCCTTGTGCCAGAACAGTACCGCTCCAAGCTTACCAACAACATCCAACAACGGAATTACGGGTTCATGGTCGTCACCCATCAACACGGCAACCTTGGGTACAACAACGTATACATTCACACCTTCAGCCGGACAATGTGCTACCAGCGCAACGATGTCTGTCACGGTGACAACGCCAGATGTTCCTGTGTTAAATGCAATTCAACCATCATGTTATGGAGATGCAGCGGTTCTTACCATAGCCTCAGGGAACTTAAACGGTGCGCAGCAATGGGAATGGTTTAGCGGATTTTGCAATGGAACTTCAATCGGTGTTGGAACCTCGATTAACGTAACTACATTAGTGAATGGAACCTACTATGCAATCGCCAATGGGAATGGGTGTGTCAGTTCGAGCTGTGCGCAAATCGACGTGCTTGTTCCTGGTCAGATCAATACCACGGTGAATCAGAATGGTGCGACCTTGACGGCTGCTGCTTCAGGTGCGACTTACCAATGGGTCGATTGTGGAAATGGAAATTCACCCATTGCAGGTGCGACGAGTCAAACATTCACTGCAACTGCCTTGACAGGAAGTTATGCCGTGGTGGTGACCAACGGTGCGTGCAGCGCAACTAGCCAGTGTGTGCTTGTCGATCAAAATGGAATCGACGATCTCAATGGGATTGTATTCGACGTCATTCCGAATCCTGTAGACGATCAAATGACACTTCTTTGGACAACAAGTGACATGCAAGACATGGAATTAGTGGATGCCGCGGGACGTTTGGTTTTCACCAAAAACATCAGCGGGAAAAATGAACTAAATGTCAACATGGAGGCTTTGCGTTCAGGGGTGTATTTCGTGCGCATGATTGGTCATTCAGGTACTGCTGTGAGACAAATTGTGAAACAGTAAGGCCATGAACTTTTCTCGGTATATCTGCAGCTTAATGGTTCTGTTGTGCATTTCCAATATCTATGCTCAGCGCCCAGTGTATTATCTTATGGGACGTCCAGCCGATTACACTTACAACAATGCGGTTCATACCATTGCCGATAGTTGGAAGATAGATGTTGGCTATGCAGGTTTTGATGTGATCGAACAATTTGGATTCGAACAACTCAACCATTACAATGATTCGGTTTCAAAGGTGATTGCCACACAAACAGGCATTGGCGAAGTTTGGATTGATTCATTTTTTTTGATGGTGCGTTTGGAAGACGAGCGCCAAGATGCATTGCGAACGCAACTAGTGAAAATTCTTTCTGAGGAAATTAAATTATTGAGTGCAGAATTTGTAGAGCCATTTTTTCTTTTCGAACGACATCATCGAACACTTCGCTATACCTGCTATTTGGTAGGACAAAAGCGAGAAGGGGAGGACAAATCATTTCAAGTGAAAGCGGCTTGGAAGGTGAATAAAAAGCGTGGAAAATTTCGCCGCATCCGGAAAACATCAGCACTGTTACCCTTTACTATTAACGTGAATGGGATTGGTTGAAGGGGAGTTACTAATTACGAGTTACGAGTTACGAGTTACGAATTAGGTGGCTCCTCCGCGGCGGACAAGTGAGGTGCGGCAGCGGAATTTGATTCCACCGCAAATTCTTCTATTTCTTGGGATAGATGTTTCGAGGTGTTGTTTTTAATGGGTTTATCCGTAAATTTGATTGAATGTCAACATCATTTAAACACGAACTTTATGCAATCATTTCAGGAAAGAGCGAAGTTAGGCATGGAAAAGTTATCCAAGCAATCGCCGACTACCTTAGAAAAGGCGAGACAACAAGCTCAGAGATTAAAGGATCAAAGTTCTTCAAAGCGCAAGAAAAGCAGAGATTAGCAACATACATTTCTGAAAATCGTTTGTGGGTTGATGAGCTTGATCCCAACCAGTATGTCAGTGAAGGCGCTGAGCAAAAAGTATACTTGCACAATCAAAAATCAGTTTACAAACTGAACGATTCTATTTTCTACAATTCCTGGCTTGATTATTTTCATAACTTACTGTTGCACAATGCTTTTTTTGAAGATACAGCATACCAATTGCTTGGATTTTATAAAAAAGAACAGTGCATATATGCTGTTGTGGAACAACCATTTGTTGAAAGTACATCACCCACGGATCTCAACCAAGTGAAATCGTTTCTCAACAACAATGGATTTTCAAATACAAGAAACAACGACTTTTACAACCCTGAAATTGGAATTATCCTTGAAGACCTTCATGATGAGAATGTGCTGACGAAAGATGGACTTCTTTACTTTATTGACACCGTTTTTTATTTAACGGATGAGTTTTGGAAAGATTTGGATCCTAACGGAATTTGATTGCTTCGCAAATTAGATGCAATGTAATTCGTAACTCGTAACTCATCACTCGTAACTAGTAATTCGTCACTCGTAACTTTTTTCCAGGATTTTCTCCGCCAAAACATCACTCAACTTAAAGTAGCTTTCATTCGTCCAGCCACCGACGTGAGGTGTTATGATTACGTTGTTGGCGTTGAGTAAATAGTTGAAGTCTTCTGGAAGGTCTTTTCCAAAAAATGATTCGAAGCTCGTGCTTTCGTATTCGAGCACATCCAATCCTGCGCCAAGTACTTTGCCTTGTTTTAGTGCAGCAACGAGTGCAGATGTTTGCACAATTTTCCCTCGAGAAAGGTTGAGCAGAAACACGGGTTTTTGCAGTCGATTGAAAAAGGCATCATTCGCCATCCACATCGTTTCATTGTTTTGCGGGATGTGAAAGCTAATAACATCGGCATTTTTAAGAATTGCGTTGAGGGTACATTCCATCACGAAGTGATCCCCAAAACCCTTTTTATATTTGTCGTAGGCCATGAGTTTAACATCAAAGCCACGCAATTTCTTGGCGAAAGCACGACCATTGTTTCCAAAGCCAATGATTCCGACTGTTTTGCCATCGAGCTCAATTCCTCGGTTCGCATCGCGGTCCCAGATGCCATTGCGGACATCTCGATCAGCAGTATGTAACTTGTTTAACAAGGACAGCAACATGCCAAGCGCATGTTCACCCACCGCATTTCTGTTGCCTTCCGGCGCGTTGTAAAGAGCAATTCCTCTTTTCTTGCAATAGTGTTCATCGATGTTTTCCATGCCAGCACCCGAGCGCGCGATGAATTCAAGATGAGGTGCAAACTGCAAGAATTCCTCATTCATCGCAAAGCGCGAACGAATCACAATGCCAATGGCAGACTTTGCAGCTTCCAGACATTGCTCCTTGCTCCAATCCCACGCTTCAATGCAGGTCAGGCCTGCAGCTGTTAGGCGTTCAGCGAGAATGGGATGCACGGTATCGAGAAAGAGGACATTTTTCTGCATAGACAATGATACGGAAATAGAATTGAAAATGACAAAAGATTAAAGACAAAAGACAATGGACAAAGGACCTAATTTTTGGTGGCTGAGGCCCTCGAAGTCACAAAGGACAATCGCACTTCTTCGCTCTTTAAGCTTCGAAGTGCAAGGGACATCAAGATATTAAGACTTTGTTCAATCTTCGGGTGTATTGGGCCATGAAAACAGTGTGGGAAACAGTCCCGAGGTATCGGCTTAAGATGTGAAAGAGGAGATAATTTCAACTTCGAAGTTTGAGTAAGTCCATTGTCCTTCAGCGAAGCGGTCCATTGTCATTATTCATCCACCGAAGCTTAAGTCTTAATATCCTATTCTCCTCACTCCTCCAGCGGCAGGATCAGGTTTCCTTCGAGGCGAATTCGGCAGAGTCGGAGCGAATTGTCCTTGCGGATTGCGGAGATGTCGAGATCGCGGGATTTGATCAATTCCATCACTGCGGCGATGTTGGCTGTGACGCCTTGAGAGAAAATCTTGGCGTTGTCCAAGATGTAGTTGAATTCGGCAACGAGTTCTTCGTTTGACTTCGTTTGGCTTCTGTCGTAGAAGAACTCAAAACGCTGTCTCCAATAGGTTTTTGGTGTTTCCATGGTACATAGAAATTAAAAAGTGAAACAATGTACCACCAAGAAAAAATGAGAGATTCCGCAAATTCGTTTAGGCGCGTGCCTCACATCGTTTTTCCACCGTGCCCTGCGTCGGGTCGGTTGGCATCCACTACAGCGTGGAAGTCTTGATGATGGTTGTATTACGGGAATGGGGGAGGTAATGTAACAGGGGGGGCTGAGAATTAAAAATTAAAAATGAAGAATGACCTTCTACGCTTTTTGAGCTTCGAAGGGTGAAAAATGAATTGAAAATTTGATCACTTCGTGAATTTGTTCCTTTCAGGAATTTGCTTTAAAGTCCGCTGTGGCGGGATGCCTGGCTTAAAGTGGAGTTATGAATTACGAGTTACGAAATCCAGTCTTTTCTTGAAACAAATCATGGGTATTCATTGAGATCCTTCCATGAAATAATTCGTTCCTTACTCCTTTCCTGTGTTTCGTCACTGAAATTGATAAGTGAATGTGTTAAGTCATAATGTTCCATGATTGAATCCAAGTAATGCAAAGCATGTAAGTGTTCAGTTTTTACGGTTAAACTGGCTTTCATTTCAAAGCAATGCAGTGTAATGCCATCTTCAATGAGCAAATCTATTTCGTTTTGATTGCCATCTCGCCAAAAGTAAAAACCATAATTCTTTCCTTTCCCAAAGGATGTTTTCATCAATTCTAGCAACGCATAATTTTCAAAAATAGCCCCTTTATATGTCGAATGGATCAGTTCATCAGTCGATTTAATGCCCAAAAGATAACACAAAAGCCCGGTGTCGTAAAAATACAATTTTGGTGTTTTTATCAAGCGTTTTGAAAAATTGTTGTGCCATGGTGCAAGTGTAAATGCCAGATAACTTGTTTCTAAGATGGAGAACCATCGTTGAACAGTCTTACTGTCGATACCAAGTTTTTTAGAGATTTCCAATGCATTAAATAATTGTCCAGCTTGATGCGCCAATAGCATCATGAATTTTCTAAAGAGCTTTAAATCATGAACCTTTAATAAAGTGCGTACATCTCGCTCCACATATGTTTTGATGTATCCTGGGTAAAAATCTCTAGGATCGATATTCATTGAATAAATTCTAGGATATGAACCAGTAATCATTTCTTGATAGACTGTTGTGGTCTGTATTTGTTTGATTTCATGGTGACTTAAAGGCAATAGTTCCGTGATATAGACTCTTCCAGCTAACGTTTGAGCTATTTTTTCAATCAATAAAAAATTTTGTGACCCGCTAATAATGTATTGTCCTGGTTCGTGCGAGTCGTCAACAATTTGCTGAATGTATGAAAACAATTGAGGTACATTTTGAGCCTCGTCTATGATGACATGGCGATCATAAATTTTCAAAAATCCTTGAGGGTCAGTTTCCGCAAACTCTCGATTCTGTGGATTTTCTAAGGAAACATAGCGATAGGTAGGAAAACTCGATTTTGCAAGGGTTGTTTTCCCAGATTGCCGAGGTCCAGTTATTACAATCACTGGAAATTTCCCCGCCATCTCAATGTTTTTTTTTGTTGCTATTCTTTGGATCATATGTATGTGCCCTTTATTTATGCAATTTCGGAAAAATATCTATGTAATTTCGGAAAATAATAAAAAATATTTTGGAATTTTTTATCTGTAATTTCGGAATTTAGTTATTTGATCCCCATAAAAAATCCTCCCAAGCATTGACTGTTCGACCCCTATCACGGCGGACAAGCCGATGGGGTCGATAGTCATTGGGAAATATAGCAGAAATCCATTTTAAGTCGAATCAAATCCATATTCTATGCTCCCATGGCTGGCGGCCCCAATAACAGAGTGAGCAAGAGTCCCGAAGTATCTGGACAAGATGCAAGAGCGACTTCTATGCTGAATCGAGTATTTTGTCCCAAATTGTGGGTTCGAGACTTCCTTTGGAACCTCAACCACCAAAGTATGTTTTGAGTCTTAAAATCTTGGTGTCTTAAACTCTTGAAGTCCCTCGTCTATTGTCCTTCAGTCCGTCTCAACGGACGGTCCATTGTCTTTCTTATCCCAACCCTCCATCCGCTATTTTTTTCGGATCAATTGAAAATTTGAATCGTCAGATTTATCTGTTTTTGAGGGGAATTTCAAGATGGAATTTGACAACTCGATAAAGCGTAAAAATCGTTCCTCACGAGATAAAGCCAAGAATTCTTCCTCTTGATTTTTTTTACTTTCCTCTTTCGACTGAAATTTAATTTCCATGAATTAAAGGTATGAAAAACTACGAAACGACGTGTTTGAATTGAGAATTAAAGTAGACATCAAGATATTAAGATGTCAAGAGATTAAGACTTTGTTCAATCCTCGGGTGCAGAGATACGAGTTCAAGTCTGAACCTTTTAAAATCCTCTACACTCAATTTGCGAAGCAATCAAATTCTGAATTGCGCAGCATCAAATTAAGTGTTATGCGACA